>NZ_JBRJGW010000016.1:0-145780 GCF_053628695.1 Amorphus sp. MBR-141
TTCAGGGGAATAGCGCTTCTTCGGCATTCTCAGCTCCAATGTTGGAGCCGAAATCTAACTCACAACAGTGGCCACTTGCCGGGGAGCAGGCCACCCGGAGGGAAGCCGCAAGGGCACTTGTTCTGGGCTCCCACCAGCGCACGACCGTGCGCCGGCCGGTCAGGCCGCGCCCGCGCAGCCGGTGCGCGTAGCGCACTCGGCGTGAGCGCTACAAAGCTCTCTCTCTCCGCAAGCCCGGACGGAAAACCGCAAGGGCACTTTTCCTGGGCTTGCTCTATCTCAAATCCACGAACCGGGCGGCCTTGACCGAGCTTTCGAAGGCCCGGGCGATGGTGCCGGGGGGCGACCAGACGAGGTCGGGGGTGAGCTCGAAGCTGCGGCGGACGCGGGCGGCGAGCTCGGCGCCCAGCGCCGCCGGGTCGGCGCCGCCGCCGGCCTCCAGGTGGACGCGCAGCACGTCGGCGCCGTCGGTCGCCACCACCTCGACGCGGAAATCGGCGACCCGGGCGTCGGCGAACATCATGTCCTCGAAGTCGGTGTGGCCGATGTTGACGCCGCGCACCTTGAAGAAGCCGGCGGTGCGGTGGGCGTGGCGCATCAGCGGGAACAGCGCGAAGCGCGGATCGGGCGCCCGGCGGCCGTCGTTGTCGGCGCGCAGGCCGGCCGGATACAGCGGGTTCCAGCCGTCGGGGGGCCCGCGCCCCTCCGGTTCCCACGTCTCCTCGATCTGCTTTTCTCCCCGCAGATCCGGACGGAAAACCGGTTCCCACTTTTCCTGGATCTGCTCGTCTCCCCGCAGATCCGGACGGAAAACCGGTTCCCACTTTTCCTGGATCTGCTCGGGGGCCAGCATCCGCACCACGTCGCCGGTGTTCCAGCGCAGGAACGGCGTCGCCTGGTTGGTGGCGAGCGCGGTGACCACCAGCAGCCCCTCGCCGCCCGGCGCCACCGGGGCGAGCGTCTCCGGGTCGACCACCTCGGGGTAGACGAAGTCGGACCAGATGCGGAAGCCGGCGCCCGGCGCCGTCTCCGCCCCCATCATCATCATCTCGGTCATGCCGATGGAATCGATGACCCGCGCCCCCCACAGCGCCGCCAGCTTGGCGCGCTTGGCCGCCGACAGCGGCTCCGCCGTGCAGATCACCGTGTGGACGCCGCAGTCGGCGAGGCGCAGGCCCTCGGCCGCGGCGAGGTTGGCCAGATGGATCGCGTAGCTCGACATGCCGACCCAGACGGAGGGGCGGAAGGCGCGGATGAGGTCGAGCTGCATCACCGAGGGGGCGGCGTTGCCGGCGCCGACCCACATGACGGCGGCGCCCTCCGCCTCCGCCGCCCGGGCGCACATGTGGCCGGCCGGATGAATGCCGAGCGGCAGCGAGATGTGGACGAGGTCGTCCGGACCGACGCCGGCGCAGGCGTAGACGCGGCGGAAGCCGGCCATGGCGTGGGCCATATCGGCCGCGGTGCGGGGGTAGAACAGCGGCCGGCCGGTGGAGCCGCCCGAGCGCCAGTATTCGACGGTGTCGCGGCGCCCGGCGGTGCAGAAGTCGGCGTAGAAGGCCTCGGGCGACAGCGCCCTGAGCTCCTCCTTGGTGAGGATCGGGATCTTCGCCCATTCGCCCGGCTCGGTGATGCGGTCGAGGTCGAGCCCGGTGAGCCGCGGCCGCCAGAACGGCGCGCGCAGCGCCCGCTCGACGGCGCGGCGGCGGCCCTCGCGCTGGGTGGCGGCAAGTGCGGCGGCCGTCTCCGGCAGCATCAGACCCTGGTTCACCGCCAGCCCCTCCTCACGTCCCGTCCTGCCGGCCGGCCCGGCCACGTCCCGCCCGATCCTGTCGTCCCGCGGCGCCGCCGGGCCGGGCTCGATAGGCCCCGGCCCGGCGGGCCTTGCGGGACACGTGGTGGACGGGCGCCTCCCAACGCCCGTCCACCGTCCCCCTCCCCGTCTCGCACGGCTCCGGGTTCCCCTGCCCGGAGAAGCGGCGGACGGGCGATCTCCCCATCCCCCGTCCGCCTTCCCCTCCCGGTCGCCCGGCCGCGTCGGAGGGCCGTCCGCCCGCCGCGCAGCCCGTGTTCACTCCGCGAGCACGCCCTCGCCCGTCAGTTCGCCGATCCAGCGCTCCGCCGCCCGGTAGGCCGCCGGCAGGTCGCCGGCCCGCTCCGCCGCCACCATCTCGGCCAGCCGCGCGCGCTTCTCCGGCGTGTCCTCGGCGATCTCGGCCAGCACGTCGGCGAGGCGCGCGTAGTCGTCGCCGACCGGGCAGACGTCCTGGCAGCGCCGGCAGCCGGTGACCACGCCGGCGCCGCGCAGGATCGACTGCCACAGATAGAACTGGTCCTTGGAGCGCAGCATCGCCTTCTTCTTCGCCGGGTCCGGCTCGTCGATGATGCGGCCGATGTGGTCGGCGAGCGCATGGAAGCCGTGCGGCGAGCGGTAGGTCTGGCAGGCCTCCCAGTCGCGGTCGAAATGGCGGATGACGTCGCCCGGGCATGCCGAGAGGCAGCGCCCGCAGGCAGCCCCCCGGCACAGCGCCTCGATGGCCCGGGCGTCGGCCTCCAGCGGCGCGGAGGTGAGCACCGCGGTGAGGATGACGCGCGGCCCGTACTCGGGCGTCAGCAGCATCTGGTTGAGGCCCAGCGTGCCCAGACCGGCCTCCACGGCGGCATGCGGCAGCGACAGGATCGGCCCGAGGGCGGCGCTGGCGTCGCCGCGATAGTCGAGCGGATCGACGTGGGTGGGCGGCACGATGAGGGCCGGATAGCCCCGGTCCTCCAGCCACAGCACCAGCTCCAGCGAGACCGCCTCGATGGCGGTCAGTGCCAGCTCGTCGTTGTAGTATTTGTGGCGTTCGTCCCAGCGCGGCAGCCGCGTGGTGCCGGCCGAGAGCCGCCTCGCCAGCACGATCACCCGGTCGGCGTCGTAGTCGGAGATGTCCATCGGCCGCTTCGGGCGCGCCGGGTCCGGCGGGTTCTGGTTGAGCGCGGCCGCATCGGCGATGCCGACGAGATCGGCGCCGAGCGCGCGGGCCTTGTCCTTGACGTCGTCGCTGGTGATCGGCTCCTGGAAGACGGTGACCATGTCGCGTGCTCTCTCAGCGCTCGGCGTCGGGGTCGGCGGCGGCATCGGCGGGTGCCAGTGCATCCGCATGGGCGTCGGCGCGGGCCTTCTGGGCCGCCTTGAAGGCCTGCAGCTGGCGGGCGACCAGGCCCTGGTAGCCGTCCTCGCCCACCCAGCGGCGGTTCCACTCGTCGAGGCCCGGGACCGGCTCGCCGGCCTTGCGCGCCTCCTTGAAGGCCTTCGCCTTCTCCACCTTCTCCGGCGTCTTTTCCGGGATCACCTTCTGCGGGCCGGCCAGGTGGGCGTGGTAGTCGTTGCCGACCGGGCAGACGGCGAGGCAGCGCGGGCAGTCGCCGAACGAGCCGACGACGCGCAGCAACCCCTGCCAGAAGCCGTAGATGTCGCGGCTCTCGACGATCTCCTTGCGGCGGGCGTCGTCGTCGGTGTCGATCATCTCCTCGAAGACGCCCAGCGAGGTCATGAAGCCGAACTCCTGGGCGGCGGTGGCGCAGGCGCGCTTGTCGATGCCGAAGTGCTTCACCGCATCGGTCGGGCACGAATAGAGGCAGCGCGAGCAGGATTCGCCGATGCACACCTGCTCGGTGATGCGCGGGTCGGGCTCCAGCTCCAGCTCGGTCAGGATGCCGGTCAGGTAGACGCGCGGCCCGAACTCCGGCGTCAGGATGTTGACCTCGAGGCCGAAGGTGCCGAGGCCGGCCTCGATCCCGAGATGGCGGGTCGACAGGCGGCCGTAGGAGGCGGTCTTCAGGTCCCAGTCGGTTTCCTGGGCGGCGGTGACGAAGGACGGGTGCCCCTCCCGCTCCAGCGCCTCGGCAAGCTTGTGGGCGATGACGTCCATCCGCCGCAGCACCAGCATGTCCATGTACTGGACGGCCGCCGACGCCTTCGCCCGGAACACCGCCACCGGAATGCGCGAGATGATGACGATGACGCTCTTGCAGTGGGGCGAAATGCGATCGGGTGTCTGCGGCCAGCGCGGATCCGGCGGAAACGCGTTCAGCGTCCTGGCGCTGGCGATGCCGACGAGGTCGGCACCGAAGTCCCTGGCGAGCGCTTTGACAGCGGCGGAATCCATTCGAGGCCTTTCACGGGGCCCGCCGACGGGCCCGGCACCACTCTGGAACCGTTATGATGTCGACCGCCGCCCGGCCTGACTAGCCCGATCGCGCCCCTCTAGCCCAATTCGGCACGGTGCCGCAAATTGCGCCGGATCGCCTCGGATGGCGGCACGATCGGCCACCGGACCCCGCATGCCGGCTGGACAGGACCGCCGCATCCGACCAGCATGCCCCCTGCATGCCCGGTGCGACATGCGAGGAACCAATGCCCCCAGAGCGCACGACCGTCCTCAATCCGCCCCTGCCTTTCGCCGCCCGCGACGCCACGGCGGGGGCTTCGTGGGGCCTCGCTAAGCGGCACGTCGCGCGCTTCTTCCGCACCCACGACCTGACCACCGCGGCCGACCTTCCCGGTTTCCGCCACAGCCACGCGAGCGTCGGCAGCCTGTCGCTGAACCACCTCACCTACGGCACCGAAACGGTGATCGGGATGCCGCCGCTCAGGGACTTCTACCTGCTGCAGTGGACGCTGGCGGGCACCGCGACCTACCGGCAGGAGGGAGCCGAACACACGGTGCACGCCGGCGGCCTGTACGTCGTCAATCCCGACCGCCGCACCGAAAAGACCTGGGGGGCCGACTGCACCCAGCTGATCGTGCGGGTGGACCGCTCGCTGCTGGACGAGGCGGTGGCCGGATGGGGGGCGGAGGGCGGACGGATCCTGGAGCCGGTGCTGTTCGCGCCCGCCCCGGCCTTCGAGACGGCGCGCACCGCCAGCCTGTTCGCCTTGCTGCGGGCGCTTGCCGGCGATGCCCGGGAAGGCGGCGTCGGCTGGGCCCATCCGCGGCTGGCGGAGCATGCGGGATCCGTGCTGGCGGGACTGATGCTGACGGCGCTCGACCATTCGGCCGGCGGCTGGCTCGCCGGGATCGGAGCGGCGCGGCCACAGGCGCTGTCGCGGGCCGAAGAGTTCATCAAGGTGCACGCCCGCGAACCGGTGCGCCTCGCCGACATCGCCGAGGCGGCGGGCGTGCGGCCGCGCACCCTGCACAAGGCCTTCCAGCACCATCTGGGGCTGACGCCGATCGCCTATGTCCGGCAGGTGCGGCTGGATCTCGCCCGCCGCGACCTGATGGAGGCGGCGCGGAGCGGCCGCACGGTCACCGACGTGGCGACCGACTGCGGCTTCGATCACCTGAGCAAGTTCGCCCGCAGCTACAAGACCCGGTACGGCGAAAGCCCGTCCGAGACCGTGCGCCGGTTCCGGACGGGATAGGTTTGCTGGTCAGATCGCAACCCCGGACGGAAAACCGCAAGAGCACTTTTCCTGGGTTTGCTCTTTCAGCCCGCAAACCCGGACGGAAAACCGCAAGAGCACTTTTCCTGGGTTTGCTTTTTCAGCCCGCAAACCCGGACGGAAAACCGCAAGAGCACTTTTCCTGGGTTTGCTCAGGCGTGGGCGACGTCGCTCTCGGCCTCGCCGGCGGCAAAGCGATGGAAGAACGCCCCGACCAGCCCGCCGAGCAGCGACCAGGACAGGAGCGTCGTCATCAGCGCCGCCACGATGAACCGGTGCTCCAGCGTTTCCGGGACTGCGGTCTCCATCTCGGCCAGCATCGGCGCTCCGATCAGGTGCGGAACGGCGAAGAGGACGACGGCGGCGGCGGCCGCAAGCGGCGAGCGCACGAACGCGACCAGGCCGAGGCTGACGGCGGTGGCGACCACCGTGCCGATCCACCAGGCCTGCCGTGCGCCGAGCTCGGCCGCCGGCATGCCGGGAAGCTCCGGCGGCAGGCCGAGCGACGGTGCCCACGAGAAGATCACGAAGCCGGCGAGGCCCCAGAGGAACCCTTCGCGCCAGGAGATCGGACGCCGCGACAGCACCAGGCCGGCCGTGAGCAGCAGCCCGAAGCCGACCTGGGTGATGACGTTGAAGAGCGCCGTGTAGACCGTGCGCTCGACCCCGTCGGCCGGCGCCCAGAAGGCCGGTTCGTGGTCGTGGGCGGGGGCAGCCGCTTCGGTCTCGGAGGACGCGGCACCGTGGTCGTGGCCGGCGGCGCCATGATCGTGCGCAGCCTCGCCGCCGTTCTCGTAGACCTCGGCGGCAAGAATCAGCGGGATGGTTCCGAAGTGCTGAACGACGGTGACCGCGAGTCCGACGAGCAGGCCCGCGAGCACGGCGGTGAAGACGATGGGACGGAAAATGGACATGGACGGCTCCCTGTGGCCGCAACGCACGCCGGGTCGCACCCTGGGCCCCTGCCGTCCGGATCCACCCGGTCAGCGAAGGCGCCAGCGCATCCGGCGGCACGGCCGACACGATGACATGAACGACGCCGGACCGCACGCAGCGGCCCCCGGACGTCTCGATCTACTCAAATCCCGGTGGCGCGACCGGATGTCAGTGACAGGGGAACGCGTTCGAGTGCCGCATGTCGTGGGCGGCGTTGTGCACGGCAGGCAGCTGGGTGAACCCGGCCACACCGATGACGAACACGCCGAGAGCTATGGCAGAGAGCGCCTGAACGACGGCGCTGGAGGACCGCGAAACGCGGACGGTGGACGAAGCGGCGTAAGTCGACATATTGACCCTCCCGGTCAAGCATGAACGAAAATCGGACCGGACCCATGTCCGGCCGGTGTCGCGCCTGGCAGGTCTCCTGGCTTGCGGGTCGCCATCTCCGTTCAGCCTTCCCGGCAGTCGCCAGTGGCAGAAACGAACGGAAACTCACCGCTCACAGTTGCGGGGGCAGCCACGGTCTCGGCCCCTCTTGGGTCGTCCTCACCGTGTTCCCTTTTCATCCCGGGGACTCTCGTCCCGCGAGAACCAGTGCACCGACGAGATAAGCCGTTGCCCCGCAGCCTGTCAATCGAAGCGGGGCGGCGCGGCACGCCTGAGATCGCGGCTGGTGAGATGGAAACGGGCGCCGGGAGAGAGCCCGGCCCGGGCGATCTTCGCCGTGGCGGCGGCCCGGAAGCGGCCGGTTTCGGCGGCGTACAGGGCCATGCAGGCCTCCGGCGTCGCGGAACCGTCCAGCAGCGTCCGGAAGGCGAGCCGATGCACCAGGCAGGCCCCCTCGCCGACCGGAAACTCCAGCGCGTCGAGATCGCTCCGCCAGCGAGCAGCGCCGTCGTCGCCGCCCGCCGTCACCGCTCGCAGCGATAGAGGCGAATGTCGGGATTGGCCTTCCAGGAGAAATAGACCTTGCCGTCGGCGAGCTTGCCGTACAGCGTCGCCGTACCGGCCGGATCACCCTCGTCCCGGCACTGGATGCCGTCGACCCGGAAGATGCCGTCCGCCCGGGAGCGGATGTCCTTGACCTTGCACTCGAAGGGACCGACCGCGATCCGCGACTTGGAAATCTCGGCGTCCATGCCCTGGCAGCTCGGCCCGGTGGAGAAATGGCCGAGAAACTCCTGGGCGTGAGCCGGCACGGCGAGCAGCAGCAACGACAGGACGGACAGGCGGGCGATCATGGGCGAGGCACCTCGTCGGATGGCGCGGGGCGCCGGGAGGCGGGCCCGCTATTTTTCAACAAACGCCTTTTCGATGACGAAGTGGCCGGGCTTGGCGTTCGACCCTTCGTCGAAGCCGCGGCCCTCCAGGAGCTTGCCGCAGTCGGCCAGCATGCCCGGGCTGCCGCACAGCATCACCCGATCGGCGTCGGGCGAGAGCGGCGTCAGGCCGAGGTCGGACGCGAGCTTGCCGGTCTCGACCAGCTCGGTGATGCGGCCGCGGTGCTTGAAGGGCTCGCGGGTGACCGTCGGATAGTAGAGCAGCTTGTCGCGCACCACGTCCCCCAGATAGGGGCTGTCGAGCAGGTCGGAGACGATCTTCTCGCCGTAACCGAGCTCGCGGACCTGGCGGCAGCCGTGCACCAGCACGACCTTGTCGAAGCGGTCGTAGGCCTCCGGATCCTTGATCACCGACAGGAACGGCGCGAGGCCGGTGCCGGTGCCGAAGAGGTAGAGCGTGCGGCCCGGCAGCAGCGAATGCTGGACCAGGGTGCCCGTCGCCTTCTCGCCGACGAGAATCGGATCGCCGGCGGCGATGTTCTTCAGCCGCGAGGTCAGCGGCCCGTTCGGCACCTTGATGGAGAAGAAGGAGAGCTCCTCCTCGTAGTTGGCGCTGGCCATCGAATAGGCGCGCAGCAGCGGCTTGCCGTCGACCTTCATGCCGATCATCGTGAACTGGCCGTTCTCGAAGCGGAAGGTCGGGCTGCGGGTGGTGGTGAAGGAGAACAGCGAATCCGTCCAGTGGGTGACGGAGAGGACGCGTTCTTCGTTGATGGCCGCCATCACTCTGTCCTTGTGGTCGGTCGGGCCTGGCGCCCGCTCTGACCGTCCGTCGCCACCTGCGCCGCCGGCGCCGGGCAGTCCGTCCGGTCGTCATGTCGGTGCCCGCGCCGATCCGGAAGCCGCGCAGACGTGGCCCGCTTGTAGAACACCTTGCAGGGCCCTGAAAAGGTAAGTCATGCTTCCGCACGCCGTGGTCAAGGGCAAGTTTTACCCGAACCCTGCCCGATATGTGTGGCGCACGGCGCGCCGGCTGACCTTGCGCCATCTCAATGTCGAGGACCGATCGGCGATTGCAGCGCGGCGCGCCCGCCAAAATCGCGCCGCGTCTTATCGTGGTCACGATCGGCCGCTTGAAGGGTCTTCGTGCCGCCGCCGTGTCCGGCGGGACGTGTCCCCTCCCCGGCGCCGGCGATCCCCGGCCCCGCATGCCGCACGCGAAAGGACCCCCATGCGCGCACCCGCCCTCGGCCTTCTCTGCCTGATCGTCCTCGGCGGCCCGGCCCTCAGCCTCGACCTGCCGGAGCAGGACCGGGCGGCGCTGGAGACGCGGGTCGAGACCTTCGATCAGGCGATCCGCGCCAACGACACCGATGGAATCATCGCCGTGGTGCCGCCGAAGGTGCTGGCGTTCATCGCCGAGAAGGCCTCGGTGACCGTCGACGAACTGAAGCAGGGGCTCGCCGGCCAGATCGAGCAGGCGATGACGGACGTGACCATCGTCTCGTTCGGCATGGACCTGGACGCCGCCGAGGTCGCCGAGACCGCCGAGGGCCGCACCTATCTGATGGTGCCGACCCACTCGGTGATGGAGGCGCCCAATGTCGGCAAGGTCGAGACGAAGACCCACACCCTGGCGTTCGAGGACGACGGCCGCTGGTATCTGGTGCGGCTCGACAACGACCGGCAGAAGGCGATCCTGAAGGAGGCCTATCCGGAATTCGCCGACATCACGTTCCCGGATGGCACCATGGAGATCCTCAAGGCCGATTAGGCCGGCCCTCGGACGGTGGCGCTCACCCGACCGTCAGGACGACCTTGCCGAAGTGCGCGCTCTGCTCCATCAGCCGGTGCGCACCGGCTGCATCGGCCAGATCGAAGGTCGCGTGGACGTGCGGCAGCATCCGGCCTTCTGCCACGAGGGGCAGCACGTCGCGCCGGACCGTCTCGACGATCGCCGCCTTGGCCGCCGCCGAAAGCGGCCGCAGCGTCGAGCCCATGATCGTCAGCCGGCGACGCAGAACGGGCTCCAGGTCGATCGTCACCTCGCGGCCGCCCTGCAGCGAGATGAGCGCATAGCGCCCGTCGTCGGCCATGCAGCCGATGTTCGCTGCCGTGTAGGCGCCCGCCACCATGTCGAGGATCACGTCGACGCCGCGGCCGCCCGTCGCCTGCATCACCGCCTCCGGCCAGTCCCCGGCGCTGCTGTCGATCGCAGGGTTGGCGCCGATCTCTGCGCAATAGGCGGTCTTCGCCGCGTCGCGCGACGTGGTGACGGGAATGGCGCCCAGCGACAGCGCCCGGGCGATGGCGTGGGAGCCGATGCCCGACGAGCCGCCGTGGATCAGCACCGTCTCCCCGGCCCGCAGCCCGGCCCGCATCACCATGTTGACCTCCACGGTGAGGGCCACTTCGGGCAGTCCCGCCGCCGCGACGAAGTCGAGGCCGTCCGGGAGCCGCAGGACGTGCCGGTGATCGACCTTGCAGAATTCCGCGTAACCGCCGCCGTGGACGAGCGCCATGACCCGGTCGCCCGGCCGGACGCCGTCGACGCCGTCGGCAACCGCTGCGACGACGCCCGCCACCTCGAGCCCCGGGATCGGGCTCGCGTCGGCGGGCACGGGATAGCGTCCGGCGCGCTGGGACAGGTCCGGCCGGTTGACCCCGGCCGCCCTGACTTCGAGCAGGACCTCGCCGGAGCCGAGGGTCGGAACATCGATCTCGTCGAGCACCAGCACCTCGGGGCCGCCGGGCTCGCGGATCGTCACCGCCTTCATGGACACCGCTCAGTCCTCTGCCACGATGGGGTTCGCCAGCGTTCCGATGCCGGTGATCTCCACCTCGATCCGGTCGCCCGGCTGCATGAACACCTTGGGCTCGCGGAACAGGCCGACGCCGCTCGGCGTGCCCGTGGCGATGATGTCGCCCGGCAGCAGCTCCGTCACCGTCGAGATGTATTCGATCAGCGCGGGGATATCGAAGGCGAGGTCCGAGATCGGCGTCGACTGCATGACCTCGCCGTTGAGCCGGGTCGTCATGGACTGGGCGGCAGGATCGGCGAGCGCGTCGGCCGTCACCAGCCAGGGCCCCATGGAGCCGCTGCGGTCGAAGTTCTTGCCGGCCCAGAACTGGGTGGTGTGGCGCTGGAAGTCGCGCACCGATCCGTCGTTGAAGCAGGAATAGCCGGCGACGTGCTCCATCGCGCGCGCGGCCGGGATCGCCCGGCCGGGCTTGCCGATGACGACGGCGAGTTCGCCCTCGAAGTCGAACCAGTCGGAGGCCGCCGGGCGGATCAGCGGCACGCCGTGCCCGACCAGCGAGGACGGATAGCGCGTGAAGATGGACGGCTGCTTCGGCGCGTCGCGTCCGGTCTCGCGGATATGGGTCATGTAGTTGAGGCCGATGCACAGGATCTTGTCGGGGTTCGGCACCGGCGGCAGCAGGGTGACGGCGTCGATGGCAAACGTCTCGGCGTCGGCCGCGGCGGTCCGCAGCGCGTCGAGAGCATCCGCCGCCAGCAGGGCGCGCAGATCCGCGTGGCGCGCACGCAAGGCCGGCCCCGCATCCCGGATCCGGTCGCCATCCGCCACACCGAACGACGCGCCGCCCTTGGGCAGAACGTAGGAACAAACACGCATATTCCAACTACCTTCTTGAATTGACTTCAGAATTTCGAACGCCGTCACTCTTGCGCGATGATGCTGTCGAGCCAGGCGCAGTTGCTCTGCGGATCGGCGGCGCGCTCGCCGCGCCGGGCGGCGTCCATGCGCATGGCGCGCAGCCGCTCCCTGTCGGCGGACCCTTCGGGCATGTAGAGACGGTCGTGCCCCCAGTAGCTCGGCCCGTCGAAGGTCTCGTGCGGCTCCCAGGTCTCAGGGTCGATCACCCGCGCGCCCCAGCCGTATTCGACGAAGAAGCCGGAGGGGGAGTTCGCGTAGAAGCTCAGCATGTGGTCGTTGGAATGGCGGCCGAGCGTGTAGGCCAGCCGGCCGTCTTCCTGCTGGGCGATGTCGTAGCCCTGGCCGACGTCGTCCAGCGACAGGAGCTCGACCATGAAGTGATGCATGCCCTGGCGGCCGGAGCCGACCATGGCGAAGCTGTGATGGCGGCCGTTGAGGTGGAAGAAGTAGAGCTTGTAGGGCTTCAGGCCGAAGTCGGTGACCTGGAAGCCGAGGAGATCGCGGTAGAAGGGCAGTAGCACGTCCACGTCGCGGGCATGGAGCACCGCGTGCCCCATGCCCAGCGAGCCGGTCTTGAACCCGGTGATCGGACGCGCCGGCCGGAACGGCTCCGAGGAGATCGCCGGGCCGCAGAACGCCTCCAGGCGGTTGCCTTCCGGATCGCAGAACGAGATCAGCCGGGCCACGTGCCGTTCGTCCGCGAGGGCGGATCGCTCGAGCGTCACCGCGACGCCGGCATTCTCCAGACGCGCCGCGAGTGCTTCGAGAGCGTCCGGCGTCTCGACCTCCCACCCCATGAAGTCGAGACCTTCCGGCCCGTCGCCGGTCACGATCAGCCGCTGCTTGCGGTCGTCCATCCGGAACGCCCGCACCGACCCGCCGGCATCGACCTGCTGCATGCCGAGAAGGTTGGTCGCGAAGCTTTGCCAGTCGGCCGTGCGGGACGAGCGAACGCCGATATAGCCAAGGGATGCGAGCGTCATGTGGTCTGCTCCTCGTCGTCGCACGGCCGCCCGGGCAGGCGGTTGACGCCGCCCGGCCGGCCGGACGGCCCTAATCGTGGGTTTCCAGCGCCTTCGAGAAGGCGTCGTAGATCGCCTGCCCGTCGGGGTTGTTGGCGATCCAGTCGGTGGTCGCGACCTCGACGGCGGCCTTCCACTTGGCCACCAGCGCCGGGTCCGGCTCGATCACCTCGGGATGGTAGGCCGAGACGATCTTCTCCCTCGCCTCTTCCACGTTCTGGTCGAAGGACTTGCCGAACCGTTCGGAAAACGCCGCGCCGGAAAACTTGTCGATCGCCGCCTTGGCGGTGTCGGACAGCGCTTCGTACTTCTGCTTGTTCATCACCACGAGCATCGGCGTACCGCCGAGCGGGATGATGTTGCAGTACTTCACCACTTCGCCGATGCGGAACGTCTCCATGGCGCCCCACTGGGTAAAGGTGCCGTCGATGAGACCGCGGCTGAGGCTCTCCGCCGCGGTGGGGCCGGTGATGCCGCCGACGGGAACCGCGCCGAGGGCATCGATCGCCGACAGCATGGTCGGCCCGGGCGCCCGGAACTTCTGCCCGGCCATGTCGGACGGCTCGCGCACCGGCTTGGTGGAGGTGACGAAGTTCGGGTAGGAGACGAGCACCCCGATCATCTTGAACTTGTCGTAGTCGCCCTTGAACAGGCCCTTCTCGTACATCTCCCACATGGCCGCGGAGCCGACGGTGGAACTGGGAACGAGGAACGGCAGCTCGGCGACCGTGCCCTCCTGGAAGCGGCCGGGCACGTAGCCCGGAATGACCCAGGCGATGTCGGCGACCCCGTCTTCGACCAGCTTGATCTGCTGCGCCGGATTGCGCCCGAGCGTGCCGCCGGGGAAGATCTGGATCGACAGCTCGCCGTTCGACGCGTCGCTCACGTCCTTCGCCCAGGGCGTCAGGATCTTCGCCGTCACGTGCGCGATCGGCGGCTCGAAGCTGGAAAAGCGGAGGGTCTCCGCGTGTGCCGAAACTGCGCCGAGTGCGACGGAAAGCGAGACCGTCAGCGCCACTCCCATGGATTTCATTGCGTCCTCCCGATTGTTCGTTTGAATGTGGCAGACGCTAGATCACGCGCCCGGGGACTGCAGCGGCGAACGCACTGCTGTCCGCCTCGTGAACAGCGGGTCATCCGAGCACGCGCGGAAGCCAGAGCGTGAGCACCGGAAACAGCACCAGCAGCGCCAGCCGCACGAGATCGACGCACAGGAACGGGAGGATGCCCCGGTAGATCGTTCCGAGGCTGATCGACTTGTGCATCGAGTTCAGCACCATGACGTTGATGCCGATGGGGGGCGTCAGCATGCCGATGCCGATGACGACGACGTTGACGATCCCCCACCAGACGAGGTCGTAGCCGAGCGTCTGGATCACCGGGATCACGAACGGCAGCGTGATGACCATCGCCGCGACCTCGTCGAAAAAGGCGCCGAGGAAGATGTAGAGCACCAGCAATCCGAAGATGATCGCTTCGGGCGGCACCGGGAGCGCCGAGATCAAGCCGACGAGGTAGGCCGCGCCGCCGGTAATCGCGATGAAGTAGGAGAAGATCGTCGCGCCGAACACCATGATGTAGATCATCGCGGTGCCGGCGCTTGCCTCGGCGAGCACGCGCACGAAGGATCTCCAGCTGAGGCGCCGCTTCAGCAGCGCGATGACGAACGCGATGACGACGCCGACGGCCGCGGCTTCGTTGACGGTGAAGATGCCGGAGTAGATGCCGCCCATCACCACCACCGCGAGCAGGATCACGCCCCAGGCCTCCCGGAATGCGTGCAGCCGCTCCTGAAGCGTCGACTTCTCGCCGCGCGGGCCGGCTTCCGGGTCCCGGATCAGCTTGATCTGGATGGCCACGATGTGGAGGGCGACGGCCAGAGCGGCGGGGATGATCGCCGCGACGAAGAGGTCCAGCACCGACTGCTCGGTCAGCACGGCGTAGAGGATCATCATCGAGGACGGCGGCACGATGATGCCGAGGGTGCCGCCGGCCGCGATCGATCCCGCCGCAAGGTCGGCCGCGTAGCCCCGCTTCAGCATTTCCGGCAGTGCGACCCTGCCGAAGGTGGCCGTCGTGGCCACCCCCGAACCGCAGATGGCGCCGAACCCGGCGCTCGCCACGATCGTCGTGGTGGCAAGCCCGCCGCGGCGATGGCCGACCAGGGCGTAGGCCAGATTGTAGATGTCGCCGGCAAGCCCGCCTGCGGCCGCCAGGCTGCCCATCAGCATGAACAGCGGGATCACCGCCAGGTCGAGATTGGCCATGGCCGAAGCCGGCTCGGTGGCCATCAGCGATACGGCCGGCGCCCACCCGGCCATTTGGCCGAAGCCCACGACCCCGACGAGCGCCATGGCGACGCCGATGGGGACATGCACGGCGATCAGCGCCAGCATGATGAGGAAGCCGATGAGCGCGATGAACAACGGGTCCATTCGGGAGGACTCCTTGATGGACTGGGAACGCCGGGAACGACCGGTCGGAAAGGTCAGAGAAGCGGGTCGATGCCGTGCGCCGGCGGAGCGTCCGCCTCCTCGCCGGTGGCCCCGGCGAACAGCGCCAGCACGTCCGTCATCAGCACCAGCGCCTGGACGATGGCGGCGAGCACCATCATCACGGAGGTCGCCGTCCACCACGGCCAGACCGGCCAGGCCAGCACCCAGGTCCGCTCGCCGGTCTCCCTGAGCCCGCTGGCATAGGGCACGAACTGCCAGGCGATCAGCGCGATGAAGATCATGGTGAGGAGGCTCGCGAAGACGTCGAAGACGCGCTGCAGCCGCGGACCGCCCATCGCGCCGATCACCTCGACGGTGATGTTCTGCTTCATGGCGAGGTTGGCGGGAATGCAGGCGGCGATGACCACCGCCATGACGACGGCGCTGACGTCGTTGACGCCCTGGAGCGGCGCGTTGAACAGCCACCGGAGCAGCACGTCGAGGGTCGTCATCGACGCAAGCACCAGCAGCCCGAAGAAGCCGATCAGGGCGAGCCCTCGGGCCGCGTCGGCGACGCGCCGTTCAAAGGTCTTCATGCAGTTCCTCCCACCCCCACCGATGTCGTGAGGGTGCGGCAGCCTTGACTTGGGTCCTTCCGATTGCAACGTTTCGGCCCGACATGTCCGACAGGCGGACACAGCCGGAGGCCAGCCCATTTCGACATTCGGTGCGGTTCGATCGCTGAAGCGCGGTCTGGAGATCCTGCAGGCGATCAACCGGCACAACGGGCTTCGGGCCTCGGAAGTGGCGCGCCTTGTCGGGGTTCCTCGCCCCACGGCCTACCGGCTGCTGGAGACGCTGGAAGGCATGGGGTTCGTCGTGCGCGGGCCCTCCGGCGAGGAGTGGCGGCCGACGCTCCAGACGAAATCGCTGAGTTCCGGCTTCCGGGACGAGGACTGGGTCGCCCAGATCGCGGTGCCGCAGATGATGCAGCTGGCGCGCAGGATCCTCTGGCCGGTCGACCTCGTCACCTTTCGCGACTACCGGATGGCCGTCCGCGAATCGACCCACAACATCAGTCCGTTCTCGGTCGATCACGGCATGGTCGGACGCGAGCTGCCGGTGCTCAAGACATCCGGCGGGCGCGCCTATCTCGCCCATGTCATGCCGCAGGAACGCGAGCAGATCCTCGCAGGGCTCCGGGCGGAATTCGGCGAGACCGAGGTGGACCATCACGAGGACGGCCCCCTGCCCTTCATCCTGAACCGGACCCGCGAACTCGGCCTCGGCTACCGCAGCAGCGGCTTCAACAGCCACACGATGAGCCTGTCCGCCCCGATCATGGGGCCGGAGCGTCCGGTCGCCTGCCTCACCGTGATCTGGATCGCCTCGGCCATGAAGATGGAGGAGGCGCTGCAGAAGCTCGGCCGCGAGCTGCTGGAGACGGCGGCCAGAATTTCGACCGAGCTTGCCCGGCTTGCGGCCGAGACGGCGCCCCCCGCGCCCGACGGCACGTAGGGCGGTTCCGCACGTCACCGGCCCGCAGGTCCGCCCCGGCCGGATCAGGGCAGAGCCGGCACGTTCGTCGGCGGAGCGCCGGCGGAGGCGGCGGCTGCCCGGCACAGCATTAACCGGTAGCGCTCCATCTGGCTCGCCAGGTCGTCCGGCGCGAACGACGCCGCGCAGTAGCGATCGGGCCGGACGAGCATGATCCGGTCGCGGTGGGTGAGGAGCGGCCGCGCGATCGCGTCGCCGCGCGGCCAGTCCTGCGCGCCACCCTGCGCCGCATCGGAACCCAGATGGACCTTGGCCAGCGGCAAGCCGAGACAGGCCGACGGCCCGTATCCGGCCAGCGCCTGGCGGCCCGCATCGCTCTGGGAGATCAGCGCGAAACCGGGCCCCAGCAGGCTGTCCAGGAGGGTCCCCTCGCCGCGGTGCAGGATCGGCTGCGGGATCATCTCGCCGACCAGCGAGGCCTCGAATTCCGGGGCGTCGAGATTGAGGAAGAGCCCCGACAGGTAGCGCGGCTTCGGCTTGAAGCGCATCTGGATCAGATAGTCCCGGACACCCGGGAACGGCTCCAGCGCCTTCATCAGGAGCTCGCGGAACTTCAGGTGCTCCTCGCCGATCGGCATGACGAAGTTGCCCATCGTCACGGCGAGAAGGATCATGTCCCAGGCCGGCTTGCGCCGTTCGTCGTCGTAGCTGTCGAGCACGGCGGCGTCCGCCCCGCCACCGAGTGCCGCGGCGACCTTCCAGGCCACGTTCTGGGCATCCCGCAGCCCGGCATTCATGCCCTGGCCGGCGAACGGCGGCGTCAGGTGGGCCGCATCGCCGAGGAGCAGCGTCCGCCCGGCCCGGAACCGCTGGGCGATGCGCGCATGGAACGTGTAGACGGTCTTTCGCAGGACCTCGGCGTCATCGTAGGTGCGGAACGGCCGAAGCAGCGTGGCAAGGAACTCCGCATCGAGGACGTCTTCCCGGGATTCGCCCGGCAGCACCATGAACTCGTACCGGCGTCCGCCGTGCGGCGCCGGAACGCTGACGGCAGGCCGCGTGCTGCTGCAGAAGAACTTCGAAAAGGCCGTCTGGTCGGGATCGTTCACCATATCGATGACGATCCAGTCCTGGGCGTAGGTGCTGCCGACCATCTCGATGCCGAGACGCTCGCGGGTCGGACTGCGCCCGCCGTCGCAGGCCAGCACCCATTGCGTCCTGATGCGGTGGATCCGCCCGTCCGCATCGCGCACGGACACCAGCGCGTGGTCGGGCGCGTCGTCGATCGCCACCACCTCGGAGGAGAAACGGATCGATCCGGGCGCCTGCTCCTCCAGGCGCCCGCGCAGCGCTTCCTCCAGCTCGGGCTGGAAGATGAAGTTCCGCTTCGGAAAGCCGTAGGTCGACGGCCCGGCGCCGGTCTCCGCAAAGCAGCTGCCGTCGTCGGCATAATAGCGCGATCCGTTGCCGGTTCTGGTGCGCGCGATGTAGGTCCGGTCCAGGCCGAAGACCTGCAGCGTCCGGGCCCCTTCGTCGTCCAGAACGATCGCGCGCGGCAGGTCGAGCGGAGCCGGTTCTCGCTCCAGGACGAGGCAATCGACGCCGTAGGCGGCGAGCAGGTTTGCCGTTGTGAGGCCGGTCGGCCCAGCGCCCACCACGATCGCTGCAACCTCCGCCGGATAGTTCGCCATGCTGTCCTCGTCCCATCGCCTGCCGTGAAATCGGGGCAACTAGAGCCGCCTGCCGTGCGGGCTGTCCACGCACGGCTCCCGAGCGTTCACACCGTGGACAGCGCGCGCCGGACGGTGTCTTCCAGCCGGACGCGGCCTATCGTCCGATCGGCCGGCGACACCGCGGGCGGAGGCATGCGAGGAGACGCAATGAGCGGGACAGCGGACATCGTCGCGATCGCCCAGGTGATCCAGGCCTGGGGCCTCTGGCGCGACCAGGGGCGCTGGACCGAGCTCGCCGGGACCTTCGCCGAGGACGGGCGGATCTCCGTCACCTGGTTTTCCGGCGGCCACGACGCCTTCATCGAGCGCTGCAAGGCCACCTACAAGGCCCAGTCGCCGCGCAGCAAGCACCAGATCGGGCTGCCGGTGGTCCGGATCGAGGGCGACCGGGCCGTCTGCGAGACCAGCGTCCAGATCCTCGGCCGCGCCACGATCGCCGGCGTCGCCGTCGACAACACCAGCTACGCCCGCTTCTTCGACCGGCTCGTCCGCGCCCCCGACGGCTGGCGGATCGCCGAGCGCGTGGCGATCTACGAGAAGGACCGCTTCGATCCGGTGGTGCCGTCCGACGCGTTCGACCGCTGGATGGCGGAGACGGATTTCTCCGACATCCCCGAGCCCTACCGGTTCCTGGGGTACCGCCTGCGCGCCAGCGGACGCAGCCTCGTCGACCCCATCGTGATCGACGGGTCGGACGCGGCGCTCCGGTTGCTGGCGGACGGCGCGGTCTGGCTGGCCGGCGGCTGACGAACGGCCCGCCGATCCGGTCGCCCGGCGGAGCCTGCCGGCGGACGCGCCGCCGTCGGCGGGACGGCGTCCGTCACAGCCCGAGGGCGGCCCGAACCTCGCGGGGCCCGAGCACGGTTTCCCCCAGCGCGTCGAGAATGCGCATGGCCTTCTCGACCATGGCGGCGTTGGACGGCGCCTTCACGCCGCGCGACAGCCAGACGGCGTCCTGCAGGCCGATGCGCACGTTTCCGCCGGCGAGCGCCGATTGAGCCACCATCGGAAAGGCCAGCTGGCCGGTGGCGAAGGCCGTCCAGACCGCGGACTTCGGCAGCAGGTCACGGGCGTAGAGGACCGTCTCCGGCGACGGCCGGAAGCCGTACTTCACCCCCATCACGATCGAGCAGAGCGGATCCTTCTCGAAGACGCCGTCGGCCACCAGATCGTTGAGGATGGCGATGTCGCCGCTGTCGAACAGCTCGATCTCGGGCCGGACCCCGGCGCCCTGGATCAGCGCGGCCATGCGCCGGATGGAGGCGACCGTGTTGATGACGACCTCCTCGCCGAACACCATGGTGTTGAGATCGAGGGTGGCGATGTCGGGCCTGATCTCGAGGATGTGCTCGACCCGCCGCTCGGGCTTCAGGAGGTTCGTCTTCGGCCCGGCGACGGCGGGGTCCGCCGCGGACGGCTGGTAGCGCCCGCCGTTGCCCGTCGTCAGATTGATCACCAGGTCCGCCGAGGTGTCGCGGATGCGGTCGACGACCTCCCGGTAGAGCGCCACGTCCATCGACGGCAGCTCCGTACTCGGATCACGGACGTGGATGTGGACGATCGCCGCCCCGGCCGCCGCCGCCTCGAGGCAGTCGCGGGCGATTTCGCGGGGGGTGATCGGGAGGTTCGCGTTCTGCTGGCGCGTCGTGAAGTTGCCGAGCACCGCGCACGTGAGGAATTTGGAGGGCATTGGCGCCTTGTCGCATGATCATCGATCCGGTCCCCCGTGTCGCAGCGGGCGCGGACTTCTCAAACCGGATTCCCCCGAATGTCCGCTCTCTGGACAGGGCCGGAGCGGCGGGTCAAGGCGGCCGCGCGAATAGGCAGGCCGCTGAAGATTTTCGCTCTCGGCTGCCGAAATTGCCCTATGTGAGAATCGGTCAAGTGAGATCGAGGGCGATCATTGAGAGGAACGTCCTGGAACGCGGCCTGCTGTTGCGCCTGCAAAAGAAGGCGTTGTAGAGGCCGGCGCGAAGAGTGCGTCGGAGCAGATTGCGATTGGGGTTTTTGTGACGGCAAGGATACGTGATCATTCGCTTTGTGGCTGGCGCGTGCGCAGCGAATGGCCCTTGCCCGAGCTCCTGCCATGGAGCGGCGATGACCGGAGTCCGGACATCTGGATCCGGACCGGCCACGTGCCGGATGAACTTGACGGAACGGTGCGCAAGCACCCGCTGGTCCAGATCAACGAGCGGGGCTGGCTGCGATATACCGTCCGGAACGTTGCGACCTATCTCGTCCGCGACGGAAACGAGGTCATCGTCGATTCCCCGCATCCTCCGGAGACCGCGGACGTGGCGCTGTTCCTGTTGGGATCCGTCCTCGGATTTCTCTGCCATCAGCGGGGCCTGCTGCCGCTCCACGCGAGCTGCGTTGCGTTTGACGGCAAGGTCTTCGCCCTGGCGGGGCCTTCGGGCGCCGGTAAATCGACGCTCGCGGCGCTGCTGCTGGCGCAAGGCGCACGGCTGCTGTCCGACGACGTCACGGTGATCGATAGCGGGGCCGAAGGCGGCCCCCTGGTCCTGCCGACCTTTCCCCGACAGAAGATGTGGCGCGACACGCTCGATACGCTCGGCATCACGCCGGGCCGCTATCTGCGCCGCACCGTCCATCTGGAGAAGTTCGACCGGCAAGTGGCCGACCGGTTCGAGCCGGCGCCGATGCGCCTCGATGGCGTGTGCCAGATCCACCTGCAGATGCGGGAGAGCGGCCTGCGCGTTGAGCCGCTGGACGGACTGTCCGCGGTGCGCATGCTCTACGAGAATGTGTATCGCCGCACGGCGGCGGGACTGCTGGGCCGTTCGGACCAGGTGTTCGAGAATTGCTCGGTGCTCGGCGGGCAACTGGCGCATCACGCGCTGGTGCTGCCCAACGGACTCGACGTTCTCGCCCGGCAGGGCGGCGAACTGGGCCGGCTGATGGCGCGGTTGCGATGACGTGCGCCGCACCGCGAGAGCACGTGTGGCTGGCGTCGTATCCGAAGTCGGGCAACACCTGGATGCGGATCGCGCTCGGCGCGCTGCGCCAGGGCGGGGCCACTTACGACCTTGCCCGCATGACCAACCACATCGGCATCTTCCTGGCGATGCGGCATCGCCTGGATATGGCGCTCGACATCGATTCCTCCGACCTGTCGGCCGAGGAGGCGCATCTCCTCCGCCCGAAGATCTACGGCCTGATCGATACCCAGGGCCGCCGGACGACCATCTGGAAGGTGCACGACTGCTGGACGCGCACGGCCGACGGCGAGGCGCTGTTTCCCGCCGATATCACCGCCGCCACGATCTATCTGGTGCGGGATCCGCGCGATGTGGCGGCCTCGTTCGCGCATCATTTCGACATGGAGATCGACCGGGCGATCGACCTGATGGCCGACCCCGGCTACCGCGTCGCCGCCAAGAGCGATTCCGCGCATTTCCACCTGCCGCAGCTTTATTCAAGCTGGCGCAATCATGTCCTGAGCTGGCTCGACGAGTCGGGCCTTGGTGCGCTGACGATCCGCTACGAGGACATGGTCGCCGACCTCGCCTCGACCCTGAAACGGGTCAGCGCGGCGCTCGGCTGGTCTTGCAGCGACGCGGCGATCGAAGCCGCGGTGGTGGCGACGCGGTTCGAGCGGCTGCGCGCCGAGGAATCGGCCGGCAATTTCCCCGAGAGCCTGCGTGGCGACCGGCCGTTCTTCCGCCGCGGGATCGCCGGCGGCTGGCGCGACACGCTCAGCCTCGCCCAGGCCGCGCGGATCGAGCGCGACCACGGCGATGTCATGCGGCGGCTGGGCTACCTTTAGAGCCATTTCCGGATCTAGCCGTTCGACCCCTCCACCCAGCGGATGAAACGGCCATAGTGGATGCCGCGTCCGAACAGGTCGAGCATGTCGGTGGCGCGCGCCATGGCGGCATCGGCATCGGCGGGCCAGTCCTCGGCAACGGCCCGCAGGCGCGGAAGGTCGATCATCCGCCGCGCCGCCGGCGATGCCTCCAGCCGCTCCAGTTCGGCCATGAAGCCGGGGCGCAGCCGGGTCAGCCGATGGAACCAGTCGCCGTTCTGATAGCCGCGCCTGTGTTCGCGCACCACCTGCCGCGGCACCCGGTCGCTCAGCACCTCGCGGGCAAACGAGCGGGGCTCGCCGTCCCGCTGCCAGATCCCAGCCGGAAGCGCCAGACAGAATTCCACCATCCTCGGGTCCCCGAGCGGATCGCGCACGTCGCATCCGCTGACATAGGGATGCGCGGCGAGCCACTGGTTCTGCGACCAGGTCTTCTCCAGATAAGCGAGGCGAAACCAGCGGTCGCGATCGCTCCCGCCCGCGCCGAAGAGCCTCGTGTCGGTGATCGCGCGCGCATCGACGCTTGCCGCCAGCGCGGCACTTGCCGATGACCGCGCCTGCCAGTCGTCCTCGGTACCACGCAGGCGCCGGACGGCGGTGCGGAGGCGGGCCGGGACGGCATTGGCGAGCAGGTTCTGCCGGAGCTGCGACGAGACCCGAGAGCCGTGACGATGCAGGCCGCGGAGTTGGCGGGCCACCTCCAGCAGCCGGCCGGACCGCGCGAGATCGGCGAGCAGGGCTTCGCTCTTCCACGAAAGCGTCGAATTGCCGGACGTGCCGGTGAGAATGACGGACGCGCCGGTTTCGCGCGCGCGGGCATAGAGCGGCTCCCAGGCGGCCAGATTCATGAAGTTGCGCACGGGAAGGCCGAATTCCCAGAACAGCCGGGTCGCGTCCTCTTCGCCCGGGGTGATATCCCCCGTGGGCACGAAGTGCGCGTCGATGTTCGGGTAGAGGGCCGCCGTCGCGCGGGCGAGCGCCGTTTCGTCATAGAAGGCCCGCGGACGCTCGGCTGGCAGGGGCACCGCAGAATCAGGGACCGACGTGAAGGTGTGGAGGCTGGCCGGGTCCAGCAGACGGGCGGCCGTTGCCGCGACTCCCGAGGAATCGAGCCCGCCCGACAGCTGGCAGGCAACCGGACCCGCCGCTCTCAGGCTCGGCGCAACCACCCGGTCCAGCATCTCGCGGCCCGCTTCCACATACTCCCGCGGGTCCCGATAGCGGATCCTGCGCTCCAGATCCGGCTGCCAGTAGCGGCGGACGGAGCAACGGCCGTCGTGCCAGACGAGCAGGCCGGCGGGCGGGAGACGGAAGACACCTTGAAACGGAGTTGCGCCTGCGGGCATCGCGCGCGCAAGCAGCAGGTGCGCCATCGCCGCCTCGTCGATGCGCCGCTCAACGGCGGGAAAGGCGAGCACGGCCAGCGGGCGAGTGGCGAAATACAGTCGGTCGCCGTCGTCATGGGCAAAGATCGCCCGACCGCCGGTGGCATCCACCGCCAGCACCAGCCGGCGGTCGACCTCATTCCACCACGCCAGGGCGAAGGCACCGACAAAGCGGGGGCAGGCGTCGACGCCCCACCGTTCGAGCGCTGCCATCACCAAGGCCGCATCGCCGCGCCGTGCGGCGTCGGAGGCGGGCAGGTTCAGCGATGCGATGAGCTCGTCGCGATTGTCCAGCCGCCCGTCGAACACCAGCCGCGACGTGCCGCCGGCGAAGGCTGCCGGGTGCCGGTCCAAGCGGTCTTCCGGGGTGAACGCACGCGGCGTAAGAACCAGTGCAGCCGTGTCGCCACGCCAGATCCTGCCTTTGCCACCGCCGTATGTGACGGCGATGGTGCCGAGACGCTCGGAGTCCCGCGGTTCAACCGGGCCCGCGCCGGCGAGGCCAGCGAAAAACGACATGGATGTGTGAAATCAGCTCCCGCTCGGTGACGGTGAAAAGGTGCCGTCGCCAGGCGCGACGAGGCCGTTGTTGGCGGTCTGGTTGAGGGAGAGGACTTCGAAGTCAGGCGTCTGCCACGGCTGCTTCGCCGCAGGAGCGTCCACGGCCCGCTCTTCATTCTTGATGCCGCTCATGTCATGCGTCCCTGACACTCTGAACTGGTTTCATCGGCCGGTCTCGTCGGCCGGTCACATGGCTTGTGCGGATTCCCCCGAACCGGCCATGTCGATCCATTTTAGCACGCTTGTTTGATGTTGCCTGGAAAATCGCTCTATGCATCTGCTACTTACCTGAAGTGGGCGCGTGGAGCGGCACAGCAGTTGTCAGAGTGACAAGAGTGACGATGGACGTTTCGAGCAAACCGACCAACCCGATCTATCGGCGCCGGGAAAACGTCCTGAGCGCCGACTTCAACGACGAACTGGTCATGATGAGCGTGGAGACAGGCCAGTATTTCAATCTGAACGCCGTCGGTGCGCACATCTGGCGCCTGATGGAGACGCCGCAAAGCCTGGACGATATCGTGGCAGCTCTCACCGACGCCTATGATGCCCCGGAAGCCGCAATCCGCGAGGAGGCGCTGCGCTTTCTCGCACGGCTTGAACAGGAGGAGATGGTCGCGTCCGGTTCCGACGACGTCGTCTGATGCGCCTGGCGGCACGAGCCGCTCAGGCGGATTTGCCCAGATACCAGCAGTTGATGGCGAAGCGGGACTGCGCGAAACCGCCGCCGGGGCACGAGATGGGGCGCACCTCATGGGGGGCCCAGGCGGGGAACAGCAACAGGCGGTCGTTCCTCGGCCCGACATCGACATGGCTGCCGCCGTCCTCCGCCGATCGAAGCGAATGGAGACGCAGGTCGCCGCCCGTGAACGGGCACGGCGTGAGATGAAAATAGTAGACGCCCGTCAGCATGCGATCGGACCTGGACGCGCTGCCGGCCACGAACGTGTCGATGTGCCGTTGATAGAAGTCCCCGTCCCCATGTGCCGCCAGTTCCATCGACAGGCCGGTCAGCGCGAAGGGAGCAAGCCCCAGGCGGGATATCGCGGCGGGGAGCAGGCTGCGAAACCGCTCTTCCAGTTCGCCGCGCACGTCTCCGAAATCCTGTGTGGCGCGTGAACTGCGCACCGCCTTGCGAACGGCTTTGCTCGCGCTGCTGCCAACGGTGGTGTCGGCAAAGACCGATTCCCGCTCCAGCACGAACGAAAGCAGGCGCGCAGCCAGGTCGGCCCCAAATGCCGTGTCGATGATCCAATGGGGCGGCAGCGCCGAGAAGGCCGTGAGCGTGCTGGATTTCATCCGCTGACCATCCGATCGACCCCCGTGCGAAAGCTGATAGCCCGTCCGAATTCCGCTCATCAATGCACAAGCGCCGGGACGATCCAATCCATCAAATGCCTGCACTGAACACCCGGATGCAGAGCAGACTTAAGACGTCTTGCCCTCCCCGCTCGCCAACTGAATGAGCGAGCGCGCCTGTCATCCGCGAGCCGGACTTTCAGTCCCTGGATAGCCTCAATCTGGTCGTCCCGCAGGCCCTTCGGATCGCGGGGCGGGATGGTCTGGAGGCCGGACCGAAGCGTATCCGGCTGGCTGAGCCGCTCGGGAAGCGTTTCCGGGCGGTTACCGGTAACAGCAGGTGCGATCCCGGAGCACGAGGCCCGATCGTTCGCCCACCTCAGCCATTCTTCCTTCCCGTACAACACCTATGTGTCGCATGCGGAGAAATTGGCCTTCGGACTCAACGGCTTCACGCCAGCCGGGACTTCCTGGGGGATTGATGGAGCCGAGGGGAGGCGAACCGGCCTGACAGCAAAACCTTCAAAACCAATAACTTAGCGTGCGATTTAATCTCTGCTGTGTAGCAGAAATGTGCAACAGGAGCAACCACGATGGCATCTGTCGACTAGCGCGGAATTGGCATTGTGTGCCGAGCTCCAGCCACCACCCCGGGCACAGTGCCGTGGCCTCAGATGCATCGTCACAATTGGCTTCCCCTGGTCGCAGGCCGGACCGTGCGAAAGCCGATGTGGTTGGAGCCGAGCGCCAGTTCCTGCGGCTGGCGCGCGGAGGGGCGGTAGCGGGCGCAATAGAGCGGCGAGCAGAGCCAGGAGCCGCCCTTGACGGTCACCTGGGGGCCGAGGACCGTGCCGAACCGCCGGGCCTCGCGAAGCGTCGGGCCGAGCGGATCGCGCGCCGTGTCTGCGGGATGGCCCGGCACCCACCAGTTCTGGACGAATTCCCAGACATTGCCCGCCATGTCGTAGAGGCCATAGCCGTTCGCCTCGTAGCAGCCGACCTTGGCGGTGCCGTGGGCCCCGTCCACCGCCGCATCCTCGGTCGGAAAGGCGCCCTGCCAGGTGTTGGCCTTGGTGCCGTCGCTCTGGTCGTAGGTGTCGCCCCAGCTGTATTTGGTGCCGTCCAGACCGCCGCGAGCCGCGTATTCCCACTGGGCCTCGGTGGGCAGCGCCCGGCCCGCCCATTGGGCGTAGGCGTAGGCGTCTTCCACCGTGACCTGCACGACGGGATGGTGCGCGCGCCCCTCGATGGAACTTCCCGGCCCTTCGGGATGGCGCCAGTCGGCCCCCTCCGCCCAGCGCCACCATCGCGACACGTCGGTCAGGTCCTCCAGCGGCTCGGTCGGCGGCGCGAAGACCATGCCGCCGGGCTGAAGCAGCGCGTCCGGCAGCTTGCCCCGCCCCGCCTCGCCGATGCCGCGCTCGGCGATGGTGACGTAGCCGGTTTCCTCCACGAAGCGCGCGAACTGCGCGTTCGTCACCTCGGTGCGGTCGATGTAGAAATCGGAGACCTCGACCGGATGCGCCTTGCGCTCCTCGGGCCGCTCGCTGTCGGACCCCATGGTGAAGCGCCCGCCCTCGATGAGCGCCTCGCCGCTCGCCTGCACCCGCTCGGGACAGGCCTCCACGGCGACGGCCGGTGGTTCTTCCGCCCGCGCCGACTGGTCCCACAGCGCGTAGGCACCCGCCGCCGCGGCGGCCGAAAGGACCAGCGCGGACGCAAGCAAGGCGTCGTGGCGGGTTGGCATCATGACGTCTCCGGTCTGGCGGTGGGGATGGGGAACGGTGGACGCTCCCGGCAACGGATCGCCGCGGTCATGGCGCCCCCGCAAGCGAAGCGCCGGCAGGATTGAGCGGCGGCAACGGGGAAGCGGCTCGGTGACGGCGCGCGTCGCGCCGCGCCGCTGCCAGAGCCTGCGAGAGCATGGCCCAGGCCTGCATGTCGCCGTCCTGTCCGGCCGTCCCGTAGCGCGCCGCTCCGATGGCGGTAAGGGCGGAGGAGACATCCGGCCGGCGGCGCGGATCGGCGCCTTCGAGGCGGCCCGCCCAGAGATCCAGCGCACCATAGAGGGCGCGGCCATCGCGCCGGGCGATGACGCTCCTGAGCTGGCTGAACGCATGCGGCTCCGAGGCGAGCCGGGCCTTGCGCCGCGCGGCCACGAACCGCCGCGCGCGGGGCAGGAGCCGCACCGCCAGGAACGCGAGCAGAGCGATGACGACCAGCGCCGCACCGGCCGCCCGCCCGATCGCCCGCCAGTCGCGCGGCAGGCCGGCCTCGGCCGGCGGCCCCTCCACCGCGATCGCGAAGCCGTCGGCGGTGGCGGTCTCCACCTTTCCGGATGTCAGATTGTACCAGTCGAGGCTGATCGCCGCGGCCTCCCCGCGGCCGCCCCCCTCGGCCACATAGGTGATGCTTTCGGTGCGCTCGCCGCTCAGCGTTCCCCGCTCGTCCCTGTCCGCGGTGACCGGCGCGGCCGGATAGGCCGCGACGCCGGGGACAGTGGTGTCCGGCAGCAGCTCCGGCACGAACATGGCCGACGTGCCGGCGATCCGGGCCGTCACGGTGCGGGTGACGCTGTCGCCCGGCGTCATCGCGCCCGGTTCGCCCTCGATCGTCTGGTCGAGCGAAAGGCCGGTCGCCGCCAGGAACGGCTCCAGCCCCTCGGCGCCTTCCGGCACGACACCGCGGAACGCGATCGCCGCGGTGGCGAGCGTCGCCTGCTCCGGCTGGTTCGTCCGGGGATCGGCATAGGTGACCACCACCTCCTGCGGCGGCAGCGAGAAGGCGCCCGGCACCATCGGCGAGATCAGGTAGCGCCGCGACACGCCGGCCCACGTGTCCCCGTCGATCTGCCTGCTCACCGGGCCGGTGGAGCGTTCCGGCAGCCGCACGAGCAGGTTCGGCGCCTCCAGGCTCGGCCAGACCAGCGGTTTCGGCAGATAGGTCGGGACGTAGACGGTGAGCCGCAGGGTCAGCGGCTGTCCCGGAACGGTCTCCGTCTCCTCGAAGGTCAGTTCCAGCACCGGGGCGTCGGCGGCCCCGGCCTGGG
Source organism: Amorphus sp. MBR-141 (assembly GCF_053628695.1). Lineage (NCBI taxonomy): Bacteria > Pseudomonadati > Pseudomonadota > Alphaproteobacteria > Hyphomicrobiales > Amorphaceae > Amorphus > Amorphus sp. MBR-141. The sequence continues at coordinate 28,138 of NZ_JBRJGW010000016.1, forward strand.
CGAGCGCCGGCGACGCCGCGCCGGTCGTCGCGACGGCGCAGAGAAGGAACGCCGGACCGGAGCGCGCGGAGATCCTCATCGGCCGGCCTCCGGTGCCGGACGCCTGGCCGCCTCGATGGCGAAGCGCTGGCGCAGGAAGTCGCCGGTGCGGGTGTCCACCGTACGCATCCACTCGTCAGCCGTCAGCAGTCCGCCGCCCTCGCCGGCCTCGGGCGCTTCCATCTCGGTTTCCACGCCGCGGTTCGCCTCGTTGTCGAGCACCACGTCGTCGGCCCCGACGCCCTGGTCCTCGCCGGTGTCGGACTGTTCGCGGGCGCGCTCCACGTACGCGACGATCTCCCGCGCCACGGCAAGGTTCTCCGCCGCGTCCGGATAGCTTGGATCCCGGGCGAGCGTCGTCTCGAAGGCGCGCACCCCGTCGCGGTAGGCGCGGTTCTTGATGAAGGCCATGCCCTGGATGAAGGCGGCCTCCGCGGTCTCCACCCGGGTCAGGACCTCGGCCGCCTCCGGGTAGCGCCCGGCCCGGTAGAGGGCGTAGCCCCGCCACAGCGGATCGACGAAGAGATCGGCGGCGCGGCCGAACGCCTTGCGCTCGAAGGCGATGCGCCCCTGCTGGTCGGGCGTCAGGAAAAGGTCCACGGCGCCGTCTGCCCGCGCCGGTCCGGGCATGGCGAGAAGGCCGAGCGCAACGACTGCAGCCCAGCGCATGGTCCAGCCGCGGCGGAACCAGAGAAGCGTCAGGAGCGCCGCCGGCCAGGCAAGCAGCCAACCCCTGTCGTCCCAGGGCTGGTCGCCGTCCTCCAGCATCGCCCGCCGGTAGGCCGCGTCGAGGGTCCGATCGAGGCTGCGCACGTCGCCGTCGTCCGGCGTCACCGCGACAACCGGGATGCTGCCGAGGGCGTCGAAGCCGCGATCGCGCACGCCGTCCGGCAGCATGGCCAGGACCGCGATCGGCGGCATCCCCTCCTGCTGCAGGGCGGCCGCATCCGCCGGATCGAGCGCGTCGGCGACGAGCAGCACCGCCCCCGGCGCGTCCTGCCCGGCCAGAAGCTCGGCGGCCAGCGAAACCGCCGCCACCGCATCGTTGCCATCCTCCGGCATCACGTCGGGCGACAGGCCCTCCAGGTACGGCACCATCACCGACGGGTCCTCGGTCATCGGCACCACGGCGTGGGCCATGCCGGCATAGGCGACGAGCGCGGTGCGCGCCCCGGCGCGCAGATCGAGCAGGTCGCGGATCTTCTGCTTGCCGCGCTCCAGCCGCGCGGGCGCCACATCCGCCTCCTCCATCGACGGCGTCACCTTCAGTGCGACGACGACCGGCGCCGACCGGGCCACGAACGGGTCCGGCATGCGCGACCAGGTCGGTCCGGCCGCTCCGATGGCCACGAGGATCAGGGTCGCCGCCACGCCATCGATGGGCGTAAGCCGGGCGCCGCCGGTCCCGCCCACCGTCAGCGCGGCGCGCAGGTGCGGCGCCAGCCCGTCCGCGGGTACGTCGCGGCGGGCCCGCGCCCGGCGCACCAGCGCCCAGAGGATCAGGACCGCCGGCACCATGAGCAGCAGCCACGGCCGGATGAAGTGAAACCCCTCCAGAACGAGGGCAAAGCCGCTCATGCCGCCCTCCCCGTGGCCATTGCCCCGCTGGCCGGGCCACGCCGCTCGCGCCGCCGGCTGGCCAGCTGCAGGGCCGCGACCGTTCCCGTCCCGGCAAGGACCGCCAGCAGCATCGGGACGAAGACGAGCGACTGCCGCGGCCGGTAGGAGAGCGTCTCCACCTCCCGTGGCGCCAGCGCGTCGATGCGCGCGTAGACCGCCTCCAGCGCCGCCGCGTCGCCGGCGAAGAAGCTCTCGCCCCCGGTGCGCTCGGCGATCGCCTCCAGGGTCGCCACGTCGACCCGGTCCTCGCCGGAGGCGTCGGGGTCGCCGACCGCCACCGTGTAGGCCTCCACGCCGCGCGAGGCGGCGATCTCGGCGGCGTTGAGCGGGCTCATCCGGCTGCCGGTGTCGGTGCCGTCGGACAGCAGGATCAGCAGCCGCTGGTCGATGTCGCTCGCCTCGAAGGTGCGGATGGAGAGCCCGATCGCATCGCCGAGTGCCGTGTGCGGCCCGGCCATGCCCACCTCGGTGCGATCGAGCAGGTCGACGATGGTGGTGAGGTCCTCCGTCAGCGGCGCCTGCACGTAGGCCTTCGTGCCGAACACGATGAGCGCCATCCGGTCGCCCTCGCGCCGCTCCACGAACCGGCGCACCACGTCGCGCACGCCCGCGAGCCGCTGCACGGTTCCGCCTTCCGGGGCGGCGAAGTCGCGCGCGTCCATCGAGCCGGAAATGTCGATCGCCAGCACGATGTCACGGGCGGCACGCGTCACCTCCACCGGCGCGCCGATGCGCTCGGGGCGGGCCAGTGCCACCACGAGCAGCACCCAGACGACGACCGCCGCCGCCATCTGGAGCCGCGAGCGCGCCAGCACCACGGCGCCGGCCCGCGGCGCCACCCCGGCGCTCTCCACGACCCGGCGGAAGAACGGAAAGCGCAGCGCCGGCACGCGCTCGCGGTGCGGAGGCAAGAGCCAGCGGGCGAGGATCGGCAGCGGCAGGAGGAGCAGCGCCCAGGGCGCGCCGAGGCTGATCATGGCGCCGCCCCGCTCCGCCCGGCCCGATGGCACCGCACCCAGCGAGCCGCCAGCGCCCCCACGCCGGGGATGGCGCCGTCCCCCTCCCGGTAGGGGGCGGTCGCGAGCGCCGCACCCGGACCGGATCGGAAATCCGTCCGTGCGCCGCCGGTGCGGTCGAGAAAGGCGAGCCAGTCGGTGCCGGACAGGCTCGCCACCCGCGCGCGCGGATAGGCGGCGAGCGCGGTGCGCCGCAGGATGGCGGCGATCGCCGGGCCGTCGTCCCCGGCCTGGGCCACCAGCGCGAGCGCCGCGCGCCGATAGGCGTTCGCCCGGCGCCACCGGACCGCCAGGACGACGAGCCCGAGCACCATCGCCGCGACGAGCACGGCCAGCACCGCCCAGCCGACCGTCTCCGGCGCCATCGACACCGGCGCCGGCTCGGCCGGCTCGGCAAGCCGGTCGAGCAGGTCGATCAGCGTGGTGACGCTGCGCCCGGAGACCGCATCGCCGCTCATGGCGCGCCTCCGCGGGGCGGCCGGCCCATGAGCCGGAGCACCTGGGGGAGCGTCTCCTCCGCCGAGGTCAGCGGCAGCACGGGCACGCCGAGCCGGCGCTGCCAGTCCATCACGGCGGCGAGCCGCCCCCGCGCCATGTCGGCGAGCCGGCGATGCGCCGTGCGGTCGCCGGTGTCGATTTCCGCCTGCAGCTCGCCGTCGGAGACGACGAGGCGCAGCCCGGCGGGCAGATCGTCGGCAAACGGGTCGGAGACCAGGCACAGCACCAGGTCGTTGTGGCGCGACAGCCCGTCGACCAGCCGCTGCGTGGTCGCGTCGATCTCGTCGAAGTCGCTGATGACGATGATGAGATGGTTGCGCGGCGCGATGCGGCTCACCGCGCGCAGCACCGTGTTCATGGGCATCGGAGCGGCCGGCGGGGCGTCGGGCCCGAGCAGGCCGTTGGCGTTGGCCAGCGCGGCCAGGAACCGGTTCAGCGCCGCGCGGGTGCGCTCCGGCCGGATCTCGGCGATCGCCCGGTCGCCGAAGACCAGGCCCCCCACCCGGTCGCCCTCGCCGGCGATGGCGAAGGCCGCGAGCGCCGCCGCCTCCGCCGCCGTCACCGACTTCATCGCGTGGACCGAGCCGAAGAACATCGACATGCGCTGGTCGACGACGATCAGCGCCGGCCGGTCGCGCTCCTCCGTCATCACCCGCACGTGCGGCTCGCCGGTGCGGGCGGTCACCTTCCAGTCGATGGCGCGCACGTCGTCGCCGGGCTGGTAGGTGCGCAGTTCCTCGAAGTTGAGGCCGCGCCCGCGCATGCGCGAGGCATGGCGTCCGTTCAGCACCGAGCGGGCCGGCTGGCGCGGCAGGAAGGTCAGCCGGCCCGCGTCCGCTTCCAGCCGCCTGAGGCCCGCCAGCGAGACGCGGACGCGCGGGTCGCCGTCACCGCCCGGCCGGGCCGGCGGCAGCGTCCCGGTTCTTATCCGGGCGGCACGATCCACGCGTCACCTCCTTTCACGGCAGCGCCACCTGCCGGACCACCTCCGCCACCACCGCATCCGGGGACACTCCCTCCCCCTGCGCCTCGTAGGTGAGCTTGAGCCGATGGCGCAGGACGTCCGGCGCGATGGCGCGCACGTCCTCCGGATCGACATAGTCGCGGCCGGCGAGCCAGGCCCGGGTCCGCCCGCACCGGTCGAGGGCCAGGCTCGCGCGCGGGCTGGCGCCGACCTCGATCCACCGCACCAGATCGTTGCCGAACGCGGCCGGAGCGCGCGTCGCGTTCACCAGATCGGCCATGTAGCGCTCCATTGCCTCGGCCACGTGGATGCCGCCGATCTCGCGGCGCGCGGCGAACACCGCCTCCTGTGGCACCGGCGCCGGTTTCGATGCCGCGGGGGCGCCTTCTCCGTCCTTCGCCGCCGTTGCGGCGATCTCCTCGCGGCGCACCAGCCGGATCACCTCCACCTCGTCGTCGACCGGCGGATAGGTGATCATCACGTGCATCAGGAAGCGGTCCATCTGCGCTTCCGGCAGCGGATAGGTGCCCTCCTGCTCGATCGGGTTCTGGGTCGCCATCACCATGAACAGCGGCGGCAGGGCATGGGTCTTGCCGGCGACCGTCACCTGCCGCTCCTCCATCGCCTCCAGCAGCGCGGCCTGCACCTTCGCCGGGGCCCGGTTGATCTCGTCCGCCAGCACGATGTTGGCGAAGATCGGCCCCGGCTCGAACCGGAACGCCCCGCCCTCACCCTGGTGGTAGACCTCGGTCCCGGTCACGTCGGCGGGCAGCAGATCGGGCGTGAACTGGATGCGGCTGAAGTCGCAGTCGAGGTTCTTGGCCAGGGCCTTGATGGCGCGGGTCTTGGCAAGGCCCGGCAAGCCTTCGACGATGAGGTTGCCGTTGGCGAGCAGCCCGATGATGAGCCGCTCGACGACCTCGCGCTGGCCGATGATGGCCTCGCCCATGCGCGCCCCAAGCGCCTCGATCCCGGCCCGGGCCTCGCCCGTCTCCATTTGCATCGCCATACGCAACTCACCCACTCGTCCTGCACCTCGTGATCACGCGGCGTGCCTCGCGCGGACCGGCCGGCGCCGTGCGGTCACCGGCTGCCGCCCGGCCAGACCCGCGCCCAGTCCTGCTTCATGTCGACGACGAGCCAGCCGCGTCCGGCCGCCTCGTCTAGGCCGCGGTTCAGCACGCCGATGTGCCCGTCGCGGTCGTAGGCGAACTCCCGCTCCCCGTCGGTGTGGTGCACGAGAATCCCGAGACGCGGCCCATCGCCGGCCGTCGTCCATTCCAGCATCGCGAAGTCGCCGTCCGAGTTTCCGGCCGCGAGGATGGGCCGCTTGCCGATGTGGCGCATGATGCCGACCGGCTTGCCCTCCTTGTCGTCGTTGAAGGTGAGGCCCGCGTCCTTGGTGATGGTGGGGACGCCGTCGTCGGCGACCGCGTAGCTGCTGCTGCCCTCGCTGCCGACGACCTGCCACGGCGGGATGCCGTAGGCCTCGTCGGCAAACGCGCGGATGAAGTCGATGCCGCCGCCCGAGACGATCCAGGTGGTGAAATCCTCGTCGCGCAGGTAGCTCAGCAGTTCCAGCATCGGCTGGAAGGTCATCTGCGCGTAGGTCAGTCCGCTGGTCGGATGCGTGGCCGTGGTCAGCCACTCATAGGCGCTGGCCTCGAAGTCCTCCGGTGTGATCCCCGCATGGCTGACGTTGATCACCTCGAGCAGACCGTTCACGCCGCCGGCCATCATCGCCTCGACATCGCCGTCGTTCGCCGCCCTCAGGACGTCGGACGACAGGATGGACGGGTCGGCCGCCGCCTTCTCATGCAGCACGTCCAGCGCGTAGAGCGCCTGGAAATAGACCGGCTGCTCCGACCAGAGGGTGCCGTCGTTGTCGAAGACCGCGATGCGGTCGGAAGCCGGGACGTAGGTGTCGGCGTCCGGGTCGGTCACGCCCTCCACGAACGCGATGATCCGCTGTTTTGCCTCGCCGTCGGTCCAGGACGGAAGCGGGTCGGCGACGGCGGCGGTCGCGACGAGAGCAAGCGCGCCCGTAAGAAGGATCTTGAGCATGGGTGGTTTCCCGCATTCGGCGGCGCCATCCGCCGCCGCGACATGCACGGCGGGCGGAAACCGCGTTCCGCCCGCCAGCCGGTTCGGGAGCGTCCGACCTCGGCCGGTCCCTGGACCTGCGAGCGCCTACTGGACCGTGCCGCTGAGGCTCTTCTCCAGCCGTTCCTGGATCTGGTCGACGGAGAAGCTGGCCGCGCGCTGGGACGGCGGGTACTCTTCGAAGGTCCCCAGGAACTCCGCGACCTCGGCCTGCGCTGGCACCAGCAGGAAGGCGTGCTCCAGCACCCAGTCCCAATAAGTGTTGGAGGTGATGTCCGCCCGCTCGTAGGGATCGGCACGCAGGTCGAACATCTTCGGGACACGCAGCGACGTGAACGGTTCGGCCCAGACCTGCAGGGTGCCGGTCGCACGCTGCTCCTGGAACACCACCTTCCAGTTCTCGTAGCGCAGCGCCACCAACGCGCCGTCGTCGTTGAAATAGAAGAATTCGTTCCGGGCGCTCTCGTCGTTCTGGCCGGTCAGGTAGGGGAGCTGGTTGTAGCCGTCGAGATGCACCTTGTACTCGGCGCCATCGACGGTCGCCCCGTCGAGGAGCCGCTCCTTGATGTCGGCGTCGCCTGCCGCCGCGAGCAGCGTCGGGAACCAGTCGAGACCGGAGAAGATGCCGTTCCTCACCGTTCCCGGCTCGATTTGGCCGGGCCAGCGGATCATCGCCGGGACCCGGAAGGCGCCTTCCCAGTTGGTGTTCTTCTCGCTGCGGAACGGCGTCGTCCCCGCATCGGGCCAGGAGTTCTGGTGCGGGCCGTTGTCCGTCGTGTAGATCACGATCGTGTTGTCGGCGACGCCCAGTTCCTCCAGCTTGTCCAGCACCACGCCGATCAGGGCGTCATGCTCGATCATGCCGTCGGCATATTCCGTTAGCGCGGTGAGGCCGGGGGGGCTTCGGTTCTCCTCGCGCACATGGGTGCGAAAGTGCATCCGCGTCGTGTTGAGCCAGGTGAAGAACGGCTTCCCCTGCTCCACTTGCCGCTCCATGAAGTCCATAGCGGCGGCGGAGGTCTCGTCGTCGATCGTCTCCATGCGCTTCTTGGTTAGCGGCCCGGTGTCCTCGATCTCCCCGTCCGCCGATGCGCGGATCACCCCGCGCGGACCGAACTGCTCGCGGAACGCCGGGTCGGTCGGATAGTTGCGGTTCTCCGGCTCCTCCTCGGCGTTGAGGTGATAGAGGTTGCCGAAGAACTCGTCGAAGCCGTGGTTGATCGGCAGGAACTCGTCCCGGTCGCCCAGATGGTTCTTGCCGAACTGGCCGGTGGCGTAGCCGAGGTCCTTCAGCGCCGAGGCAATGGTCACGTCGTCCGCGCGCAGTCCGACGTCGGCGCCGGGCAGTCCGACCTTGGAGAGGCCGGTGCGCAGCGTCGACTGGCCCGTCAGGAAGGTGGAGCGGCCCGCGGTGCAGCTCTGCTCGGCATAGTAGTCGGTGAACTTCAGGCCTTCCGCGGCGATCCGGTCGATGTTCGGCGTGCGGTACCCCATCAACCCGAAGCTGTAGGTCGACAGGTTGGTCTGCCCGATGTCGTCGCCGAAAATCACGAGGATGTTGGGTCGGCTCTCATTCTGAGCCCCGCCCTGAGCGGTGCCGTCCTGCGTCTGCGCCTGTGCGCCTGCGGCCGCGAATGCAGCGACTCCCAGGACGGCGGAAAGGGTTATGAGCCGTCTCATGCGTACACCTCCCGATTATTTTAATTGCGACGATCTGCCGCGTGCTCTCAGTCTGTCCGAGGTGGCCGTTAAACAAAAGCGACGAAATCGGTCATTTTGCGCCACTCAGGAGAGTGTGATGGGACAGGCCCTGCCCCCGATGACGTCGGCGACCGGCATGGGGCCGTTGCCGGAACTTCTGGCCGAGATGCGGGGTCGCGCGGCCGTCGTCCGCGTCTTCAAGCGCGTCGATCTTCCCCTTGGCCTCATCGAGATGAGAGAGACGCGCCTGCCCATGTCGGCGCTTGTCAGGCTGTTCGCCGAGGCCGCCGAGGTTGCGGACGATCCGCTCTTCGGTCTGCGCGTCGGCCTCGGCATGGAACCGGAGGACTACGGGTTGTGGATGCACTACGGCCTGGGTGCGCTCACGCTCCGCAGCGCGATCGCCCGGCTGTCGTGGACGATGGCCCTGCACCAGTCCGGCCCGGCGACCACCCTCACTGGCGACGGCGACCATTTCATCTGGCGATACATACCGCCGCCGTTTCCGGGGCTCGACACGGCGCAGCACGCGGACCACGTCGTTCCGACGATGGTCAAGATCGCGCGCCGCTATCTCGGCCAGGATTGGGCCCCTGCCTGGATCGAGGTCCCCTACGGACGCGATTCCTCCGCCGCCTCGCGAGAGGAGACGACCGGCATTCCGTGGCAGTTTGCCTCCGCGGGGATCGGCTTGCCGCTCACCAAAGGCGAGCTGACCCGCGAGCGCCCGATCTCGTCCGGGTCGACAGCCGCGTCGATCACCCTCCGCGACGTTCGCGCCGCGATGCGGAACCGGACGCCCTCCTTCACCACCATCGTCGGCGATCTCGTCAGTCTCGCCCTCTTGGAGGGCCATACCAGCATCGACCTCATCGCCAGCCGGTTGGATCTTCCGGCCCGGACCTTGCAGCGTCGGCTTTCGGAAGACGGCGTGACGTTCAGGACCGTGCTGGAGGGCGTGCGCCGTGCAAAGGGAGAGGAACTCGTGGCCCGCGGCACGATGCGGGTCGCCGATATTGCCGCGGCACTCGGCTATTCCGACACGTCGAACTATCAGCGCGCAGCAAAACGGTGGTCCGAGAAAGAACGAAAAGATGCCTGAGCTGGCGCCGCGCGGCTTCTAACGGCCCACCGAGCGCGCGTTGAAGACGGACTGTGGCCAAAGGAAAGTGAAACCAGCTTCACGTCTCGCCTCCGCATCGGCAGAGCGAACGCACGTTGTGGTCAGCAAAACCGGATGGGAGGGAATTCAACGGCTTCAGGTCAGCCGGGAATTCCTGGGGGGATTGGTGGAGCCGGGGGAGGCGAACCGCCTCAGAGCCAATCTCTTTGAAACCAATAACTTAGCGCGCCGTTGATTGTAGAGACGTAGCAGCCTGTGTAGCATAAGCAACTTCCATAGCTGCAAAGCCGAGTGACGGTAACGACCGTGCAGTCGTTGAACCATATCTCGCAGGCTCTATTCCTGGCGGGCACGTTGCGCCCATATTGGTCGTTGACGGGGCCAGCTCCTTATTTACCGAAAGCTGCCCGTCCGCCAAGCGCCCAAGTCAGTCATCTGCCTCCATTTGCAGAATGCCCGTAAGCAGCCATTCATTCAGGCACGGGCAGTACAATAGAGACTTGCCTGACGCCTCGCGGCCTCAGAACCGGTAGCCGAACCTGAGCGAGCCGCCGTGGGACTGGTAGCCGTCGGCGAAAGCGCCGTCGTATTGCAGCTTGAGCTGCATGCCGTGCACCTTCTGCAGGTCGATGCCGGCGGTGACCAGGCCGACGGTGTCGTTGATGGGCATGATGGTGGTGAACTGGTCCATGGCGGTGATACCGGCGAAGCGGGCGGTCGATTCCCAGGTGTCGTCGGACAGGAACGACACGCCGAGGCCGGCGAACAGCCGCGCCGGAAGGCCGTATCCCATGTCCAGGCGCGCTCCGAACTCCACCCCGGGCGTCACCCCGAACACCGTCTTGGTGGCGTCGTCGACGATCAGGTTGAGGCCGCCGGCGCCGCTTTCGCGGTAGCCCTCCTGGTGCACCGTGATGACGTCGAGGTCGACCATCGGCCGCATGTAGAACCGCGTGTCGAAGGCAATCTCGTAGGAGGCCCGGGCCCGGCCGAACACGAAGGCCGACGTCGGGTCGGCCTCGGCCACGGCCGAAAGGGAACCGAGCGACAGGTAGCGCGAGGACTCCCCCCACGTGTAGCCGGCGCCGCCGGCCAGCGCGAACAGCCAGGCGCCGACCTCCTTCTTCAGCGCCGCCGCGGCGGTAAACGAGTTGGCTTCCACCTTCTCGGTGCCGGCGTCGTTGGTGAACCAGGAGTCCTCGTAGGAGAGGCTGCCGCCCAGGAACCAGCCGTCGCCGAGCGCCTTCTGGCCGCCGGCCTGGAGGCCGGTGGTCTGTTCCTCGTATCCGATGCTGCCGTCTGTCGCGTCCCGCTCCGCCCGTGCCCCGAGGAAGCGGCCCCACACGCACTCGCCCTCCTGCAGGGCCACGCCGGTGGTGAAGGCAGGACAGGAGAGCACGCTGTTGGCGGCGGTGACGGCGCCCTGCGGCGCGCCCGCCGGGCCGGCGACGGTGGTCTGGGAGGCGACGACGGCCAGCATCTGCTCCAGCGTCGACGGCGTGGCGGCGTGGAAGGCGGCGAACGCCTGGGCGATGGACGGCCCGCCGTCGTCGGCGTCGACCGTGGTGGCGCCGCCGCTGGCCAGGTTGTCCCAGGCGCTCTGCAGGCCGTGGGAGACGCCGGTGGCGTTGGCGCCCATGGCCACGCCGGTGTCCTCGAAGTGGGCACTTTTGACCTCGAACCCCTTCCAGCCGGTGTCGGAGGTGGTGACATCGGTGAAGCGGTAGACGAGCGTGGAGAGGATCGAGGTATCGCTGAGGTCGGCGCCGGCGACCTTGATGAAGTCGGTGCGGACGTTCGGCAGCATGGCGTAGGGGTTGAGGATGGTGCCCCAGGTGCCGGCGAAGTCGCCGCGGACGACGAGCTGATCGCCGGTGCGCTTCTCCATGTCGACGTCGAGGCCGGCGATCAGGCCGCCGCGGCTGGACGTGGCGGTGCGCCAGGATTTCTCGGCGGTGCCTTCGAAGTAGGAGACCGGCGTGAAGCTGCGGTCGAGCCCGGCATCGCCGACGTCGAAGGCGCTGCCGCTATCCGACGTGCCGACGCCGACCAGATCGCCGGTCACCGTTGTCTTCAGGGTGCGGTTCGATCCGCCGATGGACAGCGTGCCGGCGTTCAGCACCGTGTCGAGATCGGCGATCGTCCCCGTCGCGAAGGTGCCGCTGCCCTGGTTGGCGAACAGCGCCTGGCCGGCGGGCGCCGCCGCACTCATCCGCACCGCGCCGTCTGCCAAAGACGAGGCGGAATAGTCCTTCGACCACGTCTCCTGGCCGGCGACGTTCTTCACCACGTTGCCGGTGACCGTGCCGGAGTTGGAGATCGTCGCCGATCCGCCGCTGCTGATGGCTGCGAACGCGGCACCGCCGTTGACGTCCGAGGAGGTGGTGCCGATCAGGCTGCCCGCACCATCAATGGTGACCTCGATCGACCCGTCCTGAACCTGTGCCCAGATCCCCCAGGCGTTGTCGGCCGTCACGCTGACGCTGCCGGCGAGGTCGATGTCGATGTCGCCGTCGGTATTGTCGTCGTTCAGGTGCAACGATCCGGCATAGGTCTTGTGGGACGAGGTCGCGAAAATGCCTCCGGAGCCGGCCACCGACTGGGCAAGGATGCCGTGGGCATAGGAGCCGGTGGTGGAGATCGACGCCTCGCTGTGGACCGAAATCGCGACCTTGCTGGAGTATCGTTTGCTTCCGTGCGCGTACTTTCCTCCGTCCTTCAGATAGTAGACGTTCAGTTTCTGGTTGAGGTCCGCACCGACCCCGCCGCCGCCGCCGAGCGATTGGGCGAGGATGCCGACAGCGCCGTCTCCGGTGGTCGCGATCGACGACCCGTTGTGCAGCTCGACCGTCACCTCCTGGCCGGCGCCCGTGCCTTGATCGGAGCTGAAGGACGCGTAGCTGATGCTTTGGGCCGAGGCGACCACCAGTCCGCCACCCGCACCGATCGACTGCGCGACAATGCCGACCGACCGATCGCCGGTCGTCGTCAGCGAGCCGTAGTGCTGGACGGAGACGGTTCCGCCATCGAAGGAGTCGTCGTGGTCGCCCGAGCCGGAAACGCCGAATTCCGGCTGGATAACATTGGATCCGGCGTCGGAGTTGACCTCGGTCGACGTGCCGAGGGCCACGCCTGCCAGACCGCCGCCGCCACCGATCGATTGGGCGACCACGCCCATGGCGATATCGCCCGACGTGATGATGTTGGTTTCCCCGAGCGTCCGGACGGCAACGCTGCCGCCCTTCATGTCGTCCGCGTCATCGGCCTCCGCCCCGAATATCAGGGTCACCGCATCGAGCGCGTAGCCGGTCGTCACGCCCTTGCCGCCGCCGCCGCCGATCGACTGGGCGACGACGCCGTTCGAGCCGAAGCCGGACGTGGTGATGTTGGCCGCATAGACGCTCACCGTGCCGCCCTTGCCGTCGGCTCCCCCGCTGCCGCCGAACGTGTGGATCGCATAGGCGAACTCGACGCTGTCGACGTGCGCGTCGTACTTGTTCTTGTTCGAAGACGTGCCGACCAGTCCGCCGCCGCCACCGATCGACTGGGCGATGATGCCATCGGAGAACGTCCCGGACGTCGTGATGGTGCCGTAGGAGAAGTCGGTCTGGCCGGCATCCGGCAGACCGACGATGACGGCGCCGCCATCGCCGCCGTCGCCGCCGCTCGCCCCGATCTGGGTCTTCAGCGAGATGGCCAGATCCCACTTGGCCTTGACGTCGATGTCGGACTCTTCCTTCAGCGTCTTCGCGAACTCGAAGGAATGGGTGACGGAGCTGGTTCCGGATCCGCCCTTGCCGCCGCCGCCGCCGATCGATTGGGCGACCATGCCACTCGAGAAATCACCACTGGTGGTGATCTTGCCGGCGTTCCAGGCGTAGGCGGTGCCGCCTGTGCCGCCGCTCCCGCCCGATCCGCCGAGACCGATCGTCAGTTGCGTTTTCGCGTCAACGTCGCCGCTGCCGCTGCCCCCGATACCGCCGCCGCCGCCGATCGACTGGACGATCAGTGCGTCGGAATTCGTGCCGGCGGTGGTGATCGACCCGGAGGAGGAGACGCCGGCCTTTGCCGTGCCGCCATCGCCGCCGTCGCCGCCGCTGCCGCCGAGCGACACGCTGAGCGTGAACGTGCTGTCGCCGAAGCCGCTGACCGAATGGCTTTCGCCGGTGCCGCCGTGACCGCCGCCGCCGCCGGTCGAGTGCACCACCATGCCCTCGGCGAAGTCGCCGGTCGTCGAAATGGCGCCGAGATTGTGCGCGTAGGCGATGCCGCCATCGCCGCCCTTGCCGCCCGTTCCACCCAGCGCCAGGTTGAGCGAGAACTGCAGCGTCGCATCCTCGACGGTGGCGATGCCATCGGTGCGGCCTTCCAGCAAGCCTGCGAGCGACGCCGACCCACTCGCCGCGGTGGCATCGCCGCCCTGGCCGCCACCACCGCCGACCGACTGGACGATCAGACCGGACGCGCCGTCATCCTGGGTCGAAACCGTGGCGCTGTCCTCGATCCAAGCATAGGCTTTGCTGCCATCGCTGCCGGAGCCGCCGTCGCCGCCGTGGGCGATCCCGATGGACAGCGAGACGGACTTGCCGCTGGCCCCGACCGGCACGCCGGCCGCCAGCGCTTTCGACGAGGCGGTGCCGCCCTGTCCGCCGCCGCCGCCGAGCGACTGAACGATGACAGCGGGCGAGTCTTTTCCAGCGGTCTTCACGGTACCGCCGACATGGGCGTAGACGTCGCCACCCGCGCCGCCGGAGCCACCATGCCCGCCCGACGAGAAGGCGAGCGACCATCCAGCTCCGGCGTTGTAGGACTTGGCCGCGCCCCCCGTCCCGCCGCCACCGCCGATCGACTGCAGCACGATCGCCGGGGCGTGGTAGCCCTTGGTGTAGATGTAGCTGTCGTCCTGCCGCTCCAGGGTGACGTTGCCGCCGCCGCCGCCCTTGCCGCCGGTGCCGCCCACGCTGACGGTCGGAATGATGGCCCCCCACGCCGTGGCCTTGCCGCCGGCGCCGCCACCACCACCGATCGACTGGGCGATGACGCCGCTGGCGTAGTCGCCGGAGGTGACGATCCTGCCCGAGGTGGAGACGGTGACCGTGCCGCCGTCGCCGCCCGGGCCTCCCTTGCCGCCGACCGACAGGAACAGGCCGTGCTTGTTGCGCCCCGCGCCGCCGCCGCCGCCGACGGACTGGGCGACGATGCCGTGCCCCTCCGAGCCGTAGGTCGTCAGGTTGCCGGTGTTGGTCACCGTGACGGAGTTGCCGCCACTCGCGTCGCCGCTCGACGAGCCGGCCCCGCCGATGGTCGAGTAGGATCCCTTGGTCGTCCCGCTCGACGCACCCGAGCCGGTGACCATGCCGCCGCCGCCGCCGATGGACTGGGCGAGGATAGCGATCGATCCGCCCAGCGACGCATCGTCCTCGCTGGGCGACGATCCGCTCGTCGCATAGCCGCCCCTGGTCGTGATGTTGCCGCTGTTGGTGACGGTCACCTCGTGGCCGTCCGAACTGCCGCTGTAGCCGCCGACGTTCTGGGACGTCGTGCCGGTGACCACCCCGGTGCCGTCGGTCGACAATGTCGTCGTGGCGACGAGAAGACCGCCGCCACCGCCGAGCGACTGGGCGACGATGCCGTGGGAATCGACCCCGTACGTCGTGATATCGCCCGCGTTGGTCACGGTCACGGTGCTGCTGGAGGGCGAAGAGCCGCTGGCATCCCCCCACAAGACGGAGCCTTCGCCCGGATAGACGAGGTCGGCGCCGCCATAGGCGGCGGATGCCGACTGGGCGACGATGCCGTGGGAGTAGTTCCCGTTGGTGGTGATGGCGAAGTCGTTGGTCACGGTGACGGAGCCGGCCGCACCGGCCTGAGTGGCCTTGCCGTCGTAATTCCAGGTTCCCCTTCCGCCGAGGGATTGCGCCATGACCGCGCTCGAATGCTTCCCTTCGGTCTGGATGGTACCGCCACCGGTGAGCTTCACCGTCACGGACGCGCCGTTGCCGCCGACGATATCGGCCCCGTCGCCCTCCCAGTCGTCGGCCGCCCCACCGGCGCTCAGGGCATGGACCGCCGGGGAGTCGGAGCCGCTTGTCTTGATGGCCGCGCTTGATGTCCCGTAGACGGTGATCGTCACCGCGGCGCCGTCGCCGCCGTTGCCGCCTGGCTTCGAGTAGGACTTGTCGGTGATGAACCCGTAGCCGCCGATGCTGTAGGCCGCGATGGCGGCGCCTGATGTGCGCAGCCGCGTTGCAACGTCGGAGCCCTGACCGTTTGGCCCGTACTGCCGGATGATGCCGTTGCCGACGGTGCCGGACGACGTCGTGGAAATCGTTCCCGAAAACGCCGCGGACGATGAGCCGACCGTGACCGTTGCCGTTCCCGCCGACCCTCCGTCGCCCATCGGTCCGTACAGCGACATCCGGGAGAAATAGTTCTGGGACTACGCCTGCGCTCCGCCGTAGGAGGCGCCGAAGACGGCCGGTCCGCTGGCGGTCGCGGAGACCGACCCGCTGACGTTGATCTGAACGTTGCCGCCGGTTCCGCTGGCGATCGTGTGGTCGTTGTCTAAGCCGGATGCCGCGCCGCCACCCTGGCTGATCGCCACGATTCCGAAGGTCTTGCCGGTCACGTCCGCCGTCGAGGAGACGGTGACGTTCCCGGCCGCGCCGGCGGATCCGTAGTAGTTGTCGCCGCCCTTCGAGAGCGCGTAGATACCGCCCCCGACAGTGCTGGTGATCGTGCCGGAATTGGTGATCTTGGCGTCGCCGCCGCTTGCCCCTGTCCCGTAATGCGATTTGTCGGTCGGATCGGCGAAACGCAGGCTCCCGCGCGAGACCACCGAAAGGCCGGCCGACTGGTCGGCCAGCAGGAACCGCTGGTTGCTGCTTCCCAACGACGACGTGAGGATCGAGGAAGTGGCCGCGCTCGCGCCGACGGTGATGTCGCCCTCGTTCACCACGGCGATGTTGAGGCCGCCGGCTGGTTCGTACGTACCCTTGACCGTGACCAACGTGCTGGTGCCGCTGAGAAAGACCTGAGCATCGGACAGCTGATCGAAGGCCATGTAGGCGCCGCCGTAGGCGTACTGCGGCGAGCTCGACGACGAGGTGATGGTGCAGGTGAAGGTGGTGGCGTCGGTCTTCGAGGAATTGTTGACGTAGTCGCTGGTGACCGACGACGGGCTGCAGGTCGTGCCCGCATAGGCGCGCGAATAGATCGGCACGGGGAAGCCAGCGAAGGTGCCGGCCAGCGCCGTCGACTGGAACAGCAGCGACGAGGCGACCCGGCGGATGCGCGAGCGGGTCGTGCGCGCGGCCGGTGTCCCGGCCGCGTCCGCCCCGAACGTTGCGGTACGGACAGAGATCTTGGCACCTTCCGATTTCGCAGAAGGTGTGTGGGTCTCGTGCATATCTTGCGCCCTATGCCCGCCATAGGCCGCAGGAATGTGCGACCGAACCTAAAGAGGAGCCGTCTTTCCTGATTAAGCGGCTTTCAGCTCTCGGGTAAACTTATTCGCCCGCGGATTTCCATGGCATCGGTCTCGGCCGGCACCGGAAATCAGCCCAAATCGTCAAGGCATGCGGGGTGAATGGACTGCCCCCGCGCACCGCCCACCCCCCAGATATAGGGGGCTTGAAGACAATCGACGTGTGGCGCGATCCTGTTCGAAACAGGGCTCGGTGCGTTCCAGGTCGACGTCTGTGTGCGGAGCGCCGATCGGACGGTGATCGAGCGCCTGCGCGCCGCGACCGAGCGGTCGCTAGCCGAGCTTGGCACGCTGATGCAGGAGATGCCGAAGCTGTCCCCGCATCCTCTCTTCGTCACCAAAGCCGGGGGAGAGGTCAGGCAGCGCATCCCCAGGCCGGACGAGCGCAGCCCGAAGGGCCCGCAGAAACATGTGTTGCCGCAACTGCTGATGGGAAATACCTGAATTTGAGCGTCCGACGATGCGCGAAACTGACCGTCCGCTTTCGGGCCATTTTCACCCATTCAGGTTCGCGCCCATCCCGGCCGTACAGGGCAGCTTGCGCCGTCTCCGACAGCCGACACTCGCTTCGCCAATGTGCAACCAGGTCTCGACGATCAGCCCGTCTTGCATGCGGTAGAGCACCATGCGTCGCCGGTGCTGCGTCGGCCATCGGCGCTGACGCCGGCGACGTCGCCGGTGTGGGTCGCCGAGATCTGCCATCGGGCCGAGCGAGCCGTGGCAAGCCGCGGGCGACGCCGCTCTCACCACGTCGCGGCGCTTGCCGGGATCCACGCCGCCGGTCCCCAGATGTCATCCCCCGGAGCCGGTCGCAGGAGCCTCTGCGGGATCCGGCAGCGCCGCCCAGAAGGTCGTCAGAGCCTCAGCAACCGGTGCGGGCGTCTCCTCCGGCCACCAGTGGCCCACACCCGGCAGATGCGCCATTGTCGCGCCCGATCGCTGCGCTGCCCACTCATGCTGCTCCAACGTCCCGCTCGCTCGCCCGAAGTCGTCGACGGCGATGAGAGCGAGCCCCGGGCGTCGTGCGGCGCTCGGCAGGAGCTGTCCCGCTTCGGCCATCGCCGGCTGACGTGCCGACCGCAACAGCTTGAGGACGGCGCGGCCCATCTCGGGATCCATGCCTGCCGCGACCCGCTCCGCCATGCGCCCGGTCATCCCGAGGGTCGACGTCACGGCGAGTCGCTGCTCAAAGTCGCCGCCCCATATCTCCTGCACCGAGGCTTCCCCCTCGCCCTCCTGCTGCCACTTCTGTGCCCGCGCATGCCAGACGTAATCGGGCGCGAACACGCCGAGCGCATCGGAGGCCCAGCTGCGGATCAGATCCGGACGGCTCATGGCCAGCGCCGCGACGTGGATTCCGCCCCAGTCGTGTCCCACCAGGTCGACCGGAGCGCGGAACAGCTCCAACTGAGACGCCAGCCAGTCGCGATAGGCCGTCGTCGAACAGTCGAAGCCGCGGGGCGCGGGGACGCCGAACCCCGGCGGGGACAGGGCGACCGCGTCGGCCCGGTCGAGTTCTCCTATGAGCGGTCCCCAGATGGCCGCCGACTCGGGGTTGCCATGGACGAGGACGAGTGGAGTACGCGACATCAGGTCACCTCTTTGATACTTGCTTAATAACACACAAGTATCATGGCATGATTGACATGCAAGGACCAGAGCCGATCGCCCCTCCGGGGTCGTTTGCGCACGCTCTGTCGTGCTTGCAATCGATGGGAGGAGAGCGCACACGGACAGACCATCTGTTTCGTCGATCCGATGCCTGAACAGTCCTGATGCCCGATAAGCCTCCCGCGCGCCGCACGCAGCAAGAGCGTCGCGAGCAGACCGAACGCAAGGTCGTAGCTGCCGCGACGGCGCTGATCGCCGAGCGCGGGTCGCGTGCGCTCACCCTGGCGGAGGTCGGCGAGGCCGCCGGCTACAGCCGGGGGATCGTCTCCCATCACTTCGGCAGCCGCGAAAATCTGCTCCGCGCGGTGATGCGCGATGCTCAGGCCTTTGATGTCCCGGGTCCTGGGGAAAGCGCCGGAGTCTGGCTGTCGGACACGGTTCGCGCCTACCTGAAGAACGTCACCGACAAACGTCCGGCTGCCCGCGCGTTCCTGCAGATGTGGGGCGAGGCGATTGCCAGCGATCCCGTCCTGGTGCCGCTCTACGCGGAACAGGACGCTCGCTTCCGGGGCCTGCTCGCCGATAAGGTTCGCGAAGGGATCAGCGACGGCTCGGTGCGAGCAGACGCCGACCCCGAGGCGATGGCCGTGTTCCTCCTTGGCCTCTTCCGCGGCATCGCCCTGCAGCTGATCTCGACACCACCCCCGGCGCGGGTTGGGGCGATCATCGAGGAAGCCGAGCGGGCCACTCGGCGTGCGCTGAGACCATGATCCGAAGGCCTTCGGTGCGGGGACGCGCGGAGACCAGTGAACGTCCGGAAAGGGCCGACCACGACGGCGCGTGTTCTCGCACGAATGTCCGCTTCGCTAGGTTCGCCGCCGGAACTTGCCATTCCCCTTCCGGCCAGCAGAATCCGTTCCCGAGCAACTGTGAGAATGTCCATCTCTGCCCACTGCGACTGGTCCGTACGAGGGCGAAACGGCTTCACTCACAAATCGGCAGTAAAAACGGATCAAGCCCAAGAAGTTGGGCTCGTTCGGCGCGCCGTGGTCAATCAAATTTGAAACCGGTTTCACAAAGAAACAGGCGGAGACCGATCTTTCGCCTCGTTGCCAACTCTGCCTCACCTGCTATGGCTCGGCCTTGGCAGCCCTCGGCGATAGGTCGCAGAACACGTGGACATGTCGAAACCTCACTCGACCACCTGCTAGGTGTTTCCCCTGCCCCTGGTTTCCCGCGAACAACCGATCTGATTTAGTTGCTAAACAACAACAGATTTCACCGTGAAGTTGGAGCAGGTTGATGGGGTCGGGCGTTTCTGACGCAGGGCACGAAGTCTCAGAAGGAGCGAGCGAGGGCGCGGTGTCGCTGGAGGCAGAGATCGCCGCCGCCTTCACCTACGCATCCTATCAGAACGCGATACCCGTCCTCCGATCGATCAAACTCGCCAACTCCACGCAAAAGGCGCTGGAGAATGCCGAGCTATCGCTGACGGCTTCACCGCCTTTCCTTCGAGCAAAGACCTGGAAGATCGATCGGCTCCTGCCGGGCGATGCGGTCTGGGTATCCGATCAAAAAGTCGATCTCGATCCCGGGTATCTTTCCGGCCTCAATGAGGCGGAAAGAGGCGATGTCACCCTGCGGCTAGCGTCAGGGGGTGTCGTCGTCACAGAAGCAACCGTTGCAGTCCGGCTGCTCGCCCGGGATGAATGGGGCGGCGTCTCGGATATGGCGCAGCTGTTGCCGGCCTTCATCATGCCGAACGACGGGGCAGTGGCCAAGGTCCTGCGGGCTGCGGCGGAAAGCCTTGCTCGACATGGTCACCCATCGGGGATGGACGGATACCAAAGCGGCGACCCACGGCGCGCATATATGCTTGCCGCGGCCATCTACTCTGCCATAGCGGGCCTCGGGCTACATTACGCCGAGCCTCCGGCCAGCTTCGAGAGCCGCGGCCAGAAGGTCCGGCGGCCGGGCACGATCCTGAACCATGGCCTCGCGACCTGCCTCGACACCAGTCTGCTCTTTGCTGCGGCACTTGAGGCTGCCGGGCTCCATCCGGTCGTGCTTCTGTTCGAGGGGCACGCGACCGTGGGCGTCTGGCTTGCGAAACGGACGTTGCCTCATACGCTCGAAACCGACGTGGCGGAAATTCGCAAAGCCATTGCGGCTCGTGAACTGATCAGCTTTGAGACGACCGGCGTCACCCACCGCCCGGCGATGACCTTCGCACAGGCCTGCAACTCGGCGAAGGCTCGGCTGGACGAGGAGAACGAAACCTCTTTCGTTGCAGCCATCGACGTGGCGCGCTCGCGCAGCGGGGGGATCACCCCCTCGCCTCACACGATGGAACCGCATCAGTACAACCTGCCGTCGAGACACCCGCCGTCGAGCCTCCGCTCCCGTCGATGCCCGACTTTGAGGCGATGCCCGGGGAGACCGCGGAGGAAAAGCCGACAACGCCCGCCGGCCGTGTCAATCGTTGGCAGCGCAAGCTGCTCGACCTGTCGCTTCGCAATCGCCTGCTCAATTTCACGCTCTCAAAATCGACGGTACCGTTTCTTTGCCCCGACCCGGCCTATCTTGAGGACCGGCTCGCGGAGGGCATCGGGATCAGGATTGTCTCGTTGCCCGAGCAGAACCCCCTTGGGGAGCGGGATCCGGCACTGTTCCGGGAGACCCGTGGTCAGGATATCCAGCGGCAGTTCGCGGCCGACGCCCTGAAGCGAGATGAGTTGGCGTCGCCGCTCGACGCCAAGGCCTTAGAGGGCGGCCTGACGACGCTCTACCGGCAGGCAAAGAGTGATCTGGCCGAAGGGGGCACCAACACCCTTTATATTGCTGTCGGGTTTCTGCGGTGGAAGAAGAAGCCGGAGGACGACCGAACTTATCGAGCTCCGCTTCTCCTCGTTCCCACGCGGCTTGACCGC
Organism: Amorphus sp. MBR-141; assembly: GCF_053628695.1. Lineage (NCBI taxonomy): Bacteria > Pseudomonadati > Pseudomonadota > Alphaproteobacteria > Hyphomicrobiales > Amorphaceae > Amorphus > Amorphus sp. MBR-141. The sequence goes on from NZ_JBRJGW010000016.1 coordinate 49,229, forward strand.
CGGAGCGCATCCTCGCAGTTCCGTCTGCTTCACCACGAGGACGATGTCCGTTTCAATGCAACGCTCCTCCAGTTTCTGAAGCGCGACTTCGACCTGGATGTGCCGTCGTTGCAGAACGATCTGCCAACCGACGACAGCGGCATAGATGTCCCGCTCGTGCTCGAGCGCATGCGGCAGGCGGTTCGCGACGTGCCTGGCTTCGAGGTCGTGGACGAGACGGCACTTGGGACCTTCTCTTTCGCCAAGTTTCTAATGTGGAAGGACCTGACGGAGCGGACCGATGCGCTGCGGCAAAACCGCGTCGTTCGACACCTGATCGACACGCCGGACCAGGCCTTCACCAGCGACAGTGCAGTCTTCCGAGACGAGCGCGAAGTCGACACCCTCTACTCGCCCGCCGAAATCGTCACGCCGTTGCCGGCTGACTCCTCTCAGGTTGTTGCGAGCCTGGCGGCGGCAGAGGGCAAGGACTTCGTCGTCATCGGCCCCCCGGGGACGGGCAAGAGCCAGACCATCGCCAACATGATCGCGAACTGTCTGGCTAGTCGAAAGACCGTGCTGTTCGTCGCGGAGAAGACGGCGGCTTTGGATGTCGTCTACCGCAGACTGCGCGAGCACGGGCTGGGGGATCATTGCCTTGAGCTGCACTCGAACAAGGCCGACCGTCGTCGTTTCCTTGGACAACTGAAGGACGCGTGGGAGAAGGGCGGCAAGGATAGCCGTTCGGAATGGGTGGAGTTGAACGACCGTCTCAAGGTCCGCCGCGATCAGCTCAACGCCTATGTTGAAGCTCTCCACTATTCGTCACCGAACGGGCTTACGCCTTTTGCCGCCATGGGCATCGCGCTGCGCGCAAAGGATCGCCACGCCCCAGCCCTCACCTGGCCGTCAAAGGATGCGCATGACCGCCCGAGCTTCCTGAACCTCCAGGGACTCGCGCAAGAGCTCGGCCTCACGTTCGCGGCGGTTGAAGTCCGCCCTGTGCTGAACTCGATCGACGTGTCGGAGTGGAGCTCTATCTGGCAGGAACAACTGCTTGCAGCCGGGCGGGAATACAGCCAAGCGGCATCCCAACTGGCGGCAGCGCTCTCCGAGCTCCGCCCTCAGATCGGCCTGCCATCTATCACGGATGCCAATCGACGAGAGCTCGCGTGTTATGTGGCGATAGCCGCCCATCTTGAGGAGCATGCCGAGGGCGATTTCTCCGTCATCTTCGATGAGACGTTTGACCGAATTCGCTCCTCACTCGATGCGTTCCAGACGACGCTGCAAGACTACGCCTCAAATGAGGGAAGCCTCTCGGGACAGTACGATCGAGGTGAAGTACAGCGCGTGCCGGTCGAGCAGCTCGATCGGGAGTGGCGCGAGGCAACCTCCTCGATGTGGCCGCTTTCATGGCTGCGCAGCCGCAAGTGCCGGAAGCTCCTGCAGTCGTATGCGCGCGCCGGACGTGCCCATCCACAGATCGACCTTCCACTGCTCCGAGCGATGCAGGCGTCGGCATCCGCTGCTGACGGCAGCCCGCTCTCTGCGGTGCCACACTATTTCGACGGCGTGAACACGGACACCCAACGTCTCCGCGATCACCTGACTGCAGCCGCACACCTACGAGAGGCGCTTTTTGAGCTGGTGGACTTTGGCAACGACGCCGAGGCAATCGCCCGGGCTGTCGAGCCCGTCCTCTCCGGGGCGGAAAGCAGGCCCATACGGCGGTCGGCAGAGGCGTACCTCCGTGCATATCGCCACTTCCTCGAAGCCGAAACAACGTTCTCAGGCATCGCAGGCACGGCGCCCGAGATCGATCAGGCCAGGGGCGGCCTATCCGCTGTCGCCGAGCTTGCCTCGGAACTGGAGAATTGCCGCTCTCTGCTGCGCAACTGGTCGTCGTGGTGTTCCGTGAGAAACAGGGCCACGGCCTATGGCCTCGGACCTTTGATCAGAGACCTCGAGACTGGCGCGATCGTCGCGAACGATGCACGCGAAGCACTTCTGCTCGGCTATGTCCGCTGGTGGCTTCCGCTGGCGATCGACGATGACGCAACCCTGCGAGATTTCCGACGTTTCCAGCACGAACATGCGATCGGCGAGTTCCGCGATATTGACGATCTGGTTCGCAAGGCCGCGTCGGCTCGCGTCCGCTCGGCTGTCGAGCACGACCTGCCTTCTCCACAAAGCGTGCCGCGGAAGTCGGAGCTCGGCCTCCTGCGGCACCAGATGGAGCTCAAGCGGCCCAGCCGGTCCATACGAGAAATGATCGGCGGCATGCCAGAGAGCTTCGCAAAGCTCGCGCCATGCGTGCTCATGTCGCCGCTCTCGATCGCGCAGTACCTTCCGCCGGAACAGGCACTGTTCGACGTCGTCATCTTCGATGAGGCCTCACAGATCACGACATGGGACGCCGTCGGGGCGGTGGCGCGGGGTCGGCAGACAATCATCGTCGGTGATCCGAAGCAACTTCCGCCCACCAACTTCTTCGGGCGAAACGAGGAAGAGAGCGGCGAGGTCGAAGAGTACGAAAAAGATCTGGAGAGCATCCTCGACGAGGCCAAGGCTTCTGGGCTCCCGGTTCACGACCTTCGCTGGCACTATCGGAGCCGACATGAGTCGCTGATCGCTTTCTCGAACTGGAACTACTACGAGAACCGGCTGATCACGTTCCCCTCTCCTGTTACCGAGGACAGGGCAGTTTCCTTCCGACACGTGCCGAACGCGGTCTATGACCGGGGCAAGAGCCGGACAAACAAGGAAGAGGCCCGTGCGATTTCCCGGGAGGTGGCGGGGCGCCTCAAACGCTGGCTCGCCCTGCCGGAGCGCGAGCGGCCGACGATCGGGGTCATCACCTTCAACACCCAGCAGCAGTCCCTGATTCAGGACTTCCTCGACGAGGAGCGACGGGCAAACCAGGACCTCGAATGGTTCTTCGCCGACGAGCGGATCGAGCCCGTTTTCGTGAAGAACCTCGAGAACGTGCAAGGCGATGAACGAGACGTGATCCTGTTTTCCATCACGTTTTGCAAGGATCACGCGGGAAAACTCTCGGTCAGTTTCGGTGCGATTAATCACGATGGCGGCGAGCGGCGTCTCAATGTCGCGGTCACGCGTGCCCGTCAGGAACTGGTTGTCTTCGCCGGAATAACTGCCGACCAGATCGACCTGAGCCGAACGAAGGCGACCGGTGTCCATCACCTCAAGACCTTCCTCGACTACGCCGAACGAGGACCGGTCGCGCTGCCCGCACAGGATGCCGGCTCACAGGGTGAACTGGAGTCGCCGTTCGAGGAAGCGATCGCCGAGGCGCTGCGCAACCGCGGATGGCATCTCGTCCCACAGGTCGGAGTTTCAGGTTTCCGGGTGGACATCGGCGTGAAGCACCCGGATCGGGCGGGAGCGTTTCTCGCGGGCGTCGAATGCGATGGTGCCACCTATCACCGTTCGGCGACCGCTCGGGATCGCGACAAGGTCCGCGAACAGGTGCTTCGAGGCCTTGGCTGGAACATCCTGCGGGTCTGGTCGACCGACTGGTGGTTCGACAGTGCCGGCGCAGCAACCCGATTGCACGACGCTTTGGAAGCCCTGCTCGAGGAGAGCCGAAATCACGCTGAGCCGACGCCGTCCGAAGAAGAGCCCATCCATTGGGAAATGAATGAAACGGAAGGCGAGACGAGAGAGGCGCAGGAGCAGGCCGATTTGCCTCCGCGGACTTCCTCCGGAACATCGGAGCCAGAAGATCCCGAGCCCCGAGAGGATATGTTCGGGGACCACTTCGCGGAGGATGGCAGCACTTTCGTGCATACTGACCAAAAGCTGGATGGACAAACGGGGCAGTTGTATCGGGTCACCGACCTCTCACGGTTTCCGGCTGACGCCGATCGCTTCTACGCCGCCTCGTACCGCCAGACACTTCAGGAAATGGTCGACGCGGTCCTGGAGGCCGAAGCACCTGTACGAGAGGACATTCTCATGCAGCGCATCGCCCGCGCGCACGGTTGGCTACGAACGGGCAAGCGCATTCGTGAGCGCATCGAACAGCATGTCCACGGTGCAGAGCGCACAGAAACAGGCGACAGCCCCTTCCTGTGGAATGGCCCCCCGCAAGATCGGTTCCCCTATCGGAAGCCGGCCGGGCCAGAGCACCGCAGGAACATTCCGGAGATCTCGCTTGCGGAGCTGACAGACTTCGCCCTCCAGAAGCCAGAAATTTTCGACGAGGATGATCCGCCCCTTGTTATGGCGCGCCTCTTGGGCGTCGACCGGCTCTCGGCTTCTTCGAGGGAGCGTTTGAGAAAGGTTCAGGAAGCGGCCAGCCAGACGCGCAACCGTGCCGGATGACCGATCCAGTCATTCGCCACGCTGATTCCTGGCGAGAGGTTCGACTTTGGAACCGGAGGTCCGAGCGGTGGCGAGTTCGGCCGGCCGCCCGAATGCCGAGTGTGCCGTACGTCCGCACAGCACACGGAAGGCCCTGGGCCTTCGGACTCAACGGCTTCACGCCAGCCGGGACTTCCTGGGGGATTGGTGGAGCCGAGGGGAATCGAACCCCTGACCTCTGCAGTGCGATTGCAGCGCTCTCCCATCTGAGCTACGGCCCCCGGGGCTTGGCGAGGCGCGCGGCCTCGGAAAGCATCGCGGATGTAGGGTGCGCCGGCACCTCGTGTCAAGGCACTTGGGACGCCCCTCCCCGCCGATCCACCGGCGCGGCCGCCGGCGGCGGCTCAGTAGACCCGGTGGCGGATCCCGGCGCCCGCCACCGCGGCCTGGACGTTGTCCCACGCCGTGCGGAACAGCGTCGCCCACGCCTGCCGCGTGACGCCGCCGATGTGGGGCGTCAGAATCAGCCGGTCGGAGGCCGCCTCGTCGAGCGTGAACAGCGGATGGTCGGCGGCCGGCGGCTCCTGCGCATAGACGTCCACGGCAGCCCCGGCGATGGCCCCCACCGACAGCGCCCGCGCCAGCGCCGCCTCGTCGACGATGCCGCCGCGCGAGGCGTGGATCAGCACCGCATCGGGCTTCATCCGGGCGAGCTCCGCCGCCCCGATCAGCCCCGTCGTGGCGGGAAGCAGCGGCACGTGCAGGGTGACGACATCGGCCCGCTCCAGCAACGTCGCGAGGTCGGTCCGCTCGGCGCCGAGCGCCGCGGCGCCATCGGGATCGCGCGGCGCCGGATCGAAATAGAGGATCCTGGCCCCCATCCGATGAAATCCGCGGGCGACGTCGAGGCCGATGGTGCCGAGGCCGACCACGCCCACGGTCATGTCGCCCAGGCCGCGCGGCAGCGCCTGGACGAGGTCGGCGCGGTGGGCGGCATAGCGGCCCGCCCGCAGCGCGCGGGTCGACTGGGTGAAGCGGCGCAGCAGCACCAGCGCGGTGGCGATGGCGTATTCGGCCAGCGCGTCGTTGCTGCCGCCGGGCACGTTGGCGACGGCGATGCCGAGCCCCTCCATGCCGGCCCGGTCGAGCCGGTCGACGCCGGCGCCGGTGACCTGCACCAGGCGCACGTCGCTGCCCTGAAACAGCGCGGCCGGAAGCGCCGGGCCGACCGCCGGGATCAGCACCGCTTTCGCCCCCCGAACCAGCGCGGGGACGTCGTCGGCGTCCGGGGCGCGAAAGGCGATCGCCAGGCTTGCGGGCGGCGCGACGCCCACCTTCAGGAAATCGGCTTCCGGCCGCAGGCAGACGACATCGCAGGTCATTCGGCAGTTCCCCTCGTTGCGGTTCGGCGGCTGCGCCGGCAGGCCCGGTTGCCGGTGGTCCGAGGCCACCGAAGCCGCCCGGATCGCGCGCGATCGGGCTATGCTCCGGATGATTCGGGACCGGCAGTCCCCGCCGACCGGCCTGCCGGTGCGTTGCGGCGGCCTTGCAGATGATCGACGCCGTCGCCCACCGACGACTTCCCATGCCCCGGCCTCCCGGTGCATGGTTTGCATGCTGACCGTATGACCGTAATACCGCTCTCGCAAGGCCCTTCCGGGACCGGCCGGGGGGCGGGGCCACGGCCGAGGCCGCAACCGGCCGCATTCGCAGGTGACCATGACGTCCGATCCGCCTTCCCCGTCCGCATCCGCCCCGACGCCGCCCGCCTATCTGCACGGACGCGATCTCAGGATCGTGCTGATCGGCGTGATGCTGGCGATGTTCCTGGCCGCGCTCGACCAGACGGTGATCGTCACCGCCCTGCCGACCATCGCTGCGGACCTGGGCGACGATTTCTACCTGCCGTGGGTGGTGACGGCCTACATGCTGATGGCGACCGCGACGGCGCCGCTCTACGGCAAGTATGCCGACATTCGCGGTCGACGCACGGCCCTGTTCCTGGCGCTCGGCGTCTTCACGGTGGGTTCCATCGCCTGCGCCCTGTCGCCGACCATGCTGGCACTGGTGCTGGCGCGCGCCGTCCAGGGGCTGGGCGCCGGCGGCCTGATGGCGGTGCCGATGACGATCGTCGCGGACGCGATCCCGGCGCGCGACCGCGGCCGCTACCAGGGCTACATCACCTCGGTCTACGCCCTTGCCAGCCTCGCCGGCCCAGTGATCGGCGGCACACTGACCGACTTCTTCCACTGGTCGCTGATCTTCTGGATCAACCTGCCGCTGGCGGCGCTGTCGGCGGCGATCGGCTGGCCGGCGCTGCGGCGGCTGCCGCGCCACGAGCGGCCCCACAGCCTTGACGGCATCGGCGCCGTGCTGCTGATCGCGGCGACGGTGAGCATGCTGCTGCCGCTGACCTGGTCGGGCAACAGCCACGGCTGGCTGTCGTCGACGACGGTGGCCCTGTTCACCGCGGCGCTGGTGCTGTGGATCCTGTTCGTCATCCGGCTGCGGATGGCGCCGGAGCCGCTGGTGCCGATCACCATCCTGCGCAACCCGGTGGTCGCGACGGGGGCGATCGGCGCGTTCTTCTCCACCGGCAGCTTCATCGGCCTGACGGTGGTGACGCCGCTGCTGTTCGAGACCCTTTTGGGCTACTCGCCGAGCCAGTCCGGGCTGGCGGTCATCCCGCTGATGATCGGCGCCGTGGTCGGCGCGACGGTGGCCGGCCACGGCATGTACTATCTGCGCCACTACAAGCGCGTCGCGATCGTCGGCCTGTGCTGGGCGGTCGCCGGCATGGCGCTGACGGCATTCGGCTTCGAGCGGATGTCGGGGCTGACGCTGTCGGTGGCCCTCGGGCTGATCAGCCTGGGCATCGGCACGGCCCTGCCCGTGACCATCGTGGCGATCCAGAACGCCGTGGAGCCGCATCAGATGGGCACGGCCACCGCGTCGTCGACCTTCTTCCGCCAGTTCGGCGGGGCCATCATGGCGGCCATCTTCGGCGCCATCCTGCTGACCATGGCCGGCCAGGGCGCGAGCATCGAGGACATCGGCACCCGCGTCGCCGATCCGGTGGGACTGGTGTCGGCGTTCCGGTGGATCTTCGCGGTCGCCGCCGTCACCCTGTCGATGGCGCTGCTCTCCCTCGTCAAGCTGGAGGAGCGGCCGCTGCGCGGACGGAGCTGATCGCCACAGCCGCGGGCCCCTGGCGGACGAGAAACCCGGTCTCCGCGTCGCCCCGCGGGATACTCATCCCAGCAGCCGGCGGACCTCCTCGGCGGCCTGGCGCGTCTCCACGCGCATGCGCGCCTCCGCCTCGTCCGGGTCACGCGCCTTGATGGCGGTGATCACCGCCCTGAGGTTGTCCACCGTCTCCGCGGAGCGGCCGCCGCGCCGGTCCGGATGGCTGAGCCCGAGCGCCCGCCAGCGCGAAATCCGCGCGTGCAGCGTGTCCAGCATCTGCGCCAGCGTGGGCGACCCCGCCCCCACGGACATGATCCGGTAGAAGGCGTTCTTGGTCACCAGGATCGTTTCCGTCTCGCCGTCGGCATAGGCCTTTTCGACCGCGTCCAGCTCCGCCTCCAGCCGGGCGATGTCCTCCTCCGAGGCATTCTCGGCAAACAGCCGCGCGGCAAAGCCCTCCATCACTGAGCGGATCTGGTAGAGGTCGTTGGCCTCCGCCTTGGTGAGCTCGCGCACGATCGGCCCCCGGTTCGGCACGATCGCCACCAGGCCCTCGGTCTCCAGCTGGCGCAGCGCCTCGCGGATCACCGTCCGCGACACCGACATCATCGCCATCAGTTCGCGCTCGGTCAGGCGATGGCCCGGCTGCAGGCGGCCTGAAATGATGGCGCGCCGAAGGCCCTCCACGACCTGGAGCCGCAACGGCGCGACCGCTTTCACGATGTCGATAGAACTGGTGTCTCCCGCCGCCACGGCGTGTCTCCTTCGTCTGATTGACCCATTCATAATACGGTATTATGGTATGTCGCAGTCAGGACATCGCTTCAGCCTTAGAGCATCCTGCATCCCGGTGGAATTGCCGGGCGCCAGAGTTTGACACTTGCACGCACAAGGCCGGGACAACGGCCGTGACGGGCGATCGGTCCGAACCGACGCGCGTCACTCGATCGGGGAGCAGACGATGACATCCAAGCCGGTAAAGATCGGGATCGTGGGACTGGGCCGCTGGGCCAAGGTGCTGACGCGCGCGGCACAGACCAGCGACAGGTTCGAGATCGTCGCGGGCCACAGCCGCTCGGAGGAGAAGCGGGCGTCCTACGAGGCCGACTTCGGCATCAAGACCGTGGCCTCGCTCGACGACCTCCTCTCCAACCCCGAGATCGCCGGCTGCATCCTCACGGTGCCGAACGAACAGCACCTGCCGGTGGCCGAGCAGGTCGCGGCCGCGGGCAAGCACATCTACACCGAGAAGCCGATCGCCAACACGCTGACCAACGGCCTGAAGATGGACGCCCTCCAGAAGCGCCACAACGTGCGCCTGATGGTCGGCCACAGCGCCCGTCTCCTCAAGGGGACCCGGATGATCAAGGCGGCGATGGATGCCGGCGAACTCGGCCGCGTCGCCTTCATCGAGGCGAATTTCTCCAACGAGCGCGCGCTCGAACTCACCCCGTCGACCTGGCGCTGGTACCGCGACAAGGCCCCGGGCGGACCGCTCTCCCAGCTCGCCATCCACCAGTTCGACGCGCTGCACTATCTTGGCGGCGAGATCTCCGAGGTGTCCTCCATCGCCTCGAAGCTGTCGCCGGTGGGCGCCGAGGTCGACGACCAGTCGATGACGCTGATGAAGTTCGCCGACGGCAAGGTGGCCTACGTGGGCAGCTGCTGGACCTCGCCGGGCATCTACTCGATCCGCGTGTTCGGTTCCAAAGGCCTGATGCACTACGAGCTCGACTTCGGCAGCTGGGACGACCCGTCGAACCTGCACCTCACCTCCACGCTCTACCTCCAGCGCGGCAAGGACTGTTACGGCAAGCGCGAGGTCATCGAGATACCGAAGGCCAACATGTTCGTCGACGAGCTGGAGATGTTCGCCGAGGTCTGCAGCACCGGCCAGATCAAGGAGCTGTCGGCCTCCGACGGCAACGTCGCGCTGGCCGTCGTCTACGCGGCGCTGCGCTCGGTCGACCGCAACGGCGCCCTCGTCCCGCTGTCGGAGGTCATGGACGAAGCCCGGGCCGACGTCGCAGCCGAGCGCGACGCCGCCTGATCGGAGCAATCCCGAGGCCGGTGGCGCGTGCGGGGATCGCCCGACGTCGCCGGCCCCGGACACCCAGGAGAACGGTACCGGCATGACCGCGTCCGCACCCGGCGCGCTTCCCACGCGCTATTTCATCGAACTGACGCAGCCGGAGATCGCTGCGCAGCTGGTCAAGAACCCACTCGTCATCCTGCCGGCCGGCAGCGTCGAGCAGCATTCCAACCACCTGCCGACGGGCACCGACATCTATGCGGCCAACGAGGTCTCCCACGCGCTTGCGGAACGGATGGACGGCCTGGTGCTGCCGGGCGGCCCCCTCGGCGTCACGCCCATGCACATGCCGTTCGAGGGCACGATCTCGCTCTCGCCGGAGACCTACATGCAGGTGGTGAAGGACACCTGCATCTCGACCGCCCGGCACGGGGCCAAGCAGCTCCTCATCGTCAACTGGCACGAGGGCAACAGCGCGCCGCTGGCGCTGGCGGCGGAATCGCTCCACCGCGACCACGGCCTGTCGGTGGTGACCGTGCAGGCCTGCTACGTGGCCGCCGACCTCTACGGCCCGACCTGCGGCGGGCTGACCCACGCCGGCGAGATCGAGGCGCTGGCGGTGCTCGCCCACCGGCCGGACCTGGTCCACCTGGACCGGGCCGAGGACGGCAGCAACAAGACGCTCGGCTCCAAGATGGACAAGCTCCGCCGCAACCGGAACTATCAGCCGGTTCTGACCGACATCCGGTCGATCGAGCCGCGCGGCTGGTACGGCGACCCGAAGCCGGCGACCGCGGAGCGCGGCCGCCAGATGATCGTCGACATCGCCGATGCGATCGCCGCAGAAGCCCGCGAGATCTTCCGCCAGCTTGACGCCGTGCAGGGCGGCGGAACGCGCGTGACGGACATGAAGAAGACGGCCTGAAGCGGCACCGGCGCGGCGCACAGGCGGAGGAAAGACGGACATGGCGAAGGTCATCCGGCTGGAAGATGCCCCCCAGATCGGTCTGGCGGGCCGCAACGCCCGCGAGATCGTCGGCGGCGCGAACGGTTCAGCCCAGGTGACCTTCCGCCGCGTCGAGATCCCGGTTCCCGCGCCCGGCGCCAGGCCGCGCGCCCAGCACCTGCACCAGGGTTACGAGGAGTGCATCCACATCGTTTCCGGGCGCGGCGAGATGCGGGCGGGCGACGGCACCCTGCTGCCCGTCGGGCCAGGCGACACCATCCTCGTCCCCGCCGACGAGCCGCACGCCACCAGCAACACCGGCACTGAGCCGCTGGTGATGCTCTGCTTCTTCCCGGTGCCCGACATCCGGCCTGGCACCGTCGAACTCGGATGACGCGCGTGATGGGCGAGAGGCCGGCGACGTCCGGACGGACCCCCGTCACGCTGCTCACGGGCTTCCTCGGCTCCGGCAAGACCTCGCTGCTGAACGCCCTCCTCGCCGACCCTGCCCGGGCCGGCATCTTCGTCATCGTCAACGAGGTGGGCGCGGTCGGCCTCGACCATCTGCTGGTCGACCGGGCCCTCGACGGCGCCGTGGTCCTGGAGAACGGCTGCGCCTGCTGCGCCGTGCGCGGCGACCTGCGCAGCACGCTGATGACCCTCGCCGAACGCGTCGCCGCCGGCGGGTTGCCGCCGCTCTCCCACGTGGTGATCGAAACGAGCGGTCTGGTCGATCCAGGTCCGCTGGTGGCGCTCTTCGCCGCCGACGAAGGCATGCGCCAGCGGTTCGCGCTGCACGCCGTGGCGACCACCGTCGATGCGATCCACGCCGACAGCGACCTCTCCGCCCATGACGAGGCGCGCCGGCAGGTGCTGTTCGCCGACCGGGTGGTCGTCACCAAGGCGGACATCGCCAGCGCCGACCGGCTGCAGATGTTGCACGCCCGGATCGCGGCCCTTAACCCGACGGCGGAGATCGTCGTGCGCGACGCGGAGACCGACCTCGCCGCCGCGCTTCTGGCGCCTGCGCGCGCCGACGTGCGCAGCGAACGCGGTGCGGACGATGCGCACGGCGCGCACGCGCACGATGCGCGCACTGTCGTGCTGGAGCGCACCGACCGGCTCGCCTGGCCCCCGCTCGCCGCGTGGCTCGCCGGCGTGCTGTCGCTGCGCGGCGACACGATCCTGCGCGTCAAGGGGCTCGCCTTCGTGCGCGGCTGCGACCAGCCGATCCTGGTGCAGGCCGTCCACCACCGGCTGGCGCCGCCGGCCCGGCTGCCGCGCTGGCCCGTCGGCGCGAAGGCGACCCGGCTGGTGTTCATCGCATCGAGGCTCGACGCGGACCTGGGCAGGGGGCTCGCGGCGAGCCTCGCCCGCGCCTGTCCGCCGCCGGGCCGAGCGCAACAGGTTCTCAGGGAGGAGACGACCACCGATGACATCGCTTGAAGCAAGGAACATGCGCATCATCGGCCACAACCGGCTCGGCGGCTACGGCGGGCTCGGCGAAGGCATGTCGATCCAGATGACCAGGGACGGCCGCCGCATCATGTGGCTGGCGCACGAGGGGCCGCCGAAGAACTTCACCGGCGTCGACGTCAGCGATCCGCGCAACCCGACCGTGGTGGTGCAGACCGACCTCGCCCACAACCGGATGCGGTCCAACTCCCTCGACGTGGTCGGCGACCTGCTGGCGGTGGCCTACCAGACGCTGGGCGAGAAGGGGCTGGGTGATCCCGGCCTCGACATGACGCCGGCCGGCATCGAGCTGTTCGACGTCTCGGTGCCGGAGACGCCGAAGCGGGTGGCCTTCTACGACTGCTCGGGGCCGCATTCGATGGGGGTCCACCAGCTGTGGTTCGTCGACGGCGAGACGATCCACTTTTCCGGCGGCGCACCGGACTTCCAGCCGCGTGACCGGCGCGACTGCCAGTTCTACCGCTCCATCGACGTGCGCAACCCGTCCAAGCCCGTCGAGATCGGGCGCTGGTGGTATCCGGGCGTGCGCGAAGGCGACAGCGCCCCGCCGCCGGCCCGGCATCCCCGCTTCGACACCGCGTTCCGCGCCCACAACACCAACGTCTACCCGGACCGGCCGGACCGGGCCTACGTCTCCTATCTCGACGGCGGGATGTTCATCCTCGACATCTCCGACCCGGCGAACCCGAAGGAGATCAGCCACTGGAACCCGCATCCCCCCTACAACGGCTTCATGCACACGGTGCTGCCGCTCATCGACCGCGAGCTGCTGATCGTCACCGACGAGAGCATCAAGAACGAAGCCGCCGACTGGCCGAAGATGACCTGGGTGGTCGACGCGCGGGTGGAGACCAATCTGGTGCCGATCGCCACGATGCCGCTGCCGCCGCTGGCGGAATTCGGCCACCGCGGCGGCCGCTTCGGCTCCCACAACGTCCATGAGAACCAGCCGGGGCCGTACAGCTTCCGCTCGGAAACCATCATCTTCGCGGCGATCTTCAACGGCGGCATCCGCATCTACGACATCGCCGACCCGCTGCAGCCGAAGGAGATCGGCTTCTGCGTGCCGCCGGCTCCGGAAGGCTCGCCGGTCGGCTGTTCCCAGATGAACGACATCTATGTGGACGAGCGCCGGATCGTCTACGGCGCCGAGCGCTTCACCGGCGGCCTCTACTGCATGGAGGCCGACTTCTGAGCCTGCGGCAGCCGCGCCGCCGCTGCTGCGCCACCGAGCGCCCGCACGCCCGGGATCAGGCCGGCAGCGCCAGCGTTGCCGCATCGGTGCGGGCGGGGGCGCTGGGCACGCCGGCGCCGGCCCAGAACCGGACGGCCGCCGCCGGCAGGCCGGCGCGCAGCGCCGCCACTGGATCGCGCGCGAGGTCCCGCCGGTCGATGCAGATCGCCTCCGTCGGCAGCCGCGGATCGTCGATACCGACCGGCGCGGTGCCGCCGCCGAGATCGACCGCCACCACCGCCGTGCCCGACCAGAACGCGAAGGGGACGAGCCGGTACCCCTCCGCCGCCGGCAGATGGGCCATCGGCAGCGGCAGCCAGGCGGCAAAGCGCAGATCCTCCGGCGTGTAGAGACCATGGAAATCGGCGAGGCGGGCCGCGATCTCGTCCCGGGACCGGGCGACCTCGTCGGCGACGAACGCGAAGTAGCCGTCCACGAAGGCGCGCATCGACCGCGACCAGGGGTCCGCCAGGGTCAGGATCCGCGCGCGCAGCGCCGCGAACTGGTCGTCGGCGGAGGGGACCCCGGGCGCACCGGCGACGCCGATCACCCCGCTCGACAGCCGCAGCGGCCCGCTCCCCGGCATCGCAGCGAACGCGCGGACGGAGGCGCCGGGAGCGCTGGACAGGCGCGCCGCGCCGAACGGGATCCGCACCGTCGCGCTGTCGGCCGCCAACGGCGGCGCCGTCCGGTCTTCCGAAAGATCCTGCCCGGTCATCCGGCGCGTCCTTCCCGCTTGCCGCCTCCAGCGGAGACTATGCCCGTCAGGGCTTCACGTCGAACAGCCCGGCCGTCCGGGTGACCAGCTGCCGGTGGAGCGGCGCCACCTTCAGCGCGACGCCGGCGGCCTTCGGGCCGAGCCGGCGCATCAGCCCCTTGTCCGCCGTGGCGAACCGCTGCATCCGGTCGCTTTCCTTGAGCACGGCTGCGGCCTTGCGCCAGCGCCACGTCGCCCACTCGGCGACGCGCCCGGCGTGCAGGAAGCGGGCGAAGGTGACCGCGTCCTCGATGCCGAGGTTCATGCCGCGCCCGCCGGCCGGCGAATGGATGTGCGCCGCATCGCCGGCGAGCCAGACGCGGCCCTTGCCCTGCGCCGCCACGTGGCGATGGCTGACGGTGAACTCGGCGCTCCAGTGGAGCGCGCCCAGCAGCCAGGAAGGCGGCACGAGATCGAGCACGTTCGGCACGTTGGAGATCAGCCGGTGGCGGCCATCGGCGATCGGCACGCGCAGGAGCATCGGCCGGCCCGGGTCGAGGCGGAGTTCGCCCCAGTCCATCGCCGCACCGCTGTCGATGTCGACGTCGGCGAGCGACCACTGGAACGGATAGGCCTCACCGGCGAAATCGAGGGAGAGTGCCTTGCGGACCGTGGAATGGGCCCCGTCGGCGCCGAGCACCCAGTCGTAGCTCTCCTCGTGGCGGTCGTAGCCCCGGGTCGTCGTGACGTTCACCCGGGCGGCGTCCTGGTAGAGCTCGCTGACCCTCATGCCGCGCTCGACCGCGACCCCCTCGAAGGCCAGATGGTCGTCGAGGATCGCCTCGGTCTCGCTCTGGGGAATGCCGAGGATGAAGTTGAAGGGATGCTTGAGCCGCGTCATGTCGATGGTGGCGAGCGTGGAATAGCCGGAGACGAGCTTCAGCCCGTCGAGGCGCACGCCGGCGTCGATCAGGTCGGCCGCGACGCCGAAATAGTCGAGAACCTCGAGCGTGCGCGCATTCACCACCGCCGCGCGCGATTCCGTCGACGGTTCGGCCGCCTGGTCGACGATGCGCACCTGGAAGCCGGACCGGCTGAGCGCGAGCGCCGCAGAGAGCCCGACAGGACCCGCACCGACCACAAGCACGCGCTCCGCATTGGCCATGATCACCGTCGCTCCATCGTTCGCGATCTCTCCGCCGGCCGTCCACGAGGATCGGCGACCGGGCGGGATCGATCTGTCACACAAATTCGGGCGGAAAGGGGCGCCCCCGGGAAGGCCGGAGGGGTGGGACGATCGGGGAAGTCGCCGCGGATCGCGGCGCGACGGACGATGGCACCAACACGCCGCCGATGGCAACCGCCGGAGCGCGTCCAGCCGCACCGTCTCACCCGAGGAGCAGGAGCAACACGGGGACGAGCAGCGCCGTCAGGAAGCCGTTGAGGCCCATGCCGAGGCCGGCGAAGGTGCCGGCGAGTGGCGACAGCTGGAAGGCGCGTGCCGTGCCGATGCCGTGCGCCGCGACGCCGGCGGCCAGCCCCTTCGCGCCTTCGTCGCGGATCTTCAGCAGCGCCATCAGCGGGGTGAGCAGCATCGCGCCGATCACTCCGGTGCAGATGACGAGCACGGCCGCCAGGCTCGCGATGCCCATGGCGATCGGCGTCGTCACCGACTTCGGCGCCAGCGAGACGAGGATGTCGTGCGGCAGGCCGAAGGCGTAGCCGAGCGCCAGCGCCGATCCGACCGCGGTGCCGGATCCGGCCACCAGCGCCACCGCCAGCGGAACGAGCGCGCGGCGCACATGCCGGAGATTCTCCACGAACGGCACCGCCAACGCGACGGTGGCCGGCCCCAGCAGGAAATGCACGAACTGCGCGCCCTCGAAATAGACGGGAAAGGGCGTGCCGGTGATCTGCAGGCAGGCCACCACCAGCGCCGTCGCCATCACCACCGGATTGGCGAGCGGCGTGTAGCCGAACCGCGCCGCGATCCGGTCGGCGACCAGATAGGCGACCAGGGTGACGGTGAGCCACAGGAGCGGCTTCTCGGCGAGATAGACCCACAGGCTTTCGGCCGGCGTCATCGCTCGTCCTCCCCCACCCGCCCGCCGACGAGCCGGAACACCAGCGCGGTCACCGCCATCGCCAGCACGGTGGAAACGACGAGGATCACCGCCAGCGCCATCCCGTGCTCGGCCAGCAGCGGCCCGTATTGCACGACGCCGACGGCCGCCGGAACGAACAGCAGCGACAGGTTGCGCAGGATGCCGTGGGCCACAGGCGGCAGGAAGGACGGCATACCGCGGATCGACAGGACAACCGCCAGCAACGCCGCGCCGACGACGGGCCCGGGCACCGGCGCACCGATCAGGCGCACGGCGATTTCACCCGCCAGCTGGCAGACGAGCAGGATGGCGAGTGCGTTGATCATGACTTCGTGGTGTCTTCGCCCGGGCGGCTCTCGTCTTGACAGCGGAGCCGGTTGACCGCGTTGTCCGCTTCAGCGGATTGGTATAGGCGACATCCAGCAAACAGAAACAGAGATCAAGGCCTCCGGCTCGGTCGGGCCACAAGATCTGACCACGACGCGCTGGAAACTGCCAAAGGGGGATGGCCTGCCGATGTTCGACAAAATCCTGATCGCCAACCGGGGCGAAATCGCCTGTCGCATCATCCGCACCTGCCGGCGCCTCGGCATCAAGACGGTCGCGGTCTGCTCGGAAGCCGATCGGGACGCCCTGCACGTGGAGATGGCCGACGAGTACGTGCTGATCGGCCCGCCGGCCGCCTCCCAGTCCTATCTCGTCATCGACAAGATCGTCGACGCCTGCCGCCAGACCGGCGCCCAGGCCGTCCATCCCGGCTACGGCTTCCTGTCCGAACGTTCGGCCTTCCCGACGGCGCTCGCGGCCGCCGGCATCGTCTTCATCGGCCCCCACCCGGCCGCGATCGATGCGATGGGCGACAAGATCACGTCGAAGATCAAGGCGAAGGAAGCCGGCGTCTCCACCGTGCCGGGCTCGGCCGGCATCATCGCCACGCCGGAGGAGGCGGTCGAGGTCGCCCGCGAGATCGGCTTCCCGGTGATGATCAAGGCGTCGGCCGGCGGTGGCGGCAAGGGCATGCGCGTCGCCAAGACGGTGGACGAGGTGGCCGACGGCTTCGCCCGCGCCCGCTCCGAGGCGGCCTCGTCCTTCGGCGACGATCGCGTCTTCATCGAGAAGTTCATCGTCAATCCGCGCCACATCGAGATCCAGGTGCTGGGCGACAAGCACGGCAACGCGATCTTCCTCGGCGAGCGCGAATGCTCGATCCAGCGCCGCAACCAGAAGGTCGTCGAGGAAGCCCCCTCGCCGCTCTTCGACAAGGACGACGAGGTCCGCGAGCGGATGGGCGCCCAGGCCGTCGCGCTGGCCAAGGCCGTCGGCTACGATTCCGCAGGCACGGTCGAGTTCGTCGCCGGCCAGGACAAGAGCTTCTATTTCCTGGAGATGAACACCCGCCTGCAGGTGGAGCATCCCGTCACCGAGCTGGTCACCGGCATCGACCTCGTCGAGCAGATGATCCGCATCGCCGCCGGCGAGACGCTGTCGATCGCCCAGGACGACGTGAAGCTGGACGGCTGGGCCATCGAGACCCGCCTCTATGCGGAAGATCCCTTTCGCGGCTTCCTGCCCTCCACGGGCCGGCTGACCACTTACCGGACGCCCGCCGACGAGGTGCTCGGCGATTCCAAGGTGCGGGTCGACACCGGCGTCGTGGAAGGCTCCGAGATCACCCTCTTCTACGACCCTATGATCGCCAAGATGGTGACGCACGCGCCCACCCGGCTGGGGGCGATCGATGCCATGGGCGAGGCGCTGGACCGCACGATCATCGGCGGCATCCGCCACAACATTCCCTTCCTGTCGGCGCTGATGGCGCATCCGCGCTGGCGCTCGGGCGAGCTGTCGACGAACTTCATCGACGAGGAGTTCCCGGACGGCTTTGCCGGCGGCGAACTGGACGCCACCGCACGGCGGGTGCTGTGCGCCGCCGCCGTGTCGGCGGAGCTCGCCCGCGCCGAGCGTTACCGGCGGCTTCCCGACCAGATGCGGCGCGTGCCGGCGCCGCTCAACACCGACTGGACCGTCGACATCGCCGGCGAACAGCTGTCGGTGCGCGTGACGGAGGGGACGCCCGGCCTGCCGATCGCCCTTGGCCTGCAGATCGGCGACGACGCGGAGCCGGTCACCGTCAGCTCAGACTGGCGCCCGGGCGACCTCCTGTGGACGGGCAAGGTGGGAAGCCAGTCGGTGTCGGTGCAGCTTCAGTCGTCCCTCAACGGCTACCAGGCCACCTGGCACGGCGTGTCCACGGAGGTGCGCGTGCTGCGGCCGCGAATCGCCGAACTCGACGCGCTGATGCCGGAAAAGATCGCGGCCGATACGTCCAAGTTCCTGCTGTGCCCGATGCCCGGGCTGGTGGTGTCGCTGGAGGTCGCCGAGGGCCAGGAGGTCCAGCCCGGCGAGACGCTGGCCATCGTCGAAGCCATGAAGATGGAAAACGTGCTGCGGGCGGAGCGCCTCGTCACCGTGAAGAAGATCAACGCGGCGAAGGGCGACAGCCTCGCCGTTGATGCGATCATCATGGAGTTCGAGTAAGGTCCGTCCTGCTGCCATTTCGACCTCCTTTTCGCGGAGTGACGGACCGATGCGGATGACCTTTGCCTACGGTGCCAATCTCGACCCCGCCGGCATGCGTCAGCGCTGCCCGTCGGCCAAGCCGCTCGGGCACGCATGCCTGGAGAACTGGCATTTCCGGATCACCGTCGACGGTTACGCCTCGGTCGCACCGCGGCTCGGCTCGGCCGTGCACGGGGTGCTCTGGCAGATTTCCGCGAAGGACGAAGCCTCACTCGACGCCTACGAGGAGGTCGCCGGCGGCCTCTATCGCAAAACGCACCTGCCGGTCCGCGGAACAAATGGACCCGTTCGCGCGCTCGTATATGTCGGTCGCTCCCGGACCTCGGGCCGCCCGCGCAAAGGCTATCTCGACAAGATCGTCCTGCCGGCGGCACGTGCATGGGGACTGCCCCCGACCCATCTATGTGAACTGGAGTCCTGGCTGCGGCCGGGATAGCGCGAAAGGAGATCGCCATGAGCGATCGCAGCGTTCACGTCGTCGTCGCAGGCATGCTGCAGGGGGTCGGCTACCGGTCCTGGCTGGCGCAGATTGCCGACAGCTACGAACTGAGCGGTTGGGTTCGGGAGCGCATGACGGGCGAGATCGAAGCCGTGTTCTCCGGCCCGAGCGAGGTCGTCGCGGAGATGATCGCCGAATGCCGCAAGGGTCCGCGCGGCTCCAACGTCACCTCCGTCAGCGTCCAGGAATACTCCCACATCCTCACCACGCCGTTCGAGGTGCGGGAAACGAGCTGAGCGCCGGCCGCGGCTCAGACGTCGCGGCCGACGCCCTGATCGAGTACGTGGCGCGCCACCATCAGGTCGAGATGCGCGCCCCCGCCATTCTTGCAGACCGTGATCTGGTCGGGGCTCGTGCGCCCCTCCGCCCCCTTGGCGAGATCGAAGTAGTCGGCCCGCACGTCGGCGTCCGAGATCACGCCGCGCGCCATCGGGTCGATGAGTTCGCCGATCTCGCCGATGGTCGTGTGCCGGCAGTCGACGAACAGCCGGCCACGCGTCAGCGCCGCGTCGTCGGCCTCGCGCATGGTCGGCGTGTAGGCGCCGACGAGATCGACGTGACAGCCGGGCTTGAGCCGCGCACCGGCCAGAACCGGCGTTTCCGACATCGTCGCGGTGGTGACGAGATCGGCCTCGGGCAGCGCCGCATCGAGGTCCTCGGCGACCACCATCTCCACCGGCAGATCGGACATCCGCTGGGCCAGCGCCTCGGCGCGGGCGCGGGTGCGGTTGAAGATCGTCACCCGGGAGAGCGACGGCCGCACCGCGAGGTGCGCGCGGATCAGCGGCTCGGCCATACTGCCGGCCCCCACCATCAGCATCGTGGCGATGTCGGGCCGGGAGAGGAAATCGGATCCGAGCGCCGAATCGGCCGCCGTCTTCCAGGCGGTCAGCGCCGCCCCGTCGACGAGGGCGGCCGGCGCGCCGGTCTCCTCGTCGAACACCAGCATGGCGCCCTGGATGGACGGGCGCGGCGGATCGGCCCTTGGATTGTCCGGATAGACGGTGACCGCCTTCACGCCGGCGCCGAGGCCACCGATCCAGGCCGAGCGGACCAGCATCTTGCGGCCCGACGACGCGAGCAGCGTGTCGCCCAGGTCGACCTCCTCGGCGCGGTGGGCGGCCCTGAGCGCCTCCACCAGCGACTTCCACGAAAGCGCCTGGTCGATGTCGGCTGCCGAAACGATGCGCATCCTGAACTCTCCCGATCCCGATTTACGGCCCCGGTTCGCTCCGGGGCATGAGAAGCCATGTTGACACGGCGCGTCCGGACGGCCTCAAAGGCAGCGGGCAACCGGTTCGCACGCCCCCTTCCCTCCGCTGACGAGGCGCACGATGGCCCTTCCGCCGCTCGGCATCCCCTACGACGACGCCGCGATCTTCACCGACCTCTACCAGCTGTCGATGCTGCAGTCCTATCACCGGGAGGAAATGCACGGCCAGGCGGTGTTCTCGCTGTTCTTCCGCAAGCTGCCCGAGACGCGCAACTTCATGCTGGCCGCCGGGCTGGACCCGGTGCTGGAATATCTCGAAACGTTGCACTTCTCCGAGGACAGCCTCGCCTATCTCGCCTCGACCGGCCGCTTTTCGCCAGCGTTTCTCGACCACCTGAAGGGCTTCCGGTTCACCGGATCCGTGCGGGCGGTCGCAGAAGGGACACCGATCTTCCCCCACGCCCCGATCCTCGAGGTCGAGGCGCCGGTGGCCGAGGCGCAGCTCATCGAGACGCTGCTGATCAACCAGATCACCATCTCGACCATCCTCGCCTCAAAGGCGATCCGCATCGTCGAGGCGGCCCGGGGCGCCCCGGTGATCGATTTCGGCACCCGCCGCGCCCATGGCTTCGACGCCGGCAACAAGGCGGCGCGCTCGGCCTACATCGCCGGCTGCACAGGCACCGCCAACGTCCTCGCCGGCAAGCTCTACGGCCTGCCCATCGCCGGGACGATGGCGCACTCCTACGTGGAGGCCTGGAAGGACGAGCTGTCGGCGTTCCGCGCCTTCACGGCGCTCTACCCCGACACCGTCCTGCTGATCGACACCTACGACGCGATCCAGGGCGCCGACAATGTCATCGCGCTTGCCCGCGAACTGGGAGACGGCTTCCGGGTGCGCGCCGTCCGGCTCGATTCCGGCGACCTGGCCGAATTGTCGAAAGAGGTGCGCCGCCGGTTCGACGAAGCGGGCCTGCAGTCCGTGCAGATCATCGCCTCGGGCGGCCTCGACGAACACCGGATCGCGGATCTCGCCGCGGCCGGCGCGCCGATCGACGGCTACGGGGTCGGCACCCGGCTGACCACGTCATCGGATGCCGCCGAACTCGACATCGCCTACAAGCTTGCCGCCTACGGGGGCGAAGGCCGCATGAAGCTGGCGCCGCTGCGCAAGAACCTGCCCGGCGCCAAGCAGGTCTGCCGGATCGAGGCCGACGGCGTCGCACGGAACGACGTGATCCGCCGGCTGGGCGAGGACGGCCCCGGCCGGCCGCTGCTGGAGACGGTGATGGCCGACGGCGTTCGCACGGAAGCCGGCCGCCGCAGCCTCGACGAGATCCGCGCCACGGCGGTCCGCGAGGTGGCCCGCCTGCCCGCGCATCTGCGCGCGATCGAACCGGCCCGGCCGGCCTATGCGGTGGAGGTCAGCGACGAACTCCGACGGTACACCGAAACGATCGAAGCCGAGCTTCGCGCACACGCCTGATCGACAGGTTCAGGACTGGGAGGTCCGCCAATGACGACTGCAGCCGCCGAACTCGCGCCCCTGCTTGCGAGCATCGCCGAGGACGCACCGGTCTATTTCGGCCAGGGCAAGGTCAACGGGTCGATCCCGCTGCTGGCGAAGGTTGACCCGAAGCAGTTCGGCATCGCCGTGGCCACCCTCGACGGCGGGATCGCCACGGCCGGAGCGGCCAACGTGCCCTTCTCGATCCAGTCGATCTCGAAGGTGTTCAGCCTGTGCCTGGCACTCGACTACATGGAGGGGGATCTGTGGACGCGGGTCGGCCGCAACCCCTCGGGGCAGCGCTTCAACTCGCTCACCCGCATCGAGCAGGAGCAGGGCCGGCCGATGAACCCGTTCGTCAATCCCGGCGCGCTGGTGGTCGCCGACTGCCTGACCGAGCGGGCGGCAACGCCGGTCCACACCCTGATCGGCTTCCTGCGCAAGCTCGCCCACTCCCAGCGGGTCAACTGCGACTACGAGGTGGCGAAGAGCGAGCTTTCCACCGCTTTCCGGAATTACGCCGCCGCCGCGCTCCTGAAGGACTACGGCAACCTCCGGTGCGATCCGCGGGCCGTGGTCTCCGCCTATACCCACTTCTGCGCCGCCTCGATGACGTGCGTGGAACTGGCGAAGGCCGCGCTGCCGCTCGCCAACGACGGCAGGGACGCGAAATCGGGCGCGCAGTTGCTTCCGGCCGGACGGGCCCGGCGGGTGAATTCGCTGATGCTGACGTGCGGGCTCTACGATGCGGCCGGCGATTTCGCCTATCGGGTCGGGCTGCCGGCCAAGAGCGGGGTCGGGGGCGGCATCGTCGCGGTGGTGCCGAACCGGATGGCGATCGCCGTGTGGTCGCCCGAACTCGATGCCCTCGGCAACTCCGTCGCGGGCTTTGCGGCGCTGGAGCGCCTGGCGCGAGACGCCGACCTGTCGGTGTTCTGACCGGCCATCCGACGTCCGGGGAGCGGAGCCATCCGGACGTCGCAGGTCCATCTGGGCGCGGTCTTGCGACGCGCGCCCGCACCGGAGCGGTCAGTCCCGGCCGGTGATGGAGGGGGAGACGGCCGGGTCGCTCGCCGGAAACGTCTCTTCCAGCGCCTCGTCGAGGTCTTCCGACTTCTCCGCCTTGCTGCGCTTGTCTTCCGTGTCCTTGCGCGCCGCCTCCTCGTGCTTTTTCTTGTCGTCCGTCTTCTTGTCGTCGGTGTCGCCGTGCTTCTTGCCGTCGCTCATGATCATCCTCGCGATCGTCGGCCCCTCTACAAGCCGATCATTGCGCGGACCCGATGGTCCACGTGTCGGCAACAGAACGCGCCCGCGGGGGGCCGGGTTCCGCGTCCGGGCGGGACACGCCGGGTAGCTGGGATGTATGGCCCCCGCCTCTCGGGCACGCGGATGCCGCAAACCGGAACCCCATCCGGCGCTGCCGCGTTTCCCTGCCCAGACCCTGCGTTGCCGGCCGGGCGGAGGCACTGTCCGCTCGTCTGCCGCACCCTTGCAATCGAAACAGGTTGACCCAGCATGCTCAAGCACACCAACGACGATGAAGTCCGTGTCGGCAAGGAGCGCGCGCGCCAGGGAGAAAACCTCTGGCCGATGAAATGGGTGCTCGGCCTCGGTATCGCGGCCTTCACGATCTTCGGCTTCCTGGCCTGGTTCTATCTGATGGCCGAACCGGATCAGGAAATCTCGCCAGCCACCAACGGCGAAGCCCCCGCCCAGTCGGAGCCGGCCACCCCGCCTTCCCAGTGATGGGCGGGGCAGGCATGCTGCCCCCGCCCCGTCCGCGGGGAATTCACTGGGTGCTGATCTGCCCCACGGCGACCGCCATCAGTTCGTCCATGGTGCGGCGGATCTGGTGATCGCTCTGCTCGACGCCGCCGGCATCGAAGTCCGCCCGCACCTTGCGGAAAACGTCCTCTTCGCCCGGCTCCTCGAAATCGGCCCGCACGACTTGCTTGGCGTAGTTTTCGGCTTCCTCGCCGGTGTAGCCGAGCTTGTCGGCCGCCCACAGGCCGAGCAGCTTGTTGCGACGCGCCGTCGCCTTGAAGCGCAGTTCCTCGTCGTGAGCGAACTTGCCTTCGTGAGCGTCCTTGCGGCCTTCGAACGTGGTCATGAGAGCCTCCCAAAAGTGACACACTGCCGGCCGCTGTCGTCGCAACCCCGTGGTCCGTCGCTGCCTGAATAACGGCGCATCATCGCGGAATCAACGCGGTGCAAACCGCATGGCCACCCGATCGCCGCCCTGCCCCGAAAAATGGGGGCAGTGAAGGCCGACGCCAAGAGCCACCGCGCCAATCGGTCAACACATCTGCGCGACAGGTCGGCGCGCCCGCAGGATCATTTCATCTTGTTGAAACGGCTTGCAAATCCCATCTAACGTCGGATCGCCGGGACCCACATCCGCGCGGTGGCTGTGGGTCGCGAGCTGCCAGCGGTCCGGCGGAGGGTGTGGATTGTCCACGGTTTCACGATCGAGTAGGGTGCGGCCGCGGTGGCTGCGCAGCGACTCGTGATACCTTCAGCCGCAAAACGACAGTGGCTGGTTCGCGCCCCGCAATCTCGGAGAGCCACCGGCTTCATGGATTTTCACAATCACACACGGTATGTGCCGATGAACCGTCGTCGCCGAATTTACGAAGGCAAGGCCAAGATCCTCTATGAGGGTCCGGAGCCGGGCACCCTGATCCAGCACTTCAAGGACGACGCAACCGCGTTCAACGCGAAGAAGCACGAGATCGTCGACGGCAAGGGTGTGCTCAACAACCGGATCTCGGAGTACATCTTCGGCCACCTGAACGACATGGGCATCCCGACCCATTTCATTCGGCGGCTGAACATGCGCGAGCAGCTGATCCGGGAAGTCGAGATCGTGCCGCTCGAAGTCGTGGTGCGCAACGTCGCGGCGGGGTCGCTGTCCAAGCGCCTCGGCCTCGAGGAAGGCACCCAGCTGCCGCGGTCGATCATCGAGTTCTATTACAAGAACGACGAGCTCAACGACCCGATGGTCACCGAAGAGCACATCACCGCCTTCGGCTGGGCGACGCCCCAGGAGATCGACGACATCATGGCGCTGGCCGTGCGGGTCAACGACTTCCTGTCCGGCCTGTTCCTGGGCGTCGGCATCCGTCTCGTCGACTTCAAGATGGAATGCGGCCGTCTGTGGGAAGGCGACATGATGCGCATGGTCGTCGCCGACGAGATCTCGCCCGATTCGTGCCGCCTGTGGGACATCGCCACCGACGAGAAGCTCGACAAGGACCGGTTCCGCCGCGATCTGGGCGGCCTTCTCGAGGCCTACCAGGAAGTGGCGCGGCGCCTCGGCATCCTCAACGAGGTCGAGCGCCCCCAGGGCACCGGCCCGGTCCTCGTCAAATAGGCGGCCCGGGGCGATGCGATCGCGCACCGCCCCGAACCGTGCCGGACTGCGCCCGACACGTGCGGGCATTCCCAGATGATTGAAGCGGGTTTGGACAAGACGATGCGTGCGCGTGTGACGGTGACCTTGAAGCAGGGCGTTCTCGATCCGCAGGGCAAGGCCATCGAAGGGGCGCTCAAGGGGCTCGGCTTCGGCGGGGTCAACGCCGCCCGGCAGGGCAAGGTGATCGACCTCGATCTCGCCGAGACCGATCCGGAGCGCGCCCGCGCCGAGGTCTCCGCCATGTGCGAGGCGCTGCTCGCCAACACCGTCATCGAATCCTACGCGATCGAGCTGGTCTAGATCTCGCCGCCGGAGATGTTCCCGTGAAGTCAGCCGTCATCGTCTTTCCCGGCTCCAACCGCGACCGCGACGTCGCCAAGGCGCTTGCCGCCACGACCGGGACGGAGCCGGTCTTCGTCTGGCATGCGGACACGACCCTGCCGGACGTCGACCTGGTGGTGCTGCCGGGCGGCTTCTCCTACGGCGACTATCTGCGCGCCGGCGCCATCGCCGCGCGGGCCGGCATCATGCCGGCGCTCGCCGAGCACCACCGCCTCGGCGGCTATGTGCTGGGCATCTGCAACGGCTTCCAGATCCTCACCGAGGCCGGGCTGCTGCCGGGCGCGCTGATGCGCAACGCCGGCCTGCGGTTCGTCTGCCGCACGGTCAAGCTCTCGGTGGAACGCACCGACACGGCGTTCACCGGCGCCTATGCGCCGGGCCAGGTCATCGCCTGCCCGGTCGCCCACCACGACGGCAACTATTTCGCCGAGCCGGACACCCTGTCCCGGCTGGAGGACAACGGCCAGGTCGTCTTCCGCTATGCCGCCGGCACCAACCCCAACGGCTCCGTCAACGACATCGCCGGCATCACCGACGAGACCGGCCGCATCCTCGGGATGATGCCGCATCCGGAAAACCTGATCACCGCGCACCAGGGCGGCACCGACGGCGTCGGCCTGTTCGCGGGCCTGACCACGGCGCTGGCCGAGCCCGCCTGACGGGGCCTGTCAGGGCCTCAGGCGCGCCGGATTGCCGAAGGCGACGCCGTAGCCCGGAACGTCGCGGGTGACGACGCTGCCCGCCCCGATGCGGGCATGGTCGCCGATGGTGACGCCGGGCAGGATGAGCGCCCCTCCCCCGATCCAGACGTTGCAGCCGATCGTCACCGGACGGCCGAACTCGATCCGCTGGGCCCGTCTCGCCGGTTCGCGGGGATGGTCCGCCGTCAGGATCTGCACGCCCGGCCCGACCTGGGTGCCGTCGCCGATCCAGACCTCGACGACGTCGAGGATGATGCAGTTGAAGTTGAGGAAGACGCCGGCGCCGAGGCTGATGTTGTAGCCGTAGTCGCAGTGGAACGGCGGGCGCACCTCGCTGCCCTCGCCCACCGCCGCGAACAGCTCGGCCAGAAGCGCATGCCGTTCTACGGCCGGGCGCGCCTGGGCGGCGTTGTAGACGTCCATCCACAGCGCGGCGCGTTGCTTGTCGGCCGCGAGTTCGGGGCCCTCGGCGACGTAGAATTCGCCGGCCAGCATCTTGTCCTTTTCGCTGCGCGTCATCGCCCGGCGGCCGCTATCGGGCCGACGACGGGTCTTCGCCGGCCGGCTTGGCCAGGGCCTCCGTCTCCTGGTCGAGCAGCCGACGAGCCGCAGCACCCGCCGCCTGCTTGCGGCGATCGGAGTTCTCGTCGTTGTCGTCCACCTCGTTGCCGTCCTGGTCGACGATGCGGACCGTCACCTCGCGGTGCGCGAAGTGGATGTCCTCCCGCGCGAACAGGTCGCGGATCTCGGCGTAGACCCGCTTGCGCACCAGGAACTGGTCGCCCGGCTTGGTCATGAACTTGACCCGGATGATCATCGCGGAGTCTTCCATCTGGTAGACGCCCTGCGACTTCAGCGGATCCAGGAACATGTGGCCGATGTCGGGATCGGCGAGCAGGTCCTGTCCGACCTTCTTGATCAGCTTGCGCACCTTCTCCGGGTCGGTGTCGTAGGTGAGCCGCAGCGGCAGCTTCATGATGACCCAGTCGCGCGAATAGTTGGTCAGCCGCTTGATCTCGCCGAACGGCACCGTGTGGAGCGGCCCGTTCTGGTGGCGCAGCTGGAAGGAGCGGATGGAGATCTTCTCGACCACCCCCTTCACGCCGCCGAGATCGATGTACTCGCCCTTGCGGAAGGCATCGTCGATCAGGAAGAAGGCGCCGGAGAAGATGTCCTTGATCAGCGCCTGCGAGCCGAAGCCGACGGCCAGGCCGACGACGCCGGCACCGGCGAACAGCGGGGCGATGTTCACGCCGATCCCGGCAAGCGCGACCATGATCGCCATGGTCGCGATGGTGATCAGCAGAAAGTTGCGGAACAGCGGCAGCAGCGTGGCGAGGCGGGTCGACCCGCCATGCCCCATCTCTGAGTCGCCGTCGCCATGCACCTGGAACTGGGCCTGCTCGGCGGCGATCTTGCCATCGACCCACAGCTTGACCGCCTCGTAGGCCATGTAAGCGAGGAACAGGACGACGAAGGTGCCCAGCGAGCGGGCGAGCAGGTTGCCCTCCGCCGCGATCGGCAGCCCCCACAGGTGCAGGATGAGCACGGCGCAGACGACGACCGAGACGATCGCCGCGCCGTGTTCGAACAGCCGCTTGAAGGCCGGCTTCCCGACCACCCGCGCTCTCAGGGGCGCGTCGTCGGCGTAGTCGTCGTCCTCGTCGAACGGCACGTAGTCTTCGGGCCCGGCGGCGGCGGCACCCAGCGAATGGGCCTGCACCGGCGCGTCGTCGTCGACCACCAGGCGCTCGCTCTTCTCCGGCAGCGGGAACATGTGGTCGATGAAGATCAGCAGGATGGAATAGAGGATGAGGGCCAGCACCATGGCGACCAGCGGCCCGGCGATGAGCGCTCCGCCGCTGTCGATGTCCAGAAGCCGTCGCACCGAACCGACGATCCAGGCGGCCCACAGATAGACGAGCACCACCACGTACCAGATCTGGGCAATGACCCGGCGCGGCACGGAAAGCGGCCGTCCCGGCTCGTGCGCCAGGATCGCGCCGGCCACCTCCCTGCGGTAGGCGAGCGTGATGCCCGACAGGATGATCACGGCGACTAGGCCGGAGAGCATGTAGACGAGCTTGAAGGCGTCGATGTCCATGCCCATGCCGCGCATCCATTCGGCGAGCGCGAGGACGGCGAGCGAGATCCACACGCCGATCATCAGCCGGGAGAACAGCGAAGACGCGGTGTGATCGTCGAACCGGAACGGGCGATAGGCGACGCGGTCCGGACACAGGATGGTCTTGAAGATCGTGCGGGCGACGAGGCCGAGCGCGACGGCCGAGATCACCACCATGTTGGTGATCCGGACGGGCCCGCCACTGTTCGTCACGGACACGCCGACGACCAGCCCGACGAAGGCGAAGCACGCCACGGCGATCAGCATCAGCACCCCGCGCGTCAGCAGGTAGCCAATCTTCTCGCCCCGGGTGACCGGAACCGCCGGGTAGAGGCGCAGCAGGTGACTGCGGAACCAGCCGATCACCACCCGGTAGACGAGCGCGCCGGCGAGGATCGTGATGCCGACCAGAAGTGCGGCCATGCCGAGCCAGTGGAGTGACTGGTCCGGTGTGGCAGACCGGAGCGTGCTGTCGATATGCCCCGGGAGCAGCGGGAACTTGGCGACGAGCTCCTTCACTCTTTCTTCCACCCGGACGGTGATCGCCACGAGCCGCTGCTTCAGGCGTCCGGCGCTTTCGGTCGGCGTCTCCGCCGGGGCGCTCGCTGACCCGGCGGGCGCAATCACGATGACCTGCGCGCCCGCCTTCTCCGCCTGCTTGACGACCGCCTGCAGCCCGGAGGAGAGGCCGTCAGACGTGGCAGTGGACGAAGGCTCCTCCGCGGACTTGCCGGCATTCTTGGCCGCCAGAAGCGCGGCGGCCTGGGCGTGTGCCGACGACGCTCCGCCGAGCGAGGCGAACGAAAAGGCGACTGCCAGGATCAACCCCGTCAGCACCACGCGAAGTCCGCGACCCGATCCAGTCATCATGAAAGCCCTCAGCCCATCGGAACGACGTTTCCCCAAGTCCTCCGGTGTGCAAGAAAATGGGTCCGAAATCCACTGTTCCGTCAAGCGTGGACGGCGTTGCGGCCCGCCAATCGCCCGCCAATCGATTGACGCGCGCCGCGCACACGCCTATCCGCGGGGGACATCCACCGAAAGGCCCGACGTCCGCCCCATGTCGATCCCGAACGCGATTGCGATTACCCCCGAGCTCATCGCCGAGCATGGGCTCACGCCCGACGAGTATCAGCGTTTCGTCGGCCTGATCGGCCGCGAGCCGACGATCACCGAGCTCGGCATCGTCTCCGCCATGTGGAACGAGCACTGCTCGTACAAATCCTCCAAGCGATGGCTGAGGACCCTGCCGACCAAGGGCCCGCGGGTGATCCAGGGGCCGGGCGAGAACGCCGGCGTGGTCGACATCGGCAACGGCCGGGCGGTGGTCTTCAAGATGGAGAGCCACAACCACCCCTCCTACATCGAACCCTACCAGGGCGCGACGACGGGCGTGGGCGGCATCCTGCGCGACGTGTTCACCATGGGCGCCCGGCCGATCGCCGCGCTCAACGCGCTGCGCTTCGGCGCGCCGGAGCATCCGCGCACCCGGCATCTGGTCTCCGGCGTCGTGGCCGGCGTCGGCGGTTACGGCAACTCGTTCGGCGTGCCGACGGTGGGCGGCGAGGTCGAGTTCGACCCCTCCTACGACGGCAACTGCCTGGTCAACGCGATGGCCGTGGGCCTTGCCGACACCGACAAGATCTTCCTGTCGAAGGCCGAAGGCGTCGGCATGCCGATCGTCTATCTCGGTTCCAAGACCGGCCGCGACGGCGTCGGCGGCGCGACGATGGCCTCCGCCGCCTTCGACGACACCATCGAGGAGAAACGCCCGACCGTGCAGGTCGGCGATCCGTTCTCCGAGAAGCTGCTGCTGGAAGCCTGCCTCGAGCTGATGGCCACCGGCGCGGTGATCGCCATCCAGGACATGGGGGCCGCCGGCCTTACCTGCTCGGCCGTGGAGATGGGCGCCAAGGGCGATCTCGGCGTGCGCCTCGACCTCGACCACGTGCCGGTGCGCGAGGAGGCCATGTCGGCCTACGAGATGATGCTGTCGGAGAGCCAGGAGCGGATGTTGATGGTGCTGCGGCCCGACCTCAGGGCGCAGGCCGAAGCGATCTTCGTGAAATGGGGCCTCGATTTCGCGGTGGTCGGCGAGACCACCGACGATCTGCGCTTCTCCGTCTGGCACCAGGGCGAGGAAGTTGCCAACCTGCCGATCAAGGAGCTCGGCGACGAGGCGCCGGAATACGACCGCCCGTGGGGCGAACCGGCCAAGCCGACGCCGCTGGCGGCCGCCGACGTGCCCGCTCCGGACGATCTCGGCGCGGTGCTCCTGTCGCTCGTCGGCTCGCCGAACCAGTCGTCGCGGCGCTGGGTGTGGGAGCAGTACGACAACCTGATCCTCGGCGAGACCGTCGCGGGACCCGGCGGCGACGCGGCCCTGGTGCGGATCGGCGATTCGACCCAGGGCCTGGCGATGACCGTCGACGTGACGCCGCGCTACTGCGCCGCCGACCCGTTCGAGGGCGGCAAGCAGGCGGTGGCGGAGGCGTGGCGCAATCTCTCCGCCATCGGCGCCGATCCGCTGGCGGTCACCGACAATCTGAACTTCGGCAACCCCGAGCGGCCCGAGATCATGGGCCAGTTCGTCGGCTGCATCAAAGGCATCGGCGAGGCCTGCACGGCGCTCGACTTCCCCGTCGTCTCCGGCAACGTGTCGCTCTACAACGCCACCGGCGACGAGGCGATCCTGCCGACCCCCACCATCGGCGGCGTCGGGCTGCTGGACGACTACCGCAAGACCGCCGTGGCGGCCTTCGGGGCGGCCGGGGAGCGCGTTCTCCTGGTCGGCGGCCACGGCACCGAAATGGGCCAGTCGATCTATCTGCGCGACGTGCTCGGCCGCTCGGACGGCCCGCCGCCGCACGTCGACCTGGCCCGCGAGCGCGCCAACGGCGACTTCGTCAGAACCGCCATCCGGGAGATGGGGCTGCGCTCCTGCCACGACATCTCGTCGGGCGGGCTCGGCCTGGCGCTGGCCGAGATGGCGATGGCCTCCGGGCTCGGCTGTACGGTCTCCGTGGCGGGTGCGGCGCATGTCGCCCTGTTTTCCGAGGATCAGGCGCGCTACGTTGTGTCGGCGCCGGGCGAGCTTGCCGCACGCCTCGTCGAGGCCGCCGCTGAGGCGGGAATCGACCTCGTCGACATCGGCGAAGTGGGCGGCAGCGAATTGACGGTGGAGGGAACGCTCTCCATATCCGTTGCATCCCTCGTCAAGGCGCACGAGGATTGGTTCCCCGCCTTCATGGGCGCGAGCTGATCGACTGCGTGAGACTTTTCGAGGCGAAAGGACACAACCGCACCATGGCGATGGATGCCAGCGAGATCGAGAAACTGATCAAGACCGCCCTTCCCGACGCGACCGTCGAGATCCGCGACCTCGCCGGCGATGGCGATCACTACGCGGCCGTCGTCGTCTCGGCGGAATTCAAGGGAAAGACCCGCGTCCAGCAGCACCAGATGGTCTACAATGCGCTGCAGGGACAGATGGGCGGTCAGCTTCACGCACTGGCGCTCCAGACCTCGGCGCCGGAGGCCTGAGAGACGCTTCAACCGCCGGACCTTGACCCCGGCCGGATACGGAGATTGCACAATGAGCGACGTCAACACCTGGATTGCCGACACCGTGAAGGAGACCGACGTGGTGCTCTTCATGAAGGGCACGCCGACCTTCCCCCAGTGCGGGTTTTCCGGCCAGGTGGTCCAGATCATGGACTATCTCGGCGTGCCCTATCAGGGCGTGAACGTGCTGGAGTCGGCCGAGCTGCGCCAGGGCATCAAGGACTATTCCAACTGGCCGACGATCCCCCAGCTCTACGTGAAGGGCGAATTCGTCGGCGGCTGCGACATCATCCGCGAGATGTTCCAGGCCGGCGAGCTGCAGGCCCACTTCAAGGACAACGGCATCCCGGTCCGCGAAGCCGTCTGAGGTCCCACCGGCCCACCGGCGTTCGGCTGGACGGGACGACCGGACCGGAACGACGTGACCGGGACGACATCAAACAGGACGAAATGAAAGAGGGCGCTGCCGACATCCGGTCGGACAGCGCCCTTTTTCGTTCGTTCGGATCCGTGCCCGTCGCGCTGGGTGGGCCGGGGCAAGCCGGCAGGTCAGGCCCACCACTTCGACGGCGTGAACGAGCCGGCGGCCTCCTCCAGCGCCCGCGCCGGCGCGAACAGGCCCGCTTCCTTGAACGGCTGGCCGATCAGCTGCAGCCCCAGCGGCAGGCCCTCCGCCGACAGGCCGGCCGGCACCGCGATCGACGGCAGACCCGCCATGTTGACCGGCACGGTGAAGACGTCGCTCAGGTACATCTCCACCGGATCGCTGGTCTTGGCGCCCAGCGGGAACGCCGCACCGGGGGTCGTCGGTGCCAGCACCGCGTCGACGCCGTCGGCGAACACCGTCTCGAAGTCGCGCTTGATCAGCGTGCGCACCTTCTGGGCCTTCAGGTAGTAGGCGTCGTAGTAGCCGGCCGACAGCACGTAGGTGCCGAGCAGGATGCGGCGCTTCACCTCGTCGCCGAAGCCGGCGGCACGGGTCTTCTCGTACATCTCCGCGATCTCGTCGGCCGGCACGCGCACGCCGTAGCGCACGCCGTCGTAGCGGGCGAGATTGGAGGACGCCTCGGCCAGCGCCACGATGTAGTAGGCCGGCAGCGCGTACTTCGTGTGCGGCAGCGAGATCTCGACCACCTCGGCGCCGGCGGCGCGCAGCCAGTCGGCGCCCTTCTGCCACGCCTCCTCGATCTCCGCCGGCATGCCGTCCACCCGGTATTCGCGCGGGATGCCGATCTTCAGCCCCTTCATCGGGCGCTCCAGCGCCGCCTCGTAGTCGTCCACCGGCACGTCGACCGAGGTGGTGTCCTTGTCGTCGACGCTGGCGATCACGCCGAGGATGGCGGCGGCATCCCGCACCGTGCGGGCGACGGGGCCGGCCTGGTCCAGGGACGATGCGTAGGCGACGATGCCGTAGCGCGAACAGCGGCCGTAGGTGGGCTTGAGCCCGACGGTGGCCGTCAGCGCGGCGGGCTGGCGGATCGAGCCGCCGGTGTCGGTTCCAAGTGCAGCCGCGCAGAGATGCGCAGCGACCGCCGCCGCCGACCCGCCCGATGACCCGCCGGGCGTGCGCGGCGTGTCGTCGCCGGTGGCGCGCCAGGGGTTGATCACGTTGCCGAAGGCGGAGTTCTCGGTGGACGAGCCCATCGCGAACTCGTCGAGGTTGAGCTTGCCGAGCAGGACCGCGCCCGCCTTCCACAGATTGTCGGTGACGGTCGATTCGTAGGGCGGCACGAAGTTGCCGAGGATCTTAGAGGCCGCCGTGGAGGCGATCCCCTTGGTGCAGAAGAGGTCCTTCACCCCGAACGGCACGCCGTCGAGCGCGCCGGCCTTGCCCTCGGCGCGCCGCCGGTCGGAGGCGGCCGCCATCTCGCGCGCCGCGTCCGGCGTCTCCAGGATGAACGCGTTCAGCCCCCGCGCCGCTTCGATGGCCGTGATGTAGGCCTCGGTCAGCTCGCTCGAGGTGAAGTCGCCGGCGGCCAGGCCGTCGCGGGCGTCGCACAGCGAAAGCGCCGTCAGATCCGTCACGTGGTGGTCCTTTCCAGAGCGTCCGCCCCGCGCCGGGCGCGCGGACGGGCGAGATCGTCAGAATTCATGGGGTGCCGCAGCGCCCGGCCTACTCGACCACCTTGGGGACGAGATAGTAGCCGTCCTCGCTGTCGGGCGCGTTGGACATCACGTCGTCCAGCCGGTTGCCGTCGGTGACCTTGTCCTCGCGCATCTTCATCGCGGTCGCCACGACGGCCGTCATCGGCGGCACGTCGGTCACGTCCACCTCGGCCAGTTCGTCGACGAAGGCGAGGATGCCGTTGAGCTCGGCGGTCAGCCGCTCCGCCTCTTCCGGCGTCACCGCGATCCGCGCGAGCGAGGCGACGTGCTTCACCGTGCCAGAATCCACCGACATGTCCCGGTCTCCGATGTCCGTGTCGTTACGACCGCGCCACAGCCGGCGCGGGGTTCGCCGCTTGATAGCACCGGCCCGCGCGGCGGGGCAACGGCGGCACGCCACCAGATCACCGCAGGCTCGCGGACCTGGTGGCTTGCAACGGCATGACCCGGCCGGAAAACCGGCCCCCGCCGTTCGCGATCCTGCTCAGTGCTTGTACGGGTCCGCAGCGTCGCGCAGGCCGTCGCCCAGGAAGTTGAAGGCCAGCACCACAATGATCACCGGAATCACCGGCGCCATCAGCCACGGATAGACCGTCACCACGGTGATGTTCTGCGCCTCGTTGAGGAGCACGCCCCACGACACCGCCGGGCGCTGCAGGCCGAGGTTCAGGAACGACAGCGCCGTCTCGCCGAGGATCATGGTCGGGATCGACAGGGTGGCCGAGGCGATGATGTGGCTGGTGAAGCCCGGCAGCAGGTGCTTGCGGATCACGCGGCCGGCGGGTGCGCCCATCAGCACGGCGGCGCGGGCATACTCTTCCTCGCGCAGCGACAGGAGCTTCGAGCGGACCGCCCTGGCAAGTCCCGGCCAGTCGAGCAGCCCGAGAATGACGGTGATGCCGAAATAGACCCAGAGCTGGCTCCAGGTGACCGGGATCGCCGCCGACAGCGCCATCCACAGCGGCAGTTCGGGCAGCGAGCGCAGGATTTCGATGAGCCGCATGATGGCCGAATCGACGATCCCGCCGAGATAGCCGGCCAGCCCGCCGAAGAACATGCCGAGGAAGATCGAGATGGCCACGCCGACCAGGCCGATCGTCAGCGACAGCCGCGCGCCGTAGACGAGGCCCGACAGCACGTCGCGGCCGAGCCGGTCCGTTCCGAACAGGAAGAACGTGCCGCCCTTCGCCGGACAGACGAGGTGGAACCGCGAGTCCCACATGCCCCAGAACTGGTAGCTGTCCCCGAGGCAGAAGAAGCGCAGCGGCTGCACGTCCTCCCGGTTCACCGTGTACTCCCATTGCAGGGTGTCGAGGTTCACCGTCGATTCGAAGCCGTAGACGAACGGTCCGACGAAGCGGCCGTTGTCGAACAGATGCATCATCTGCGGCGGCGCGTAGAGATGATTGTTGTCCCGGGCATTCGGGTCGTAGGGCGCGATCACTTCGGCGAACGGAACGCAGAGATAGAACAGGATCAGGATGACGCCGGACCACAGCGCCAGCTTGTGGCGCTTGAAGCGCCACCAGATGATCTTCCACTGGGAAGCCTGGTAGAAGCTCTCCTGCTCCGGGGTGAGCGTCTCGGCCTCCTGCGGATCGAACGGCTCACGGTCGACGTAGTGCTCGGTCATGGGCGACAGGTGGCTCATTTCGACGCCTGGCCTCCAAGCCGGATCCGCGGATCCAGGACGGCGAGCAGCAGGTCGGAGATCAGCATCCCGATCAGCGTGAGCACCGCGACGAACAGCAGGATGAATCCCGCCAGGAACTGGTCCTGCGACTGCAGCGCCGACAGCAGCACCGGCCCCACCGTCGGCAGGTTGAGCACCACCGAGACGATCACCGAGCCCGACACCAGCGACGGGATCAGGTTGCCGATGTCGGCAATGAATGGGTTGAGCGCCATGCGCAGCGGATACTTCAGGAGCAGCTTGTTCTCCTTCAGCCCCTTGGCCCGCGCCGTCGTCACGTACTGGCGGTGGAGTTCGTCGAGCAGGTTGGCGCGCAGGCGCCGGATCATCGCCGCCGTCCCCGCCGTTCCGATCACGATGGTGGGCACGATCAGGTGGCCGAGGATGGAGCCGAGCTTGCCCAGGCTCATGGACTGGTCGACGTACTGGGGATCCATCAGGCCGCCGATGGACAGATCGAACCACCGGTTCGCCAGGAACAGCAGGATCAGGCCCAGCAGGAAGTTCGGCGTTGCCAGGCCAAGATAGCCGAGAAACGTGAAGCCGTAGTCGCCCCAGCTGTATTGCCGCGTGGCGGAATAGATGCCGATCGGGAACGAGACGATGTAGACGAACAGGACGGTCGCGAAATTCAGGATCACCGTGAGCAGAAGCGTGCCCGACAACACCTCCTGCACCGGCTTCTGGAATTCGAAGGACCAGCCCCAGTTGCCCTGCAGCAGCCCGTCGAAGCCGTTGGGCCCCGGCCAGATGCCCACCCAGATGCCGTAGCGCTCGACGAACGGCTTATCGAGCGCGAACTGGTCGCGGAGGAATTCCACGCGGGCGATCGCCGCAGATTCCCCCTGCATGCGGAGCTGCTCGATCTGGTTCGACAGATAGTCTCCCGGCGGCAGCTCGATGATCGTGAAAATCAGGAAGCTGATGACGAACAGCGTCGGAACCATCGTCAGCAGCCGTTTGAGGATGTAGACGCCCATGATCTCGCTGTCGCTCAACCGTCCCCACGAATGGAGCGCCGGCCGTTGGGATGGATGGTCGGAATCGGCGTATCCGACCGGCCGCCGACCGCGCCGCCCCGATCGGGCGCGATCGACGTCCTGAGGGTTAGCCTACTTGGACGGATCGAAGAAGAACTCGTCCATCCGATACATACCGAACTGCGCGCCGGGATCCCATCCGTAGACGGCCTCCGCCGGCACGTTCTTCAGGTTGTTCTTGACGACCACCGGCTGGCGGACGCCGGCCACCGTGCCGATCGTCAGCTGCTGATCGGCGTGGATATGCAGGATCTGCTGCCACTTGGCGGCCATTTCCTCGTCGTCGACGGCCAGCAGCCAGTCCTGGTAGGCCTGATAGAGTTCCTTGATCGGCTCGTAGTCGATCTGCTCGCCGCTCTCGCCCTTGCTCATCACGTAGGCGCCCCAGGCCGGCCCCACATAGAAGGTGGTATCCAGCGGCACCCTCTGGTGCGGCGCCATCTCGGCCGTCGGAATGCCGTTGTCGAACCCCGACCACACCAGCATCATCAGGTCGCCCGAGAACGCCCGGTTGCGCAGGATGTCGCGCTGGCTCGGCCGGATGAAGAGCGCGATGCCGGCTTCGGCCCAGGTGTCCTTGATGAGCTCCAGCGCATCGATCTCCTCGCGGCTCTCGCCCGAGGTCTCGATGATGATCTCCAGCGGCCGGCCGTTTTCCATCAGCCGCACGCCATCGGAGCGGCGCTTGTCGAGGCCGATCTCGTCGAGCAGCGCGTTCGCCTTCTCGATGTCGAAGTTCGCCCACAGCGTCTGGAACTCTTCCTTGTAGAGCGGGCTCGCGTCCAGCACGGCATTGTTGCTCGCGCGCGCCAGTCCGAAATACAGGACCCGGTTGATCGCCTCCCGGTCGATCGCAAGCGACAGGGCGCGCCGGAACCGCACGTCGCGGAACAGCGTGCGCCAGTCCGGATCGTTGGTGGTCAGGTTCGGGTAGATGGTGATCTGGTTCGCCTTGGCGATCGGCCACAGCCGCGTCTTGTAGTTCTCGTTCTCCTCGCCGCGCTTGAGCACCGTGATGTCGGGGAAGCCGAGGCCGCGGGCCTGCAGGTCGACCTCGCCCGCCTGGGTCTTGGCGGCGATCAGGCTCCCTTCGGACACGTTCATGATGACGCGGTCGACGTAGGGCAGCTGCTGGCCGGTGGAATCGATGCGGTGAAAGTACGGATTGCGGGTCATGATGGCCCGGCGGTCGGTGCCCTCGTGCGACGGAACCCATGGCTGCAGCGAGGGCATGTCCGGGTTCGTGGCGTCGTACATCTCGTCCTTCTGGTTGTGCAGCTGCGCCCAGTTGCGCACCTTCGCATCCGTGACCTCCTTCTGGATGATCTGCGGATCGCCGTACTTCGTGTGGAAGGACTTCAGGTAGTGCGCCGGCCGGTAGATGAACGGCGGCGCCGCCTCGGCAAGCGTCGGCAGGAACTGCGGATTCGGCTCCGGCCACGTGTAGCGGACGGTGGTCTCGTCGAGCACCTCGAACACCGGCGGCACGCCGTTGACCAGCATGAACTGCGGCGGTCCGGACGGCGTCAGCTCCTTGTTGTTGACGATGTCCTCCCAGTAGTAGCGGAAGTCCTCGGAGGTGAACGGCTTGCCGTCAGACCATTTGTGCCCCTTGCGCAGATGCAGCGTGAACGAGGCCCCGTCTTCCACGTCGACGTCGGCGAGGATGTCGGGCACGAGCTCGAGGTCCTCCGTGTAGCCGACGAGCCGCGCATAGCCCCAGACGTTGATCAGCCGCACGTCCTTGCTGCGCCCGATCAGCGTCTCGATGTCGCCGCCCGGGATGCCGGTTTCGCGGCCTTCCTTCGGCAGGTCGACGATCAGCGGATCCTCGGGGATGCGTTCGGCGATCGGCGGCAGGCCCTCCGGGTGCGTCCGGGAGAGCGTCGGCGTCTCCTTCAGCGGGGGCAGGTCCTGGGCATGCGCGCCGGTTCCGACGAGGAGGCATCCAAGGGCGGCGAGAAAGAGACGGGGCAACATCACACGGCTTCCTTCAGGGGCGGGCTTGCGAGACCGGGTGCACAGACGAAGTGGTTCGGAGACACTTCCACCAGAACCGGTTCGGTGCTGTCGTCGAGCCTGTAGGGCTCGGGCCAGGCCGAGGGCTGCGATGCCCTGGTCTGGGACAGATGATCGAAGTCGAGCCGATGATCGAGGCTCGCCTCGGGGACCGCGGCCAGAAGCGCCTGGGTGTAGGGATGCTGGGCGTCGTTGACCACCGCCGCGGTCGGGCCCATCTCCACGAGGCGCCCCTTGCACATCACCGCGACGCGCTCCGACAGATAGTCGACCACCGCCAGGTTGTGGCTGACGAACAGGTAGGTCAGCCCGAGCTCCGACTTGAGGTCCTGCAGCAGGTTGAGGATCTGCGCCTGTACCGACACGTCGAGGGCGGACACCGGCTCGTCGCAGACCACCAGGTCGGGCTTCAGCGCGAGCGCCCGCGCAATGCCGATGCGCTGGCGCTGGCCGCCGGACAGGGAGTGGGGGTAGCGGCGCAGATAGCGCTGGTCGAGGCCGACGAGCGCCATCAGCTCACGCACCCAGTCGGCGCGTTCCGCCGGCGTGCCGATGTTGTGGATGACCATCGGCTCCATCAGGATCTCGTTCAGCGACATCCGCGGATTGAGCGACGAGAACGGATCCTGGAAGATCATCTGGACGCGGCGGCGGTAGTCCATCAGGTCGGCGCCGCGGAGCTCGGCGATGTTCCTGAGGCCCGCGCCGGCATCGAACTTCACGCTGCCGCTGTCGGGCGTCAGCGCCCGCATCACCGCCATCGCCGTCGTCGTCTTGCCGGAGCCGGATTCGCCGACGAGCCCGAGACACTCCCCGCGGTTGATCGTCAGCGAGACACCGTCGAGCGCCTTCAGGGCGTGGGCTTTGCCCTTCGAGAAGAAGCCGCTCTGGCGCAGCGAGAACGACTTCGTGATCCGGTCGACGACGAGCAGCGGCCCGCCGCCCTTCCCGCCTTCGCCGGAGCCATGCTCCTGCTTGCTCGACAGGAAGCCGCCGATCTTAGGTGCGATCGGCCGGATCGGCCGCAGCCGCTCGTCGGCCGCCATGTGGAAGGTCGGCACCGCATTCAGCAGCGCCTTCAGATAGGGATGCTCCGGCGCCCGGAACACCGTCTCCACCGGCCCGGCCTCCATCACCCGGCCCTGGTAGACCACCACCACGGCATCGGCCATGTTGGCCACCACGCCGAAGTCATGGGTGATCAGCAGCACCGACATCTGCAGCTCCTGCTGCACGTCGCGGATCAGCTTCAGGATTTCCGCCTGGATGGTCACGTCGAGCGCGGTGGACGGCTCGTCGGCGACCAGCAGCGCCG
The DNA here is from genome assembly GCF_053628695.1 of Amorphus sp. MBR-141. Lineage (NCBI taxonomy): Bacteria > Pseudomonadati > Pseudomonadota > Alphaproteobacteria > Hyphomicrobiales > Amorphaceae > Amorphus > Amorphus sp. MBR-141. Next base: position 89,332 of record NZ_JBRJGW010000016.1, read on the forward strand.
GACGGCAGATCAGCGCCATCGCGATCATCGCGCGCTGGCGCAGGCCGCCGGAAAGCTCGAAGGGATAGGTGTCGAGGGCCCGGTCCGGGTCGGGGAACTGCACCAGCCGCAGCATGTCCCGGGTGGCCTCCCGGGCCTCCTCCTTCGACATGTTCTGGTGCAGGCGGGCCGCTTCGCCGATCTGGTCGCCGATGGTGTGGAGCGGCGACAGCGAGGTCATCGGCTCCTGGAAGATCATGGCGATGCGGTTGCCGCGGATGTTCCGCATCGTCTGGCCGTCGCGCTCGAGCGCCGCGATGTCCACCGGGTCCACGCCGCCGGCGGGATCGGTGAACAGGATCTGCCCGGAGGCGATCTGCGCGGCGGGCGGCAGCAGCCCCATGACGGCCTGGGAAATGGTGGACTTGCCGCAGCCGGACTCGCCCACGAGCGCGAGCGTCTTCGCGTGCGGAATATCGAACGACACCCCGTCGACGGCACGCGTGGTGCCGCTGTCCGAGTGATACTCGATACAGAGATCGCGTATGGATACGACGCTCACTCGCCCTCCCGATCAAGCAATCCGCAGCGCCGCCGAGGCCCCTTTCCCCAGCAGCGGATGCCGTCCACCTAGAGCATTTTCGGGTTGAGGGGAATCACCGAACCGCCCGAAAGCGCCTCACATGCTGGAAATAGTCTACGGGGGGATGGAAATGCGACACAAGCCGCGCATTCAGCGCGCGCCTCCCCCGGCGTTCACGCCCGTGCGGGCCTCTCAGGCGTCGTCCGCTTCGGGGTCTTCCGGTGCGGGGACTGCCGCCGGCAATTCGGTGCCGAGAAGCCGCCAGATGTCGACCAGCGCCTCCCGGCCGGTCAGATGGACGGCGCCCACCGGCTCGCGGGCCACCGGGAAACTCAGCCGGTTGACGGTCTCCTCGCTGGCCAGAATGATCGCATCGGCGGAGGCATCGATGTTGCGGCCGAACGATTCCAGCCGCGCGGCGACGTTCACCGTGTCGCCGACGATGGTGTAGTTCACCCGGTCCGGCGCGCCGAGATTGCCGACGATCACCGAGCCGGAATGCACGCCGATGCGGATCCTGAGCGGCAGGTCGCCGTTCTGCCGCGACTGAGCCGCGCACGCCTCGGCGTGGCGCTTGATCGACAGCGCGGTCCGCACCGCGCGGTCGGCATGGTCCGGCACGTCGCTCTCGGCCCAGAACGCCATCATACCGTCGCCCATGAACTTGTCGACGATGCCCAGCTCCGTCTCCACGCACGCCACCAGCCCGGCGAAATGCGCGTTGAGGACGCAGGAGGCCTCCTCCGCGGTCATCCGCTCCGAAAGCGCCGTGAAGCCCACGATGTCGGTGAACAGGACGGTCGCCTGCTGCGACCGGCTGCGCGTCGCCTCGTCGAAGCCGCGCTGCAGGAGACGATGCACCAGCTGGCGCGGAACGTAGAGGGAGAAGGTCCGCAGCCCCTCGACCATCGAATTGAAGGCGCGCGCTTCCGTGTCGACCTCGAAGATCCGGCTTTCCGGGAGCCGGCCGACCTGATCGAACTCGAAGCGGGCGATGCGCTCGGCTTCCGGTGCGATCCGGCCGACCGCCCGGGCGATGGAGCGTCCCGTGAAGATGGCAACCACGACCGACAGCGCCAGCAGGACGAGGCCGATGACGAAGGAGCCGCGCAGCCTTTGAACCTCGTCCATCACCTCGTAGTCCGGCTCGAAGAGAACGGCATACCAGGGTTCGGGCCCGTAGCCCTGGATCTTCCGGGTCAGGAGGACGAATGGCCCGTCCTCGGTCTCGATGGTGCTGACGGAAACTCTGTCCCTGGACGCACGCTCGAAACCCTCGAGCGGCTTTCGATCGGGGAAGCGGCTCAGGAGCGGGTCGTCCAGCGTGTTGAGCGGTACCGTCGGGCTCCCCTCCTTGGAGTCCAGCGGCACCAGCTCTCCCGCGGGCGTGGTATGGGCGAACACGGTATTCTCGCCATAAAGAAGAGCGGCTGCGCTCGAGAATTTCCGTCCCACGTCTTCGACGATGTCAGACAGGCCGTCGATGCCGACGGCGGCGACCACGTAGCCGTCGAGGTGACCGCTTCGCGACAGCGGGGCGGCGACGTTCATGTAGGTGGCGCCGCCAACGTAGACCGGCGGGCCCCATCTCGGCGGATCGCCGAGCCGGATCGACTTCAGGCCCTCTTCGACCTGCGGCGAAACCGCCTTCGCCCCGGTCGTGAACGCGGTGCTCCCGTCGGCGTCGCGATAGACACCCTCGGCATCCAGGTCCCGGGTGTAGATCACGATCGCCTGGATGGCACGGTCGGCGGCCAGCATGCCTTCCAGCAGCGCGGTCCGATTGGCGGTCTGCTGCAGGTCTATCCTGCCCTCCGCATAGAGGCGCGTCAGCGCCGATACCACCGGCTCGACGTTGGAAACCCGGTCGGTGATGCGCTCGACGAGCGTCTCCATCACCAGCACGGCCTTGTCGTTCAGGAGGGTGTAGGTGTTCTGGAAATTCGCGGCGACCGTCAGCAGCAGGACGCTCAGGATCGCGATGCCGACCAGCATGCCCGAGGTGCCGGCGAGAAACGCGGCCAGCGACAGTTTCGGCCACAGCCGATTGCGCGGCGATCCCGCCGCGGCCGCCGTGTATCTGCCAGCCCCCGGCGACGGCTTCGCCCGCGGCACGGGAACCGCTTCGGCCACGACGGCCGGCACGGGCTTGCCCGCCGGCGCCAGTTCGCGACCAGCGGCGTGCTTCCTACGCTTCCACACCGCTGACCGCTCCCCGCCCCTGTTGCCCCGACCCGTTGCAGCCGGAAACGCGACCCGACCGCACCGCCCTACGCAAGCGCAGGACGGGCTGTCGCGCCGCGGTCACCGGGCCGCCGGGTCCGGCGACGCCTTACGAGAACGCCTGGATGCCGGTCTGCGCCCGGCCCAGGATCAGCGCGTGCACGTCATGGGTGCCCTCGTAGGTGTTGACCGTCTCCAGGTTCGCCATGTGACGGATCACCTGGTACTCCTCCGAGATGCCGTTGCCGCCGTGCATGTCGCGGGCGACGCGGGCGATGTCGAGGGCCTTGCCGCAATTGTTGCGCTTGATCAGCGAGATCATCTCCGGCGCCATCTTGCCGTCGTCGAACAGCCGCCCGATGCGCAGCGCCGCCTGCAGGCCGAGGGCGATCTCGGTCTGCATGTTGGCGAGCTTCAGCTGCACGAGCTGGGTCGCGGCGAGCGGCCGGCCGAACTGCTTGCGGTCCAGCGTGTACTGGCGCGCGGCGTGCCAGCAGAATTCCGCAGCCCCCATCGCGCCCCAGGCGATGCCGTAGCGGGCCCGGTTGAGGCAGCCGAACGGCCCCTTCAGGCCGGCGACGTTGGGCAGCAGGTTCGCCTCCGGCACCACGACGCCGTCCATGACGATCTCGCCGGTGATCGAGGCGCGCAGCGACAGCTTGCCCTGGATCTTCGGCGCGCTGAGCCCGGCCATCCCCTTCTCCAGGATGAAGCCGCGGATCTGGCCGTCGTGGGCCGACGATTTCGCCCAGACGACGAACACGTCGGCGATCGGCGCATTGGAGATCCACGTCTTCGAGCCGGTCAGCTTGTAGCCGCCGTCGACCTTGTCGGCGCGGGTCTTCATGCCGCCGGGATCGGAGCCCGCGTCGGGCTCGGTCAGGCCGAAGCAGCCGACGAACTCGCCGGACGCCAGCTTCGGCAGGTACTTTTTGCGCTGGCTGTCGTCGCCGTAGGCGTAGATCGGATACATCACCAGCGAGGACTGCACGCTCATCATCGAGCGGTAGCCGGAATCGACCCGCTCCACTTCGCGCGCCACCAGTCCGTAGGAGACGTAGCCGGCACCGACGCCGCCGAACTCCTCCGGGATCGTCACGCCCAGCAGGCCGAGCTCGCCCATCTCGTTGAAGATGGCGCGATCGGTCTTCTCTTCCCGATACGCCTCGATCACCCGCGGCTGCAGCTTGTCCTGCGCGTACTGGGCGGCCGTATCGCGGATCATCCGCTCTTCTTCCGAGAGCTGGTCCTCCAGCAGGAACGGATCGGACCAGGCGAAGGACGAGGACGTCCGGGTGGGCGCGGAATCGGCCGCAGCAGTCATGCCGTGTGTCTCCTGAACAAACTTTCGCGTTTGGCCGCACTGTATAGAAGCGGGCCACTGCCCGGCAAGCACGGCCTAGCGCGATGTGGGCCATGGGCGTTATGACGGGGGCGGGCGCACGCCCCCGCAGTTCCGGTTCGCCGTGACGGCAAGCACGGTCGACCACTCACCACGACAGGGATTGGGACAGGCTCGATGAAGACTCCGACCGGCCAGAGCGTTCGCCTCGAGGACTACCGACCGACGCCGTACGCGATCGACACGGTCGCGCTCGATTTCCGCCTCGACCCCACCGCGACGAAGGTCACCTCGACGCTCGCCATCGAGCCGCGCGACGGCACCGCGCCCGGCACGCCGCTGGAGCTTTCGGGAGATGCCCTCACCTTCTTGGCCGCGTCGGTCGACGGCGCGCAGCTCTCCGAGGACGCCTACGTCGTCTCCTCCGACGCCTTCCGCCTGAAGCAGCCTCCGGCCGGCCCGTTCAGCCTGACCATCGAGACCGAGATCGACCCGGAGGGCAATTCGGAGCTGATGGGGCTGTTCCGCTCCAGCGGCACCTACTGTTCCCAGTGCGAGCCGGAAGGCTTCCGCCGGATCACCTACTTCCTCGACCGCCCCGACGTGCTGTCGGTCTACACGACCCGCCTGGAGGGCCCGAAGGACCAGGTGCCGGTGCTGCTGTCGAACGGCAATCCGATCGAGGAAGGCGACCTCGAGGGCGGCCGTCATTTCGTCGTCTGGCACGATCCGTTCCGCAAGCCGAGCTACCTGTTCGCGGCCGTCGCCGGCGACCTCGCCTGCGTCTCCGACACCTTCGTCACCGCCTCCGGCCGCACCGTCGACCTCAGGATCTACGTGGAAAAGGGCAAGGAGGACCGCTGCGACTGGGCGATGGACAGCCTCAAGCGCTCGATGCGCTGGGACGAGGTCCGGTTCGGCCGCGAGTACGATCTCGACATCTTCATGATCGTCGCGGTGTCCGACTTCAACATGGGGGCGATGGAGAACAAGGGCCTCAACATCTTCAACGACAAGTACATCCTGGCCGACCCGAGCACCGCCACCGACGTCGACTACGCCGGCATCGAGAGCGTCATCGCCCACGAGTACTTCCACAACTGGACCGGCGACCGCATCACCTGCCGGGATTGGTTCCAGCTGTGCCTGAAGGAAGGCCTGACGGTCTACCGCGACCAGGAGTTCACCTCCGACGAGCGCTCCCGGCCGGTGAAGCGCATCTCCGACGTGCGCACCCTGAAGGCCCACCAGTTTCCAGAGGACGCCGGCCCGCTCGCCCACCCGGTGCGCCCGCACACCTACCGCGAGATCAACAACTTCTACACCGCGACGGTCTACGAGAAGGGCGCCGAAGTGGTGCGGATGCTCGCCACCCGCCTCGGTGAGGACGGCTTCCGCGCCGGCATGGATCTCTATTTCGAGCGCCACGACGGCGACGCCGCGACCATCGAGGACTTCATCGCCTGCTTCGCCGAGGCGACCGGGACCGATCTCGACGCGATGCTCATCTGGTACGAGCAGGCCGGCACCCCGACGGTGACGGCCGACGGCGCCTACGACGCGGACGCGGCCACCTTCACGCTCGAACTCACCCAGACGGTGCCGCCCACCCCCGGCCAGCGCGACAAGCAGCCGATGCCCATCCCGATCCGCTTCGGCCTGGTCGGCCCCAACGGCGAGGACATGGACATCGAGCGGATCGAAGGCGCCGACGTCGCCGACGACGTGCTCTTGCTCACCGACGCCGCCCAGACCGTCGTCTTCCACGGCATCGGCGCCCGTCCGGTGCCATCGCTTCTGCGGAATTTTTCGGCCCCCGTCCGGCTCCTCTCCAACGCCGACGGCGCCGACCGCATGTTCCTGCTCGCCCACGACAGCGATCCGTTCAACCGCTGGGAGGCGGCCCAGGCGATCGCCACCGAACTGCTGAAGGCGGGGACGGAGGCGGCCCGCACCGGCGGCACCCCGGCCGGCGATCCGGAGTTCGTGCGCGGCCTCGGCACGATCGCCGAGGACGACGGCCTGGAGCCGGCCTATCGGGCCCTCGCCCTGCAGCTGCCGGCGGAATCCGACATTTTCCGCGAGATCGGCTCCGAGGTCGATCCGGCCGCCATTGCGGTCGCCCGGCGCGCCCTGAAGGTGGAGATCGGCAAGGGCCTGGCCGACACCTTCGAGCGTCTGTACGCCGATCTGGCGGATGACGGGGACTACACCCCCGACGCCGCCTCGACCGGCCGCCGAGCCCTGCGCAACGGCGCCCTCGACTATCTCGTCACCGCCGGGATCGATGGATGGGAGGCCCTGGCACGCGCCCACTTCGAGAGCGCCCGCAACATGACCGACCGGCTGGCGGCGCTGACCACACTCGCCATGAACCGCCTGCCGTCGGCCGATGCGGCGTTCACCGCCTTCGCGGAGATGTTCGAGGGCGACGCGCTGGCCATGGACAAGTGGCTGTCCCTGCAGGCGATGATCCCGGAGGAGGACAACCTCGACCGGGTCCGCAGGCTGATGGACCACCCCGCCTTCTCGTTCGCCAACCCGAACCGCGTGCGCGCCCTGATCGGGGCGTTCGCCACCGGCAACCCGGTGGCGTTCCACAACCCCGACGGCACCGGCTACCACTATCTGGCGAGCGTGGTGATCGAACTCGACGGCAAGAACCCGCAGGTCGCCGCCCGGCTCCTTGCGGCCTTCCGGTCCTGGCGCGCGCTGGAGCCGGGACGCCAGGCGCTTGCCAAGGCCGAGTTGGAGCGGGTGGCCGAACGCGAAGGCCTGTCCACCGACACCTCCGACATCGTCACCCGCATCCTCGGATAGCGACAATCGGGATCCCACCCCCGAAGGCCGACCGTCCGGCCTTCGGGGCACCGTCGGGGCTGCCTTGCTCGGCCCCCCTCCAACCGAGAAGCGCGCAGCCGGTCCCCGGCCGGGCGCCCCCTCACCCGCAAATCAGGTGGCCGTCACACGGTCCGGTCGCGCAGGCGGCGGATTCGCCCTCGGCGACGACCTGAAAATCGCAGTCCGATTCGCGGGTTACGGAAAATTAATCAAAACCCTAGACAACAGGATTCGCGTCGATTCAAATGCAAATGATTCGGCGCTGAACGGCGCGTTTCAACAACGCAATCAAGCGGTTTCCAGGGGATATTGCCATGGCGCGCGCGGGGGCTGCCCACGCGACCATTCGACGTCGCGCATCTATCTCATGGCTGATCACTGCGGCCCAGCAGCGGCTGCAGAAGGTCCTGTCGCACGCCGAACCGCGGGAGGCAGACGCGCCCTCGGATCGTCTCAGCGGCCACGTCCGCCTCCTCGCCGCACCCGGCTACCGGCAGCTCCTCGACACCGAGCCGCTGTTCCGCCGCGCCATTCCGTTCCTGACCATCATCTTCGTGCTGGTGATCGCGGCCTATCGCACCGCCGTGATCGTCGCCGACTACGAGGCAACCGACGAAGCCGCCAAGTCCGACCTCGCCCTGATGGCGAGCGCGCTGTCGTCGGAGCTGTCGCAGGCCGTCGATCCCACCGTCGGTCCCGCCGAACGCGGCCGCATCGCGGCCGCCCTCGCGGAGGCCCTCCCCGCCGGCGCGACGCGGCTCGACCGCCAGATCCTCGTCGCCGACGAGGCCGAGACGATCCTCGCCACCGCGCCCTACCGTCCGGAGCTCATCGGCAAGCCGCTGTCGACCGTCCTCGGCGCCAACCAGCCGCTGACGACGTTCGGCGCCCGCGCCGGTGTCCTCGACATCACCCCGACCGGGCGCGATGACCACACCTACGCCACCGTCCACCATCTCCGTGGCGACGTGGGGATGGTCGCGCTCACCCAGCCGGTGGAATCCGTCTTCCTGCGCTGGCGTCGCGACCTGTCGGCCAACGTCACCCTGTTCGTCTGCACCAGCGGCGTGATCCTGGTGCTCGTCTACGCCTTCTACGCCCAATCCACCCGCGCCCGCGGCGCCGACCAGATCTACGAATCCACCCGCGTACGCATCGACACCGCGCTGACCCGCGGCCGCTGCGGCCTGTTCGACTGGGATCTGGCGCGCGGCCGGATGTTCTGGTCCGCCTCCATGTACCAGGTGCTCGGCCTGCCACCGCGGGACGAGCTCCTCGGATTCCGCGAGTTCGCCGCCCTGATCCATCCCGACGACGGCGACCTCTACGCCATCGCCGAGACGATGCTCGCCACCGACACCACCGTGCTCGACCGGGCCTTCCGGATGCGCCACACCGACGGCCGCTGGGTCTGGCAGCGCTTCCGCGCCGAACTGGTGACGGACGGCCCGCACGGCACGCCGCACCTCATCGGCATCGCCCTCGACATCACCGAGCAGAAGATGATCGCCGAGCGCTCGGCAACCGCCGACCTGCGCCTGCGCGACGCGATCGAGACCGTCTCCGAGGCCTTCGTGCTGTGGGACGCCGAAAACCGCCTGGTGATGTGCAACTCCAAGTACCAGCAGCTGCACAACCTGCCCGAGGAGGCGATCCGCCCGGGCGCGCCCTATCAGGTGGTGATGCAGGCGGCCCGCCAGCCGATCGTCTCCAGCCAGACCCCGCCGGAGATGATCGAGACCGAGGAAGGCGCCCGCTCCTACGAGGCCGAGCTCGGCGACGGCCGCTGGCTGCAGATCAACGAACGCCGCACCAAGGACGGCGGCTTCGTCTCGGTCGGCACCGACATTTCCGCCCTGAAGCGCCACGAAGAGCGGCTGATGGAGAGCGAGCGCCAGCTGCGCGCCACCGTCGTCGACCTGCGCCAGTCGCGCCAGAAGCTGGAAAGCCAGGCCCGCCAGCTCGTCGAGCTCGCCGAGAAGTACGCCGAGGAAAAGACCCGGGCGGAAGAAGCGAACAAGGCGAAATCGGAATTCCTCGCCAACATCTCGCACGAGCTGCGCACGCCGCTCAACGCCATCATCGGCTTCTCCGAGATCATGCAGCAGGGCATGTTCGGCTCGCTCGGATCGGTGAAGTACGAGGAATACTGCAACGACATCCACCACTCCGGCACCTACCTGCTGGGCGTCATCAACGACATTCTCGACATGTCGCGGATCGAGGCCGGCCAGGTCGACCTGTCGGTGGAGGCGGTCGAGCTGGAGGAACTCGTCAGCGAGGCGACCCGCATCATGACCCCGACGGCGCGCGAGAAGGACATCGTGCTCGCCTCGTCGATCGCTCCCGCGATGCGCATCAACGTCGACCGCCGCGCCATGAAGCAGATCCTCCTCAACCTCATGTCCAACGCGGTGAAGTTCACCCCGGACAACGGCCGCGTGACGGTCCGCGCCCGCCTCGAGCAGCACGCCATCATCGTCTCGGTGGAGGACACCGGCATCGGCATCCCGAAGCGCGAAGTGGAACGCCTGGGCCAGCCGTTCGTGCAGGTGGAGAACCAGTTCACCAAGACCCACCAGGGCTCGGGCCTCGGCCTCGCCATCGCCCGCTCGCTGGTCGAGATGCACTCCGGCACCATGGACATCCAGTCCGAGGTCGGCGAAGGCACCGTGGTCACCGTCCACCTGCCCCGCGAGCCCCAGGCCCGGATCACCTGACCGCAGCACGTCCGGACCGCCGATCGCGAAAACGGCCGGGGGCAAGCCACCCCCGGCCGTCTTCATTTTGTCAGGTCAATCAGGTCAGGCAGGCCCGAACGACCGTGCCTTACTGCGCGCCGGCCTCGTCGTCACCGTCAGGACCGTCCGGACCGTCGTCCTGCATCTGACCCTGCCATCCGGGACCCCGGCCGCCCCAGCGCGGTCCGTCCGGACCGTCGCCCCGCCAGCCGTGATGGCCGCCGCCGCGCGGACCGCAATCGTCACCGCCGCGGAAGCCGTGCCGGCCGCCGTCGGGGCCCTTCGGACCCATGCCCATGTGGTGACCCGGGCCGCCGGGGCCCTTGCCCCTGTGCATGCCAGGGCCGCCCATTTCACCCAGGAGCTTGCGGAACATCCGCATTTCCTTGGCGTCGACCGCACCGTCGTCGTTGCGGTCCATGAGCGCGAAGATCTTCTCCCGCTGACGCTGGATCTCCTCCGCCGTGATGGTGCCGTCACCGTCGAGGTCGAAGCGGTCGAGAATCCGCTGGCGGCGGCGCTCGACCAGCCGCTCGAGGATGGCGTCGTCGATCTCCTCGGAGGTGATGGAGCCGTCGTCGTCGGCATCGAAGCGGGCCATCGGCCGCTCGCCGATCACCGCGAATTCCTCGATCGACAGGCTGCCGTCCCGGTTGGTGTCGAAGCGCTCGAGCAGGAACCCGCCGCCCTTGCCGCGCGGGCCGCCCGGGCGCTCGCCCTTGGGCCCGCCAGCCGGCGGTCCGTCCGGGGCCTCGGCCGCGGGTGCGCTGTTGTCCTGGGCGAACGCCACCGTTGCCGGCACCGACGTGAAGGCGAGCAGGGCCGCGACGGCCAGGCTCGGAACTTTGTGGAAAGCCATTGTGTGTGCTCCTCGGATGTCTCTTGGATGTCCGCCGCGGACGCCTTGTGGGCGCGGCGGATCACACCGGGGTCCGGGATCCATGTCCCTTCTGGCCGGCTTACCGAGTTCAACGAGGTGGCGGGGTGAGGCCTACGGACGGGGAGCGCCGCGAGGCCCCTGCGGCGATCACGAAACCGCGAGGCCGGCGGGAGCCCGGACTTCAGGCCCCCGTCTCGTCCATCCGGCCGACGATCGCCTCGAAGGCGTCGCGCACCCGCGCCTGGGTCTCGGCGAGATCCGCCTCGAGGCGGGCGAAGTCCGGCGCATCACCGGCCCGCGTCAGGAGATCGCGCACGCCCATGGGCGCCGTCTCGGTCTTGAACGGACCGTCGAGCGACAGCCGCAGGATCTGGGTCAGCGCCTGGTAGAGCTTCGCCGCCGGCACGAGGATTTCCGCGACACCCTTCTCGAGCACCCCGGCGGCGGCCGCGGCCTGCAACGCGGTTTCCGTGTTGGTCGACAGGATCTCCGGATGCGCCTCGGCGTGAGCCAGCTGCAGGTACTGGGCGACGAACTCCAGGTCGACGAGCCCGCCGGCCACCTGCTTCAGGTCCCAGATGTCCTTGCTGCCCTTCTCCTTCTCGATGCGCCGGCGCATCTCCAGGACGTCGGTGCGGATGGTGTCGGGGTCGCGCCGGCGGGCGAGCACCGCATGGACGATGCCGTTGACGCGCGCCCCCAGGTCGAGATCGCCGGCGATCACCCGCGCCCGCGTCAGCGCCATGTGCTCCCAGCTCTGGGCCTGGCCAACCTGGTAAGCCTCGAACGACGCCAGCCGGGTCGCCAGCGGTCCGGAGTTGCCGGACGGGCGGAGCCGGAAATCCACCTCGTAGAGCATGCCCTCGGCCGTCGGGGCCGACAGGGCGGCGACGAGCCGCTGGGTCAGCCGCGCGAAATACTGGCTGGGCGCCAGCGACTTGGCGCCGTCCGACCCGTCGACGTCGGCATTGTGGTCGTAGAGCAGGATAACGTCGAGGTCCGAGGCCGCCGTCATCTCGCCGCCGCCGAGCTTGCCGAGCGCCAGCACCGTCACCGCCCCGCCCGGAATGTGGCCGTGCGCCAGGGCGAACTCCGCCCGCACGCGGTCGAGAAGCCGGTCGACGAGCACGTCCGCAATGCGGGCGTAGGCGTGGCCAGCGTCGGCCGCGGAGACGGTGCCGGACATGACGCGGACGCTGACCAGGAACACCTGCTCCTGGCCGAAGATGCGGGCCCGGTCGAGGGCCTCCTCGTAGGTGCGCGCCTCTTCCAGCGACCGGTCGAGCAGCCGCCGCAGGTCCTCGGCCGCGGGCAGCGAGCCGAAGAACTCCGGATCGAGCACCGCGTCCAGCACCCGCGGGCGCCGGGTCAGGGTCTGGGCCACCTTCGGCGCCGCCCCCATGATGGTGGCGAGCAGCTGCAGCAGGCCGGGATTCGACTTCAACAGCGAGAACAGCTGCACGCCGGCCGGCAGCTGCGTGACGAACCGGTCGAACGCCGCGAAGGCGACGTCGGCGTTGCGCGTGTGGGCGAACGCATCGAGCAGCACCGGCAGCAGCTCGGTGAGCAGTTGCCGCGAACGCGACGACCGCGTCGCCGAATAGCGCCCGAAGTGCCAGGCGCGGACCGCCCGTGTCACGTCCTTCGGCCGCTCGAACCCCAGGCCGAACAGGGTTTCCAGCGTCTCCGGGTCGTCCTCGTCGCCGGTGAAGACGAGGCTGCCGAGATCGGTCGACAGGCTCGGCGCATCCTCGAACAGCTGGGCGTAGTGCCCCTGCACCCGCTCCAGGTGGCCGCGCAGCTCGGCCGCGAAGTAGTCGAACGAGGCGGTACCGCACAGCCGCGCCACCGCCGCCAGCCCCTCCTCGCTCTTCGGCAGCGTATGGGTCTGCTCGTCGGCGATCATCTGCAGGCGGTGTTCCACGAAGCGCAGGAACCGGTAGGCCGCGTCCAGCTCGTCGCGCGCCTTCTGGTCGATCCAGCCGGCCTCCACCAGCGCCGCCAGCATCGGCAGCGTGCGGATGCCGCGCAGCTCGGGATTGCGGCCGCCGGCGATCAGCTGCTGGGTCTGGACGAAGAACTCCACCTCGCGGATGCCGCCGCGGCCGAGCTTGATGTTGTGGCCGGCCACCGCGATGCGCCCGTGGCCCTTCACGGCGTGGATTTGGCGCTTGATGGAATGCACGTCGGCGATCGTCGCGTAGTCGAACGAGCGGCGCCAGATGAACGGGGCGATGTCGGCGAGCAGTGCCGCTCCCGCCTCCGGATCGCCGGCCACCGGCCGCGCCTTGATCAGCGCGGCGCGCTCCCAGTTCTGCCCCAGCGCCTCGTAATAGTGCAGCGCCGCCGGCACCGACAGCGCCACCGCCGTCGCGCCAGGGTCGGGCCGCAGCCGGAGGTCGGTGCGGAACACGTAGCCGTCGCCGGTGCGCTCCTGCAGGATCTGCACGAGCCGGCGCGTCATCCGCACGAACAGCGTCGACACCTCGTCCGACTCGGCCGTCGGCGCCCGGTCGGGGTCGAAGTAGACGATCAGGTCGATGTCGCTGGAGTAGTTGAGCTCCGCCGCGCCGTACTTGCCCATGCCCAGCACGATGTAGCCGGACCCTTCCTGCGGACGCTCGGGATCGGGCAGCGTCAGCTTTCCGCGCGCGTTCAGGTCCCGCAGGAGATGCGAGACGGTTGCCTGCACGGCGGCGTCGGCGAACGCCGTCAGCCCGCCGGTCACCGCCTCCAGCTCCCACGAGCCCGACAGGTCGGCGAGCGCGATCAGCAGCGCCGCCTCCTGCTTGCCCTCCCGCAGCACCCGCATCAGCGTGGCGTCGTCCGGCACGAACGCACAGGTTCGCGCGATCAGCTCGGCGAGCGCGACCTCCGGTGGCGCGGAGAGGATCCGCGCCAGCCGGCCGGCGTCGCGGAACCCGAGGTCACGCAGAAACGGGCTGTTGGAGAAGACCCCCACGAGGAACTGCGCCAGCCCGGCATCCTCGTCCAGCAGCGACCGGAGCACGGCCCCGCCCTCTCCCTCGGCCAGCCGGTCGAGATCGGCGGCGAGCGCGTCGTGGCGGGTGGGATCGGACGGGATCGTCCGGTCGATCCGGCGATGAAGTGGTCGGGGGTCGGTGGCGGTCATCAGCTCCGGTCTTGCGGCGCGTGCTTCAGGTCGGGCGGGAAGACCAGCGTGGCCTCCAGGCCCGGCTCGGCGTCGCCGAGCACAAACTGGCCCCGGTGCACATTGGCGATCGCCTCGACCAGGCTCAACCCCAGACCCGAGCCGGGGGTCGACCGGCTCGCCTCCAGGCGCACGAATCGGCCCGTCACCCGCTTGCGATCCACAGGCGAAATGCCCGCCCCGTTGTCCGCCACGGTCAGGTGCGCGCCGATCTGGGACGCGGTCAGCGTGACGGCGACAGCCGGCGCCGGGGCGCCGAGCGCGCCGTGCTTGATGGCGTTGTCGATGAGATTGGCGAGCGCCTGGCCGACGAGTTCGCGGTTCGCCTCCACCACGACGGTCTCGGGCACGTCGACGGTGAGCGCCACGCCGGCTTCTTCCGCCACCGGCTCGTAGAGCTCCGCCACGTCGCGGGCAATCTGCGCCAGGTCCACCGGGGCGAGCGCCACCACCGCCGATCCGGCTTCGCTGCGGGCGATCATCAGCAGCGCGTCGAAGGTGCGGATCAGCGATTCGGATTCCTCGATGGTCGCCTGCAGCGCATCGCGCAGCGCCTCCTCGGAGCGGGCTTGGCGCAGCGCCGCCTCCGCCTGCATCCTCAGCCGCGTCAGCGGCGTCTTCAGGTCGTGGGCGATGTTGTCGGAGACCCGATGCAGCCCCTCGTGGAGGTCGACGATGCGGTCGAGCATGGTGTTCAGGCTGGCCGACAGCCGGTCGAACTCGTCGCCGGTCCCGGTGACCGGCAGCCGCTGGGTAAGGTCTCCGTCGACGATGCGGTTGCCGGTGGCGGCGATCGCGTCGACGCGGCGCAGCACCCGCCGCGACACCACCAGGAAGCTGACGAGGCCGAACACGATGGCCACCAGCAGCGCCCACTGCGCCGCCCCGCCGATGATCGCCCGGAACTCGGTGCGCTCCTCCAGGTCGCGGCCGACCAGCAGCCGGAACCCGCCCGGCAGCACGAACACCCGCACCAGCGCGCGGCGCGGGCGCGACTCGTCGGCGCCGGACGGCCCGAGCCGTTGATAGAACACCGGCCGCGCCTCGCCGTCGGCGCTCGACAGCAGCGACTGGGTGAGGCTGTCGATGTTGCCGGCGATGCGGTTGCCGGCGAAATCGGTGATGAGATAGAGGCTCGCGCCCGGCGCCACCGACCGCCGCTCCACCGCGTTGACGAGCCCGGTCAGCCCGCGCACCCGGTACTGGTCCGACAGGCCGCGGATCTCGGCGTCGATGGTGTCGCGCAGCTGACGGTCGAGGAGATCGTCCGTCATTGTGAAGATGTAGACGATCAGCCCGACCAGCAGCGCCGTGAAGACCGCGAGGTAGACGAGGGTCAGCTTGACGGCGGTGGTGCGGAAGAGCCTACCGAGCGTCGTCACGAACGACATAGCCGGCCCCACGCACGGTATGGAGAAGCGGCCGGTCGAAGTCCTTGTCGATCTTCGCCCGGAGCCTGGAGACGTGGACGTCGATGACGTTCGTCTGCGGGTCGAAGTGATAGTCCCAGACGTTCTCCAGGAGCATCGTCCGGGTCACCACCTGGCCGGCATGCTGCATCAGGTATTCCAGCAGCCGGAATTCGCGCGGCTGCAGCGGGATCGCGCGTCCGCTCCGGGTCACCGAATGGGACAGCCGGTCGAGCTCGAGATCGGCGACCGTGTACACCGTCTCGGCCTGGATCGGCTTCTGGCGGCGGCCGAGCGCCTCCACCCGGGCGAGCAGTTCGGAGAAGGCGTAGGGCTTGGCCAGATAGTCGTCGCCGCCGGCGCGCAGCCCCTTCACCCGGTCGTCCACCTGGCCGAGCGCGGAGAGGATCAGGATCGGCGTGGTGTCGCCCGCCTCCCGGCGTTCCTCGACGATCGACAGGCCGTCGCGCAAGGGCAGCATCCGGTCGATCAGCAGCACGTCGTAGTCGCTGGCCTGGGCGAGATCGGCGCCCTCCACCCCGTCGCGGGCGAGATCGACCACGTGGCCGGCCTCCTTCAGCCCGCGCGACAGGAAGCCCGCCGCGTCGCTGTCGTCTTCGATCAAAAGGATTCGCATGGCATCCGTCACGTTGCAGGGTCCCGTTGATCTTGCATGATCTGGAAGCCGGCGGAAGCCGAATGAGGTGGACGGCAGACCACCAGAGGTGATCTGCCGTCCCACGGTGCCGAGTCGGCGGGGGCGACGGAAGCCAACGACGACACCGATCAGGTAAACCACGGGCGGCATCGACGGGCGTCGAATGACCAGGACCGTGATCGAAACGGAAGCGCCAGGGACCATGCCCGGCGGGGTGCCCGGACCGGCGCCGACGTGTCAGGCGGCTGCGGCGGGCGATCCGGGGCCGCGAAGGCGGCCCCGGCAGTTGGCGTCAGAAGGGGCTGGTCAGCCCTTTTCGATGGGCAGGGCCACGAAGCGGATCTGCTCGCCGGAGCGGACCCGGAAGAGGACGGCCTTGCGGCCCTCGCTCTCGGCGACCTCGATGCTCTTCTTGATGTCGGCGGGCGACGTCACGTCGGCGCCGCCGGCGTTCAGGATCACGTCGCCGACCTTGAAGCCCTTCTCCGCCGCGATGCTGTCCGGATCGAGCTCGACCACGGCGACGCCCGTCTCGTCGACGCCCATCTCCTTGGCCGGAGCCAGGCGCATGCCGAACGACAGGTCCGTGCCCGGCTCGACGCCCGGGGTCATCGAGGCCTGCTGGTTCGGATCGAGGGTGCCGAGGTCGACCTTGACGTCTTCCTTCTTGCCGTCGCGCCAGAGCGTCAGCGTCACCGACGAACCGGGGGCCTTGGAGGCCACCGTGCGGGCGACGTCGCGCGGGTTGTCCATGGCCTCGCCGTCGATGGCGATGATCGCGTCACCGGCCTTGATGCCGGCCTTCGCCGCCGGGCTGTCGTCCTGCGGCTGCGCGACCAGCGCCCCCTTGATGGCATCGAGGCCGAGGGAGTCGGCGATGTCCGGCGTGATCGGCTGGATCTGCACGCCGAGCCAGCCACGTGTCACCTGTCCGTCGTCCTTCAGGTCCTCGATCACCCCGCGGGCGATCGACGCCGGAATGGCGAAGCCGATGCCCACCGAGCCGCCCGAGGGCGAGTAGATGGCGGTGTTCACGCCGACGACCTTGCCGTCGAGATTGAACGTCGGGCCACCCGAGTTGCCCTTGTTGATGGGCGCGTCGATCTGCAGGAAGTCGTCGTACGGTCCCGCACCGATCTCGCGGCCGCGGGCCGACACGATGCCGGCGGTCACGCTGCCGCCCAGGCCGAACGGGTTGCCGACCGCGACCACCCAGTCGCCGACGCGCACGTCACCGTCGGTGAAGGCGACGAACGGAAAGCTGTCCTCGCCGTCGATCTTGACGAGCGCCAAGTCGGTCTTCTCGTCGACGCCGATGACCTTGGCGTCGTAGGTCTTGCCGTCGCTCATGACGACGGTGACTTCCTCGGCGTGGTCGACGACGTGGTTGTTGGTCACCACGTAGCCGTCGGACGAAATGATGAAGCCGGAGCCCTGGCCCATCGAGAAGTGGTGGGGCTGCCTGCCGCCTTCGGGGCCACCGCGGCCCTGGGGCATCTGCTGGTTGCCGAACTGGTCCTCGAACTGCTTGAAGAAGCGCTCGAACGGGCTGCCCTCGGGCATCCCCTGGAAGGACGAGAGTTCCGGGCCGGCATCGGACTTGACGCGGATCGAGACCACCGCGGGGCTCACCCGCTCGACGATGTCGGCGAAGCCGGGGGCCTGCTGCTGGGACACGCCCGCGGACAGGTTCTCGGCCCGCGCCGGGGTCGGCGTCGCGACGAACACTTCAGTGGCAAGGAGGCCGGCGACGCCGAGCGCCATGGTGCCGGCGACGAGCGCCTTGCGGCGCTTCGCAAAGGAATTCTGGACCGTGCTGCGCGCGGAATTGGGGGCTTTCATCATGAAAGGCTTCTCCGTGAAGAGATTGCGTAAAGGCGAGGCGACAGCAGGAATCGCCGCCTTCGCTAGCCCCCTTTGTGATGGATCGCGCCTTACGGCGTCCTGTCCGCCATATGACGGATTCGTAATGTTAGAATCTCACTGGAGAATCCGCCG
Source organism: Amorphus sp. MBR-141 (assembly GCF_053628695.1). Lineage (NCBI taxonomy): Bacteria > Pseudomonadati > Pseudomonadota > Alphaproteobacteria > Hyphomicrobiales > Amorphaceae > Amorphus > Amorphus sp. MBR-141. The sequence goes on from NZ_JBRJGW010000016.1 coordinate 107,158, forward strand.
GCAAATGCAATGAGGAGAACCCCATGGCAATCGTAACCATCCAGATAGGAAAGGGTCGCCCGATCACCGAGAAGCGTGAGCTCGTTAAGAAAGTCACGCAGGTCGTTGCGACCGAGCTCAAGCTCCCCCCGGAGTGGATCACCATCCTGATCCATGAATTCGAGCGTGAGAATTGGGCAAGCGACGGCGAACTGCACATCGACAAGTTCGGCCCAGGCTACGGCACGCAGGGAACGGGCCGATAGCTCGATCCTCACTCGTCCAGGGAAGCAACCTCCACCGTCGCCACGGCGGCTCCCTCGCTCAGCGTACGATGGACCGGACACCTGTCGGCGATCTCCAGCAGCCGCGCCCGCGTCGCATCGTCGACGTCGCCGTGGATCGTCACGCGGCGCTCGAAGCGGTCGACCTTGCCGGTCCGGCCTCTGATCTCGTCGGTGCACCCCTCGCAGTCGGTCGCATGCACCTTGTCGTGGGAGACCTCGACCGAGAACCGGTCGACGGCGATCCCCTTGTGGTCCGCATACAGCCGCAGCGTCATGTTGGTGCAGGCGCCGAGCGCCACGGCCAGGTAGTCGTAGGGCGAGGGTCCCGTCGCCGTGCCCCCCACCGCGACGGGCTCGTCGGCCAGCAGCCGATGCGGGCCGACGACGACCCGGTTCTGGAACGTCCCCTCCCCGGTCTCCTCCACCGTCACGGCGTAGGGCTCCGGGGCGTCCTCTCCGACCCCTTCCGGCGACAGGTAGCGTTCGGCCCATGCCGCGATGACGCCCGCCGCATAGACGGCGTCGCGCGGCTCCGACAGCAGGTGATCCGCATCGTCCAGCGACACGAAGCTCTTCGGGTGCTTGGCGGCGGCGAAGATCCGGCTGGCGTTCTCGATGCCGACGGTCTGGTCGGTCGGCGACTGCAGCACCAGCAGCGCCTTGCGCATCTCCGCCACCCGATCGACCAGGGTGTGATCCTTGAGATCGTCCAGGAACTGCTTCTGGATGGTGAAGCGCCGGCCCGCGAGCGTCACCTCCGCCGCACCTTGCGTCTCGATCTCACCCACGTCGCCTGCGAAGGCCTCCACCACGTGGGCCGCGTCCGCGGGGGCGGCGATCACCGCGACGGCGGTGGCCTCGGGAACGTCGCCGGCCGCCGCCAGCACCGCCGCACCGCCGAGCGAATGGCCGATGAGCAGCTGCGGCGCCTGCAGGTTGGCGCGCATGTAGTCGACCGCCTTCAGCAGGTCCGCGACGTTGGAGGAGAAGTTCGTCGAGGCGAACTCGCCGTCGGACGAGCCGAGCCCGGTGAAGTCGAAGCGCACCACCGCGATGCCGGCGCGGGCGAGCGCCCCGGCGATCTCGCGGGCGGCGACGATGTCCTTGGAACAGGTGAAGCAGTGGGCGAACAGCGCGTAGGCGCGGGGCTTGCCGGCCGGCCGGTCGAGACGGGCCGCCAGCCGGGCGCCGAAGCCGCCCTCGAATTCGATCTTCTCAGCGGTCGTGCGCATGCTCTCTCCTGCGGTTCGCCGCGAAATCCTCGATCAGCGCCGCGCGTCGTCCGACAGCACCCGCCGAAGCTCCGCTTCCTCGGTGGCGCTCAGCGGCGCCGGTTCGGGCTGGCGGCGGCGCCGCAATCCGCCCACCACCATCCATCCGCCGGCCAGCAACACCAGCAGCGGCGTCAGCCACAGCAGCAGCGTATGGGCGCTGAGGCGCGGCTTCAGCAGCACGAACTCGCCGTAGCGCGAGACCAGATAGTCGAGCACCTCGCGGTCGCTGTCGCCCTCCTCCAGCCGCTCGCGCAGCAGCAGGCGGATGTCGCGCGCCAGCGGCGCGTTGGAGGCGTCGATGGATTCGTTCTGGCAGACCATGCAGCGCAGTTCCGCCGACAGGTCGCGGGCACGCGCCTCCAGCGCCGGATCGTCCAGCACCTCGTCCGGCTGCACGGCCAGCGCCGGCAGCGCGAGACCGATCGCGAACACCACCACCCAGACGAGGCGCGCAAGCCGGGTCATGCGGCCGATGCCTTGCGGGCCCGTTTCGCCGTCGGCGCCGGTGCGCCGACCCGCAGGCGCCGGTCCGACAGCGACACCAGGCCGCCGAGCGCCATCATCACCGGCCCGAGCCAGATCAGCAGCACCAGCGGCTTGTTGTAGGCGCGCACGACCACCGCGCCGTCGTCCTTGAGGTCGCCCAGCGACACGTAGAGCTGCGACAGGCCGCGCGTGTGGATCGCCGCCTCGGTCGTCGGCATCTGGCGCGCGGTGTAGAGCCGCTTGGCCGGGCGCAGGTCGCTCACGTGGCCGCCGCGCGCGGCCTCCATCAGCGCCACGTCCTGGCGGTAGTTCGGGCCGAGCTCCGGCTCCATGCCGTTGAAGGTGAGCGTGTAGCCGCCGATCTCGACGCTGTCGCCCGGTGCCATCACCAGGATCCGTTCGCTCTGGAAGGCCGAGCTCGCGACGATGCCCATGAGCATCATGCCCAGCGCGAAGTGGCCGAGCGTGGTGCCGAACGCCGAGCGCGGCAGCCCGACCAGTCGGCGCATCGACGTGCCGAAGCGCTCGCGCCCAACCTTCGCCCGCATCAGGATCTCGGTGAGCGCGCCCGCCATCAGCCAGACGGCGAGGCCGATGCCGAGGGCGGAGAGCAGATAGAGGTTGCCGGCCATCCAGGCGACCACGGCGATCGCCACCACCGCCGCGACCATCGCCATCCACAGCCGCTGGGCGACGGCGAAGAAGTCGCCGCGCTTCCAGGCGAGCATCGGGCCGAACGGCACCGCCACCAGCAGCGGCAGCATCAGCGGGCCGAAGGTCAGGTTGAAGAACGGCGCCCCGACGGAGATCTTCTGGCCGGTCACCGCCTCGAGAACCAGCGGATAGAGGGTGCCGACGAACACCGTGGCGCAGGCCGCCGTCAGGAACAGGTTGTTGAGGACCAGCGCCCCTTCCCGGCTGATCGGCGCGAACACGCCGCCAGGCCTGAGCCGCTGGGCGCGCCACGCATAGAGCGCGAACGATCCGCCGATGAACAGGATCAGGATCGTCAGGATGAACACGCCGCGGGTCGGGTCGGTGGCGAACGCGTGCACCGAGGTGAGCACACCCGAGCGCACCAGGAACGTCCCCAGCAGCGACAGCGAGAAGGTCAGGATCGCCAGCAGCACCGTCCAGATCTTCAGCGCATCGCGCTTTTCCATGACGATGGCGGAATGCAGCAGCGCGGTGCCGGCGAGCCATGGCATGAACGAGGCGTTCTCCACCGGGTCCCAGAACCACCAGCCGCCCCAGCCGAGCTCGTAGTAGGCCCAGTAGGAGCCCATCGCGATGCCGAGCGTCAGGAACAGCCAGGCGAGCAGCGTCCACGGGCGCACCCAGCGCGCCCACGCGGCATCTATCCGGCCCTCGATCAGCGCCGCCACCGCGAACGAGAAGGCGATCGAGAAGCCGACGTAGCCGACGTAGAGGAGCGGCGGATGGATCGCCAGCCCGATGTCCTGCAGGATCGGGTTGAGGTCCTGGCCCTCCAGCGGCGCGGGCGACAGCCGCGTGAACGGGTTGGAGGTCGCCAGGATGAACAGCAGGAAGGCCGTCAGGATCCAGGCCTGCACCGACAGCACGGTCGCCTTCAGCGACTGGGGCAGCGCGCCGCCGAACGCCGCGACGAGGCCGCTGAACAGCGCCAGGATGAGGATCCACAGGAGCATCGAGCCCTCGTGGTTGCCCCAGACGCCGGAGATCTTGAAGATCATCGGCTTGGCGGAGTGGGAGTTCTCGAAGACGTTGAGCACCGAGAAGTCGGAGCGCACGTAGGCGATCATCAGGATCGCGAACGACAGCCCGATCAGCAGGAACAGCATGCCGGCGACCGGCTCGGCGATGCGCATCAGCTGGGCGTCGCGCGACCGTGCCCCGTAGAGCGGCACGATGGACTGGACGAGCGCCAGCGCCAGGGCCAGCACCAGCGCGTAGTGTCCAAGCTCGTTCAACATGAAGGCCGTTCCCGCCGCTGCCGGTTCGGTTGTGGCGAAGGCCCGACCCTACTGGGTGCGGGTTTCCGTTTCGAAGTAGTGGTTCTGTTCCTTGAGCGCGTCCGCGACTTCCTTCGGCATGTAGCTCTCGTCGTGGCGGGCGAGCACGGTATCGGCCCGGAAGGTGCCGTCGGGCGCCAGCGTCCCTTCGGCGACGACGCCCTGCCCTTCGCGGAAGAGGTCGGGGAGGATGCCGGTGTAGGAGACGGTCACCTCGTCGTTCAGGTCGGTGACGCGGAAGGTCACCGTGGTGCCGGCGCCGCGGTCCAGCGATCCGTCCTCCACCAGGCCGCCCAGCCGGATGCGCTGGCCGGCGACGGGGGTCATCGCGGCCAGTTCCGTCGGCGTCTTGAAGAAGGTGACCTTGTCGCCCATCGCGGCGAACACCAGCCCGACGGCGCACGCGAGCACGCCACCGACCACGCCGATGAAGGTGAGACGCCGCTGTTTCCGCGTCATGCCCGCAAACCCGTCACTCCGGTTGCCCTGCCGTCCGGTCCGCGACGCGCGCGAACGTCTGTCGGCTTTTCCTAGTCCGATCACATAGAACGATTATTGATTTAGACCAATTTCGTCTTCGATGGACCGGATGCGCGCTTGTGCCTCAGGGTCGTCGGCGAAGGCCTCGGTGGCCCGCTCGGCCGCCGCCTTCGCGTCGTCGGTGCGCCCGAGCACCTGGTAGGCGCGGATCAGCCGCAGCCATTCGTCGACGCTGCCGCCGCTCGAATCGAGGCGCGTCGCCAGCTGCGCGACCATCCCCTCGATCATCGCCTGCCGGTCTGCGTCGCTCATGCCGGCGGCTGCGTCCACGTCGGCGCGGCTCGGCCCGGGCATCGCTCCGTCGGCTCCCGCCGGTGCATCCGCTCCAGCCGGTGCGCCCGCAGCCACGCCGCCCAGCGCCGCCACCTGCTGCCGGGCGATGGGAAGCCACGGCTCGCCGCCCTCGGCCGAGGCGATCAGGGCATTCCAGGCGGCGATCGCTTCGTCGGTCTTGCCTTCCTGGCTCAGGCCCAGCGCGAGGAAGAAGCGCGGGTTGACCGCCGCCGGAGCCAGGTCGCGCGCCGCCGTGAACGCTGCCGTCGCGTCGTCCGTCACCACGCCGCCGTTCGCCTGCACGATGGCTTCGCCGAGGCCGGACAGCCGCTCGGCGCTCTCGCCTTCCAGGCGGATGGCGTTGGTGAAGGCGGCGCTGGCGTCGGCGGGACGGCCGAGGCGCAGATAGACCGGGCCGAGCACGTCCCAGCCGCGTCCGTCGTCCGGGTTCTTGGCCAGGTGGTCCTCGACGCGGGCGACCAGCGTCGACAGCGTCTCGTCGCCGGCCGGCGCCTGCAGGCGCGCGGCGCGCGGCTGGTCGGGATAGGTCGGCCGCCCCAGCGTGCCGTAGACGAGGAGGGAGACGAGCGGGATCGTCACGATCACCGCCAGCGCCACGACCCTGCGGCGAGTCCGGCTCGGGATCGAGGCGCCCCCGGCTTCCCGGTCGGCGCGCAGCAGGCGCCTGGCGATCTCCGCGCGCGCGCCTTCCGCCTCGCCCGGCGCGATCAGCCCGCGCTCCACGTCGCGCTCGACCTCGCCGAGCTGGTCCCGGTAGACGGCGACGTCGTGCGGGGCGTCGTCCGCGTCCGGGCGACGCGACAGCGGCCACAGCACCGCCAGCACCGCCAATGCGGTGAGGATCGCCACCGAAATCCAGAACACCATCACGAGACGTCCGGCTCCTTCCGCGTCCCGGGCGGTGCCTCTCCCCCGATCGGGAGACGGCCCGGGATCACCCCGCCGGGAAAAAGAGAGTGGGACGCCCACCCCGTCAACAAACGTCGGCGCGAGCGCGCACGGACCGCCGGAGAGACGCCGCCGTGCGATCGTCCACCGGAATCCCGACCCGGCCTGACCTGGAATTGCTCTAGCAGGCCCGCGCTCAGGTCACCACCTGCCACACCCCGTCGGGACCGCGACATGCCGTCGCCTGGAAGCTCGCCCCGTCGGCCGCCTCCACCGTGTGGGTGTAGTCGCGGCAGCTCTGGGCGTTCACCTGATAGGCCGGCCCGGGCAGCACGTCGCCGGAATGGCCGGTGGCCGGATTGCGCCATGACACGGCGGCGCCGGCCGGCGTGATCTCCAGCGCCCGGAACTCCGCCTTGAGCGCCACCGACTGGTCCTCGCGGGTGAGGCCGAGCGCATCGCTGCGCGTGATCTGCGATCCCTCGACCCGGCCGGCCGTGTCGGGAGCACTGGTGCCGCCGCCGGTGGTCGCGACGCACGCCGAGACGGCGCTCGACACGACGAGAACCGACACGATGCGGAAGACGGAGGCGCGGAAGCCGCGCCGCAGGGGCCGGTTCATTTCGGGCTCGGGCAACATGAGTTCGAACGATGGATGAGGAGGACGAGGGGTGGTTTGCATAGGTTGGTGGCCGAATTGCGTTCAGACACCGTCTACACCAAAACGGCGCAGGAACCGAAACGATCCCCATCAAATCCTTGGCAGCCGCACGACGGCCTGCAGGCCGCCCTCGGCCGACGCCGCCAGCGTGAGCTCGCCGCCGTAGAGCCGCACCAGCTCCGACACGATCGACAGCCCGAGACCGCTTCCGGGCTTGGTCTCGTCCAGCCGGCGGCCGCGCTCGATCACCCGGACGCGCTCCTCCGGCGGCAGGCCGGGCCCGTCGTCCTCCACCACGATGTCGAAGAACGGCAGCGCACCGGAGGTCTCCGGCGCCGGGCGCACGGCCACCCGGACATCGCGCTCCGCCCACTTGCAGGCATTGTCGAGAAGGTTGCCGAGCACCTCCAGCAGGTCCTGCTTCTCGCCGCGGAAGCGGAAGCCGGTGTGGTCGGCGACCTCGATCGCGATGCCCTTCTCCTCGTAGAGCCGCCGCATGGCGCGCACGACCGATTCGAGCACCGGCTCGACCGGCGTGACCACGCCGATCACCCGGCGCTGCGCCGCGATCTGGGCCCGGTCGAGATGGTGGGCGATGTGGGTCTGCATGGCGCTTGCCTGTTCCGCCACCTTCCGCGGGAACGGACCGTCGGCCTCGCGCGCCTCGTTCAGGATCACGCTCAGCGGCGTCTTCAGGGCATGGGCGAGGTTGCCGACGTGCGTCCGCGAGCGCTCCACCACCTCCCGGTGGCTGTCGAGCAGCGCGTTGAGCTCGCTCGCGAGCGGCGCGATCTCGCGGGGAAAATCGCCCTCCAGCCGCTCCCGGTCGCCGACCCGGATGGCCTGCAGCGAGGCCCTGATGCGGTCGAGCGGCTTCAGGCCGATCCGCACCTGCAGGACGATCGCCAGCACCAGCCCCGCGCCCATCGCGAACAGCGTCGCCGCCACCCGCGTGCCGAACGAGATCACGTCCTTGCGGACCTCCGTCGTATCGCCGGCGATCGAGACAAGATAGCGGGTGCCGTCCGGCAGCCGGATGTGCCGGCTGACGACGCGCAGCGCCTCGCCGTCCGGGCCGGTGATCGACGCCGTCATCGGCCGCCGCCAGTCGTCGGGCTGTTCCTGCTCGGCCGGCAGGGCGAGCCGGTCGCCGGCCAGCGACGGCGAGGCGGCCAGCACCGCGCCGGTCTGCGCATCAGTCACGGTCCAGTACCAGCCGGAGAGCGGCAGCGCGAACCGGGGTTCGCCGAGGCCGCCGACCGAGATCGCCGTCGAGCCGCCCTCGCCCGCCTGCTGGTCGGCGGCCAGTTCGCCCACCACGGTCTTCAGGTAGACGTCCAGCCGCTCGTCGAAGGCCCGCTCTACCGACTGCCGGTAGAGCGCGACGAGGATCAGGCCGGCGACCAGGATCGCGGCAACGCTCCAGATCGCCGAAATGAAGAACAGCCGCCTGGCGAGGGAATTAGGTGCCGGCCGCATCCGCGCCTTCGCCTTCGCCCGGTTCGGCGACCCGGTAGCCGAGCCCGCGGATGGTCTCGATGATCGGCGCCGGGATCTTCTTGCGCAGGCGCCCGACGAACACTTCGATCGTATTCGAATCCCGGTCGAAATCCTGGTCGTACAGGTGCTCGATCAGCTCCGTGCGCGAGACGACGCGATCCTTGTGCAGCATCAGGTAGGCGAGCAGCCGGTATTCGTGGGAGGTCAGCTTGATGGTCTGGCCGTCCACCGCGACGCGCCCCGACCGGGTGTCGATCTCCACCGGCCCGCAGGCGACCACGTTGCTGGCGTGGCCGGCCGAGCGGCGCACCAGCGCGCGCAGGCGGGCCAGCACCTCCTCCATGTGGAACGGCTTGGCGACATAGTCGTCGGCGCCGGCGTCGATGCCGGCCACCTTGTCGCTCCAGCGGTCGCGCGCGGTGAGCACGAGGACGGGCATCGTCCGCCCGTCCCGCCGCCAGCGCTCCAGCACCGAGATCCCGTCCATCACCGGCAGGCCGATGTCGAGCACGACTGCGTCGTAGGGTTCGGTGTCGCCCAGGAAGTGGCCGTCCTCGCCGTCGTGGGCGAGATCGACCACATAGCCCGCATCGCCAAGCGCCTGCTTCAGCTGGCGCGACAGGTCCTGATCGTCCTCGACGACGAGCACGCGCATGATGGCCTCCCTACTGCCTGGCACCCGACCGGGCATCGAACACGACCCGGTCGACCTGTCCGCCCGGCATCAGCACCGTGGCCACGTAGACGAGACGCCCGCCGTCCTGGCACAGGTCGAGGCGCACGAGTTCTCCCTGCACCTGGCCCTGCACGGCGGCCGGGCGCACCGCCGCCCCGCTCTGCACCGCGTCGCGCTGTTCGCCGGGCGACAGGCAGGCCGCGGCCGCGGTCTGCACCGCGGCGATCGACAGGCTCAGGGCAAGGAGGAAGGTTCGAAACCGCTTCATGGGGATGGGTGTACCGCGCTCCTCCTGAACCTGCCATGAACAATCGCGCCGCCGGCGGATGCCGGCCTCGCCGGCGACGGCAGGCCCGACCCAGCGCCGAAGCACCTTGAAGGCGATTCCGCTCCCCCCTAGGATGCGGGCATGGCAGCCCGTGACACAATCCAGTTTCTGGTCGGAGTGGAGACCGCCGTCGAGAACGCCCGGACCCGCGTCGGCGGGACCGCGCAGGTCGACGGCCGTTTCGAAGGCGACATCGCCGCCGGACATCTCGTCGTCGGCCGCGGCGGCACGCTGAGCGGGCACGCAGAGGCGGAAACGGCGGAGATCCTGGGCACCTTCCGGGGCACCCTGTCGGTCTCCGGCGAGCTGGCGGTCCGCGCCACCGGCGATGTCGAAGGCGAGATCGCCTACGGTGCGCTCGCCATCGATGCCGGCGGCCGCATGGTCGGCTCCCTGTCGGCCTCGACCCGGTCGGCCGCCGCCGCTCCTCAGCCCGACACCAGCACTCCTCGGCCCGACACCGCCGCCCCCGCCGCCGAGCCGGACCTTGCGGCGCCCGACCCCGTCGAAGGCCCGGACGACGCTCCGCCCCCCGCCGAGGAGCCGGTCGACTGGACCGTCGCGCCCGACGCCGAGGCGACAGAGACGCCTGCCGCCGCCCCGGAAGCCGAGCCGGCACCGGCACCCAAAGCAGCCGCCGCGGCCAAGGCCGGCCCGTCCGGCAAGGCGTCCGCAGGCGCCAGGGGCAGCGGCAAAGCCAAGGCCGCGGCGCCCGCCAAGAAAGCGGCTGCGGACAAGCGCCCGGCGGCCCCCGCCGCGAAGCCGGCGCGCAAGCCGGCCGCCGGCCGCAAGACCACCGACCAGATCTGACGCCGCAGCGCAGGCGATCAGATCGCCCCTCGACGTTATTTCTTCATCGGCCCGAAGAATTTCTGCATCTTCGGACGGTTTTGTGCGTTTCGGGTTTGCAGATTTTAAAGAGCCCCGCTTCGGCCCCCTGATAGGATCCGCATGTCCCCCTCGGCCGGCGCGGGCGTTCGCCCCGCCGGCCCAATCCGTGTGAGCGCATGAAGACCGCCGTCATCGGGATCTTCCTGATCATGATCGTGGGCGTCCTCTACTTCGGTAAGGGGCTCATCATGCCCGTCACCCTCGCGTTCCTGTTCGCCCTCGTCCTGCTGCCCATCGTCCGCGCGTTGAGACGGCGCGGCATCCCCGAAGGCGTCACCGCGGTCACCCTCGGCCTCGTCCTCGCCATCGGCCTCGGGGGCGCCGCCTACACCCTCAGCGCGCCGGTCTCCGAATGGATCAGCGCCGTTCCCCAGGTGCGCGCGGAGATCAGCTTCAAGCTGCGCAACCTGCGCGAGTCGGTCGAGGATGTTCAGAGGGCCCAGGAACAGATCAACGACGCCATGAAGCAGCCGTCGGACGGGTCGGCCCAGGAGGTCGTGATCCGCGACCCGGGCCTGCTCGACACCGCCGCCGACAGCGCGTCCCAGATCTTCGCCGGCGCCGGCCTGACCCTCATCCTGCTGATGTTCCTGCTTTCGTCGGGCGACATGCTGCAGGAGAAGCTGGTGCGGGTCTTGCCCACCCTCACCGACAAGAAGCACGGGCTGGCGATCGCCAAGGAGATCGAGCGGTCCATCTCCACCTACCTGTTCACCATCTCCATCATCAACGCCGGCCTCGGCGCCGTGATCGCCGCCGGCATGTTCGCGATCGGCATGCCCAACCCGGTCCTCTGGGGGGTGGCGGCGGCGCTGCTCAACTTCGTGCCCTACCTCGGCTCGATCATCGGCATCGCGGTCACCGCCCTGATCGCGCTGATCTCGTTCCCGACCCTCGGCCAGGCGATCCTGGCGCCGCTGATCTACCTCGCCTGCACCACCGTCGAGGGCCAGTTCATCACCCCGCTCCTGGTCGGCCGGCGGCTGCAGATCAACACGGTGGCGGTCCTGCTCGCGGTCGCCTTCTGGGGCTTTCTCTGGGGGTTCGTCGGCGTCCTGATCGCCGTGCCGCTGCTCGTGGTGATGAAGGTCTTCGCCAGCCGGATCGAAACCCTCTACGGGCTGAACGAATTCCTCAGCATGCGCGGCGATGAGCCCGAGCGGTAGCCGCGACGCGGCCCGAAACCCGCTGCCCTGACCCGAATCGGTCGGCGCCCTCGGCCGCCGCGGCGAGCGCAAACGGCCAGGCGCCACGGCGCGCCGCCCCCCCGCGTCGCAGCGCCCGCGCGACCGGATGGCCCCGGGCGCGAAGCCGGCTGGTGGATTTGGGCCATTTTTCGGCTGCAAGGTGACGAAATAGGCAGTCCTCCGCGGGTTTTGGTTGAAACATTGCCCCCAAATCGGTTTCTTGATCGCTGGGGGGCCTGACGCAAGACCGTCGGTCCGGCCTCGTTCGTGTTCACTTCGACCGGGAGGACTGAATGTCCATTTCGAGACTGCTTGCCGCAGCGGCGCTCGCCGCGTTCGTCGGCCTGTTCGCTACCGCCAACCAGGCGTCGGCGCAGACCATCGGCTACGCCGGTGCGATCAAGATCCTCGCCGACAGCTGCGGCGCCGATATCAACAAGTACTGCCCGAAGGCGAACATCGGCAATTTCGGCATCCAGAAGTGCCTCGACGCCAACGCCGCGAAGGTCTCGCCCCAGTGCAAGGCGGACTATGTCCGCGTCTACGAGCTCATCAAGAAGCGTCACGAAGCCCAGCAGGTCGTCTTCCAGGTCTGCGCGCGCGATTCGGCCCAGCTCTGCAACGTCCACGGCAGCACGCCGACGCAGACCCTGGCCGGCAAGGTTCCCGAGCTTCGCTGCCTGCTGAAGGCCGAACGGTCGGTTGGCCAGAAATGCAACCAGGCCATCACCGACGCCGGCTACCGCTGAGCCCGTCAGATCCGACATCGAGCCGAGTAGATCCCATGAAGAGACTGATCCTCGCCGCGGCTGCACTGGCGCTTCTGTCGCTCCCCGTGTCCGCCCAGACCGCGCTCACGCGCAACGAAATCATCAACAACCTGCAGAACGTCGAAAGCCGTAGCCTGCAGATCACGGCCGACGAGCTGCGCCAGCAGGCGCTCGACAACATCCGCCTGCATCCGGGCGACGACTCGACCACCGATCTGCCGATCGAGGCGGAACTCGCCAGGCTCCGTCAGTTCATCGTCGAGATCACCTTCGACTTCGATTCCGATCGCATCCGGCCGGAATCCTACGAGACGCTCGGCCTGATCGCCGACGCGCTGCACACCGTCTACCTGGGCGGCGACCGGTTCCTGGTGATCGGCCACACCGACGCCAAGGGCAAGCGCGAGTACAACCTCGAGCTCAGCCAGCGCCGTGCCAACGCGGTGACCGAGGCCCTCACCACGACCTTCTACGTGCCGGCCAACATGCTGGTGCCGGTCGGCCTCGGCGAAGAGGATCTTCGCGATCCGGCCAACCCGTACAGCCAGGTCAACCGCCGCGTGCAGCTGATCAATCTCGGCCCCGCCGCGAAGTAGCGCGGGCCGCGCACCTCCGGAAACGGCGCGACGGGCGGGGGTCTCCCCGCCCGTTTTGCGTTGACCCATCTCGCGCGCCCGCACCTCACCCGCGCAGCCCCGCGTCGCGCACGCCGTAGAACGTCTTCAGCCCCCGGTGCCGCCCCTTGCAGGCGACCAGCGCGGCGCGATCCCTCGCCCACAGCGCCACCACCGCGCTCTGGCCGATCCCCGCAGCCGCCCCCGTCTCGCCGGCGAGCCGGACGGGATCGTCGCAGTCACGGGTGAGGGCCACCGGCGGCTCCGCCAGGCTGGGCCTCACCGCCGATCCGGTCGAGGAGACGCAGCCTGTCAGGGCCGAGCCCGCAAGCATCGCTGTCAGGCAGGCCACGGCTTTCATCTTCAATCTCCGTAACGAGCGTCCTCAACCGGTCGTTCTCGTCGGCGAGCGCCGCCGCGAGATCCGCCCCGGCCTTCAGCGCGATGTCATTGGCGGCCGCCTGGCGCAGCCGTTCCGCCGCCACGGCGGCGCGCGCGGCCGTGGCGCAGTCGGCCCGTCCCCGGTCATAGGCGCGATCGACGGCCCACCAGCCGGCCAGCGCCAGCCCGGCGACCGCGTAGGCCTTCCACGGGATGCGCCCGGCAAGCACCAACACCGATGCGGCGGCGCCGATCATCCCGCGCCCCCGAGCCATCGCGGCAACGCCCCCGCCCGCTTCATCGTCCGGTAGGCCTGCAGCCCCAGCAGCGCGACCACCACGAGCCCGAACACCGCGTGGACCAGGGTGCCGGCGGTGAAGATCGTCTGTCCCTGCCGGGCCGCCTCGACCGCCTGCTCGATCCCCTGCCCCGCCAGCCCCGCGCCCGCCAGCGCGCCGCCGCCGCCCACCGCCAGCGCCTGCCGGGCGGCCGCCTGCTGCTCGCTTTCCTCGCGCGCCGGCCCGGCGCCCGCCACCTCCTCCGTGTCGGCCACGGCCAGGCCGGCACCTGCCGCCTCGCCTCGTGCCCGGGCGGCCATCATCGCGTCGATCGCGGTGCGGGTGCGCGGTCCCAGGACGCCGTCGACGACGAGCCCGTTCTGCCGCTGGGCGACCCGCACCACGAAGCCGGTGCGGTCGTCGAGGCGCCCGTTGACGGGCACCGCGTAGCCGAGGCGGCGCAGCTTCGCCTGATAGGCCCGCACCACCGCCGCATCGTTCTCCGCCGCGGCATCGTCGCTCGCCGGGGCCGGCACCCGCGCCGCGCCCACCGGCCGGTCCGGCGGATAGGCCTTCCACGGCAGCTGCCAGTGCGGATAATCCTTGAAGGAACGCCAGTCGCCGCCCCATTCGACGGGCACGTCCAGCTCGCGCGCGGCGGTCTTCACCGCCATCTCCAGCCGCCGCCACGCATCCGCGCCCTGGGGCGAGGCGGGGCTGGCCCAGTGGTCGGCACCGTCGATGTCGCCGTCCCGGTCCACGTCGAACGCCAGCACCAGATCGACCGCATGGCAGACGCCGTTCGCACCCCGGATGTGGCGGGAGTTCATGGTCCTGGAGACGCCGCGGCGGACGTTCTCGCGCTGGCGTTCGACGCTCCGCACCCCCTCGAACACCCGGAACGGCACCGGTGACAGGTCGGCGGCGCGCGCAACGATCCGGACGAGATCGGGGTGCACGCCTGCAAGCGCCGCACGGTCGCGCGGCAACAGGGTCATGGTCATCGCAATGTCCTCGATGGGTGAGCGGGATGCCGGCCAGGCAGCGCCGGCCGTCGCCCCGAGCCCGAGCCGGCCACGGCGCGACCGCACGTCGGCCGGCGGGCCGTTCGCCGCCGCGGCGGACGGCGGTTGCAATTTTAGGTCGTAGACTTCATTGTGGAGTGCGTCGGCCCACGCCGGCAGCGAAGGTCGGTTCCCTGAGCATCGTCCGAGGAGCGTCTCATCGGGGGGGGCCTCGCCGGTCGTGCACGGCAGCGGCCGGCGAAGCGCGGGCTAGGCAGGTCGGCGCCCGCGACAGCTTGTCGCTGCTGCCGTATCAAACCGCCACCGGGGGTGGTATGCTGCGGATATCGTCCAGTTTTCCGACGGTTCCGACCAGTCCAGGCGCGATGCCGGCGCCCGCAAATCGTTTGCGGCGCAGCATCGGACTTGGTAAATTTGGACTGACTCGATCGGGTATGTCGTCGGTGCTGTGATCGACGACGGGGGCAACGAGGAGCGGCTTTGCCACATTATCAGGTCGGCCTCATCGGCGGCACGTTGAAGATCAAGACCCGCGGGTGGCTGCAGAGCTACGAGCGCAAGCGGGAAGTGCCGGTTTGGCGCCTTGGCCGATGGTATTTCATCTGGATTTCGAACCAGGACTTCATGTGGCTCAGCCTTGAGAACAAGCACAAGCGCCGCATGAAGAAGATTTACCACTAGGTTCTTCGAAGTCAGGTGGTCACACCTGACGGATAAGAACCGATAAGAAACGTCTCCGGATTCAAACCCTTTGGCAGTTCCTCTTCGCTCGGATCGGTTCGATCTGCACGGGAAATGCTCCAGCGCACAACGAAAGCGGGGCTGACTGGCCTCGGTTCATGCAAGACGATCGGTTCGGATCTCTTGGAGCGGGATGGGAACGGAAAGCCGGCTTCCCCTTTTCCTTATCCGGCTCTGGAAGCAGCTATCCCCCTGCACTCCTCGGACATTGCCTGACCTCGAGACCGCCGGGCACGCCTCGACGACCGCCCCCCAGCCGCGCAGTGGTCCCTCCACCGGCCGCGATCGGCCGGGCGGCCAACGCCACGGCCGCGACCGGCGCCCGCTTTCCGCGCCCGGCCGACCCGATCAGAGGTTGAGGACCGCGGTCCGGGCGACACCGGCGCCGATGCCGATCGCCAGCTGGGCGATCCGCACCTCCAGCGCCGCCGGCAGCGCCCCGAAGTCCGCCACCTGATCCGCCACCTCGTAGACGAAGCCGGGCGTGCCGACCTCGACGGCACGCACCACCACGCCCGCCTGCAGGATCTCCAGCCGGTAGCGCTCCACCGTCTCGCCGAGCGGCACGTCCTCGCCGCTCCAGTCGTCGCCGCCGACCCGCGTGCGGCGGATCCACGACAGCGTCACCCGCCCGTCGTCGGCCCGCCGTGCCCGCGGATGCACCGGGCTCAGCGGCAGGATCACCCGCCCCGCCGCCGTGAACGCGGTCTCCACCACCGCCGCTCCGGCAATGCCGCCAGCCGGCGGCCCGATCCGGTAGGTGCGCGGAAGCCCGAGCGCGCTGCGGTCGAGCGGCACCGTCGTCACCGCCGGCGTCAGGAGCACCGCCGCGGTCCCGGCCGCATGCCCCGCCGCCATCGCATCCTCGGTACCGAGCTGGCCGCGCAGCAGCCGGCTCAGCCGGTAGCGCCGCTCCGCCACCAGCTCGGCAGCCGCGAACTGCAGCACCTCCCAGGTGCCGGCGTTCGAGCGCACCGCCAGCGCGTTGGCGCCGGCGAACACGTCGGCGTCGGTCCGGCTCGACAGGCTGCCCCCCGCCAGATCGACCAACAGAGTATGGACGCGGTCCCAGCGCCCGAGCGGCCCGGCGTCCAGCGGCGCCGCCAGCGTGCCCATCGTCGCCGGCGCCACCACCGTAGCCACCGCCTCGAAGCTCGCGCCGCTGGCGCTCCGCCACACCGTCTCCGCCCCCGGCCACGGCGCCGCGAACGCCGCCACGCGCGGCCGGTGGTCGTCGCCGTCGACGAGCCGCGGCAGGTCCAGGAACACCACGTGCGGCGGCCCGTAGCTCCCCGCCGGGCTCGGCGTCCGGCCCACGCCGATGGCCGCCGCCGGCCGGAACACCGCCGCCTCGTGGCTGCGCGCCTCCACCCGCCGATGGCCGGCGTCCTCGATCTCCTCCAGCGTGACGGTCCGCTCGCCGGCGCGGGTGGCGAGCGCCACCACGTCGCCCGGCTCCAGCGCGATGCGGCTCGGCGGCAGCGCGAACGACAGCCGCGTCCGCTCCGCCCAGCGCGCGTGCAGCCGCCGGTCGGCCGCCTGCCCCGCCAGCCCGTCCCAGAGGGCCGCCGGCAGGGCGAGGTCCGCCACCTGCCGGCTCGCCCCCACCAGCCGCCGCGACAGCGCGGTGGAGGCGGAAAAATCCTTCAGCGTGTCCCGGTAGGAGATCCGGAGCTCGATGGGCAGCTCGCTCGCCTGCTCGCGCACCACCGAGACCAGCACGCCCTCGGCGTCGGCGGTGTCGACCAGCTCGGGCTCCGCAATGGTGGCCGCCAGCCGCCCGCCCCGGTCGGCGAAGCGCACATGGGTGCCGGCGTCGATGCCGACGAAGCCGAACGCCTCGCCGAGCGGCGCCAGCACCGACCGCAAGGTGGCCGGCGCCTCGACGGCGATCCCGTCGATCACCGTGTCGAGCCCGACGACCTCCGGGTCGGCGAGCCCCCAGTCGGCGAACAGCGCCCGCACCAGCCCGGCCAGGCTGGTTCCGCCCAGCCGGCCGTTGAGCCAATGGCCGCGCTGCCAGTTCGGCCCGTCCGACCACGCATCCTCGCGCTGGGGAAAGGCCGGAAACGGCCGCGCGTCCCACGTCCAGGCGTGGATCCCGTCGGCCGCCACCATGCGCCAGCCCTCGCCCGGGTGCGGCGGGTTCACCGCCTCGTCCGATCCGAACTCGGGGTCGAAGCCGCCCGCGATCGCCTCCAGGTAGCGGCGCTGGACGGCGTCGTCGCGCCCGCCCGAGGAAAAGTACGGAAAGAAGGATTCCGACGACTTCGGATCGTAGAAGACGTTCGGCTGGTTGGCGCCGCGGTCGATCGCCGGGCAGCCCACCTCGGTGAACCACACCGGCTTCATGGCCGCCGTCCACGCCGTCGGCGCGCCCGCCTCGACGCCGCCCGGCCGGTCGAAATGTGCGTTTCCCCACCATCCCGCCAGGTCCTTGTAGCGGAACACCCAGGGCTTGCCGTGGGCACCGTCGGTGATCGGCGTGCGCGTCTGGGCGTTCCGGTCCGCGCCGCTGGCATAGAACCAGTCGAACCCCTCGCCCCCCGCCAGGTTGCCGGCGAGATAGGCGAGATCGGTGGGCCCATAGGCGTCGGCGGCGTCGAGCTGGTCGCCGTCGCGCCAGTCCGACAGCGGCCAGTAGACGTCGATGCCGACGAAATCGACGGCGCTCCGCGCCCACAGCGGGTCGAGATGGAAGTGCACGTCGCCGGTGCCGTCGGCCGGCTGATGGCCGAAATACTCCGACCAGTCCGCCGCATAGGAGATCTTGGTTCCCGCCCGCAGCACGCCGCGCACGTCGTCGGCGAGATCGCAGAGGCCGGCCACGAACGGATAGGTGCCGGCGTCCGAGCGCGTCCAGGTGAGCCCGCGCAGCTCCGAGCCGATCAGAAAGGCATCGACCCCGCCCGCCGCCTCGCACAGATGCGCGTAATGCAGGATCATCCGGCGCAGCGACCACTCGTCGGGGCCCGAATAGGCGATCCCGCCGTCCGAAGCCGCGAAGTCGCCCGGCCCCGCCGCCCCTAGGATCGCCGCCACCTGGCCCGCCGCCGCCCCGGTCTTGTCGGGCGAACCGGGCTCGCCCGGCGCCGGGTGCACGCTGATCCGCCCGCGCCAGGGATGCGGCGCCTGCTCCGCCCCGCCATAGGGATCCGGCAGGCAGTTGCCGGCCGGAATGTCCATCAGCACGAACGGATAGAACACCACCTTCAGCCCGCGCGCCTTCAGGTGCTGGATCGCCGCGACGACGCTCGCGTCGGACGGCGTGCCGCCATAGGCCGGCCGGTCCTCGATGCGCGAGGTCAGCCGCGCCGCGCCGCGCTCCAGCCCGCTCACCCGCCAGGTCGCCCCGGTCGTCTCGCGGGTGGCATCCTCCACCTTCGGCTCGATCCGGCAGTGGCCGGCGCGCAGGTCGTCGCCGAACCACGCCACCACCAGCGACACCCGCTCCAGCGCCGGGCACAGCGCCTGCAGCTCGTCCAGCGACGCCTCCAGGTCCGAGCCCGCCGTCGTCGCGTGGCGATTGTCGCTGACGCTGCGTCCCGGGCCGAGCGTCCGCCTCACTTCCCCCGGCTCATAGCCGAACTCGGTGGCGCCCGGGATCAGCGTCACCGCCTTCAGCATCCCCTCCAGCCGGTCGACGACGCGGATCACCTCGAAAGAGAGCTGCGGCAGCCGGTTGCCGTAGGGTCCGACCGGCATCCGCTCGAAGACGACGTACGCCAGGCCGCGATAGGCCGGCGCGGTGCCCTGCTTCGCCTCGATCAGCGGATCGGGCATCTGGTCCTCCGCGCCGAGATGCACCCGGTGCGTCACCATCTCCCGGTCGAGCAGCTTGCCGTCGGCCCAGATCCGGCCGATGCGCGCGACCGGCCCCTCGCACACCCCCACCGCGAAGCTCGCGAAATAGGCGTAGGAGGAATTCTCCGGCTGCGCCCCGCCCTTGCCGCCGGCGCTCTCCTCCACCACCACCGTCTCCTCGAAGCGGGTGGCCCAGATCACCGTGCCCGACAGCCGCATGCGGCCATAGACGCGCGGGATCGGCGTGCCCTCGGTGGAGGCCTGCACGCCGAGATCGTCGAGCTTGCCGGTGGGCGTCGATGCCTTCGAGCCGCCGAACAGGGCGTCGTCTGCGACGGCGCCGGCGAGCGCGCCCGCCGCCCGGCCGACCAGCGCGCCGACCGGCCCGAACAGGCCGCCGACCGCCTGGCCGGCGGTGGAAAGGACCAGCGTTCCCATCAGTCGCACACTCCCGGAAAGGCGAAGACGAAGGCGAGCCGGCGCACCCACCAGGGCGACAGCGGGCTCGCCACCACCCCGCCGGCCGCGTCGTAAGCGTGGAGAAAGCGCTCCGGCGTCACGAGAATCCCGGCGTGCTTGGCCGGCACCCCCATCCGCCAGCGAAACAGCAGCAGGTCGCCCGGCCGCCGCGCCTCGGGCGCCACCGGCACCAGGTGCCGGAAGCCCGCCGCCGCCAGCGCCTCCTCGCCGCCCGCCTCGGCCCAGTCGGGCGTGTAGACCGGCACCGGCTCGGGCTCCGGCCCGATGGTCTCCCGCCACACGCCGCGCACCAGGCCCAGGCAGTCGCAGCCGACGCCCCTGAGCGAGGCCTGATGGCGATAGGGCGTGCCGCGCCAGGCTTCCGCCGCCGCCACGATCTCCGCCCGCGTCGCCATCACGCCAGCCTCCCGCCGTCGTTGTCGCCGCTAAAGGATGCCGACGCCAGCGCCGCGTCGTTGCCCGGCATGTGCGGAAAGCCGCGGAAGTTCAGCGCGTTGTCGAACCGCTCGGCGCAGGTGGCGAAGCGCTTGTCGCAGCCGGCCGTGAGCACCACGTGGTCGCCGGTCAGGATCTCGGCCGCCATCGGCTGCCACAGATCGATCCGCCACGTGGCGTTGCTGTGCGCCTTGATCTCCGCCGCGCGTCCGGCGTTGAGACCGCTTACAAACGCCAGCCGGCCATGGGCGAACCAGCCGTCGGAAAAGCCCGCGAGCCCGCTCACCGACAGGCCGGCGCGGCCGTGGACGCTGGTCACCTCCGCCTCCAGCCGGTAGGCCGGATCGCCGAGGTCGACGCCGCAGCGGCCATCGCCCAGGTCCGCGTCGCAGCGCGGCTGGAACAGCCGTCCGGCGACGATGTCGAGGTCGACCGTCGGCCCGCGCACCTCCGCCCGGAACGCGCCGTCCGCCCGCGTCACCTCGCCGATGCTGCCCCGGCGCAGCCGCACCCGGTCTTCGACCGACGCCCAGTTGACCAGCCACAGCTCCACCGCCGCGCCGTCATAGACGCCGCCCTCCAGCTCGCCCGCCGCCAGCCGGTCGTCGGTCAGCGCCCCCTCGATCTCGAAGCCGCCCACCGCGAGCCCGCTGGCGGCGACGTCGGAACTCGCGGCCAACCCGCCCTCGGCCGAGTGCACCACGCCGTCGAAGACGAGGTCCCGGTCGTGGTCGGTGAACCCCAGCACCGTGCCGTCGCCCCGGGTCAGCCGCCAGCAGCGGCAGAGCGTGGTGGTGCCGCCGGCCAGATGCGCGGCCAACCCGTCGGGAAGCGTCTTCACAGCCGGATCTCCACGATCGGAACGGACGGCAGCGCGCCGGCGGCAAACGCCGTCAGCGAGATTTCCAGCCGGTCGGTGTCGAACCGCACCGGCACGTCGAACAGGAACCCCGCCGTCACCGCCGATCCGATGCCCGGCACCGCCCCCGGCTGAAACGTCACGACGCCGGTCGCCCCATCCACGGTGAAGTGGACGCCGGCGGTCTGCTCGACCCCGCCGACGGCCACGCGAACCGTCTCCGCCACCGGCTTGTCGATCCGCCGCACCCAGGGCGCATGCGCGCCGCCATAGGTCTTGGCGAGCTGGAACGTCGCCGTCGCCCCGTCGCCGGTGCCGATCGGCTGGTCCAGCGGCGTCGGCGCGGCGCTCGGGATGCCGGAGCGGTGGTCGACCGGATCGCGGTAGCGAAACCCGGTCAGCCGGCCGCGCCGCTCCTCGAAGAAGACCGCCACCGCATGCAGGTCGTCGAGCGAGCGCACGCCCGAGCCCGCATCGTAGCGCCGGCGCGAATCCGCCCAGCGCGCGTTGCGCTCCTCGTGGCCGGAGCCCAGCACGACGATCTCGGTCCGCCGCTCCGGCCCCCCGCTCGCCCCGAACGCCACGGCAAGCGGAAACAGCACCTCATGAAAGGCCGTTGTCATTGGCTGTGATCCCTTGGATGTGGGGGATTCGTCGGGTCAGCTCTCGCGAGCGCAGGTTGGTTTTGGTCCGCTCACGCCGAGCGCAGGTTTCTGGTCCGCTCACGCCGAGCGCGCTGGCGCGCGCCGGCTCCGCGAGGGCGCCCTGGCCGGCCGGCGCGCGGTCGCGCGCTGGCGGGTGCCGTCCTTCGGGCCCGCGGTTCTGTCGCCGCCTCACCCCAACCTCCGCTCATCCCCGCGAAAGCGGGGATCCATAGGGCCTGTCGGCTGGCCCCGACGGAATGACGGGCTCTCCCGAACCTGCCCCAAACTCCGCTCACGCCGAGCGCGCTGGCGCGCGCCGGCTCCGCGAGGGCGCCCTGACCGGGCGGCGCGCGGTCGCGCGCTGGCGAGTGCAATCCGGTCAGGCAGAGGTCGCGTCACTGCGACGCCCGCCCCAAACTCCGCTCATTCCCGCGAAAGCGGGAATCCAGGGCCGAACACCGCAGCATCGGAGACCTACGCGCCAGTCCCCAGCCTTCGCAGGTCCTGAGAGTAAGTTGCCTCCGCCCCAACCCCTCAATTCCCCTCAGCTCCCCCGCCGGCCGCGCCCCACCGCACGCGCCAGCATCGCCGTCACCTGTGCCTCCGACCGCCGGAAGCTCTCGGCATCGGGCGTATTCACCGTCATCGTCACGTGCACCGGCGCGCCGCCGCCGGCCGACACGCCGAGCCGCCCGTCGGGACCGCGCGCGAGCGGCAGGATCGCCTCGGGCCCCGCCTCGCCGGCCAGGCCGGTGCGGCCGCCCCCCAGCGGAAACGTCGCCGGCGCGCCGATCACCCCGCCCTCGGCGAACGGCAGCAGGTTGCCGGCCGTCTTCACGGCGCCGGCCGCCGCCGCACCCAGGATCGAGGTGCCGAGCCCGACGGCGCCGCCGAGCAGCGTCTCGCCGAGCGGCTTCAGCGCCGCCTTCAGCACCGAGGCCGAGATGCTGCGCGCCGCCGCCGCCAGCACGCCGTCGAGGCGCTTGCCCTCGAGAACCGCCTGCCTCAGCCCGCCCACCACGGTGGTGGAGAAGCGCTCCGCCGCGCGCTCCAGGTCGGCGGAGGTGCGCGCCACCGCCGCCTCCAGCGCGGCCGCGTCGAAGCCCGCGCCCGGGTCGTTGGGATCGGTCGCCATGCTCGCTCCTTCAGGGTTGGTCGTCGTGGTCGATCAGCGTGCGCAGACGGCTTGTATCGACCGCCGCCGCGCTGTTCGGCGCCAGCGCCGCCGCCAGTTCCGGCACGCTCATCGCCCAGAAGGCGGCGGGCGGCAGCCGCAGGGTGCCGAGCCCGAAGCGCATCGCCGCCTCCCACGGAAACGCCGCCGCACGAGCCCCATCGGCCGTGCCGCTGTCCACCGGAGTGCCGGACGGCTCGGAAGCGGTGCGAGGCGGAGCGGGAGCCGGATCGCCGTCCGCACCGGCGACGCAACATCGGATCCGAGCCGTTCGCCCTTGCCTTGGAAGGGCGGACGGCGCTACCGAGGGTCCGGGTCGCCCGGCGCCTCCGGCTCGCCGCCGAACGTCGCGGTCAGCAGGTCGGTGACGATGGCGGCGAACCCCGCCGCCCCGCCGGGCGTCGTCATCGCCGCCACCTGGTCGTCCTCGATCGGATGACCGGCGCCGCGCAGCCCCGCCCCGATCACCCGGACCGCGTCCTCGGCCTTCAGCCGGCCCGAGCCGAACCGTTCCGCCAGCCCGACCAGGTCGCCGGCCTGGAACGCCGCCTCCAGCTCGGCCAGCGCGCCGAGCGTCAGGCAGAGCGTAAACCGCCGCCCGTCGAGGACGGCGGCGATCTCGCCGCGATGCCGGTTCGCCATGGTCATGCCGCCGCAAACGCCAGCTCGCCGGCCGATTCCAGCGAGATCTCGTAGGTGACCTCGCCGTCGTGGTTGCCGGCGTAGTCGAGCCCGGTGAGCTGGAACGGCCCGGAGACGGTGCCGAAATCGGGGATCACCACCTGCCAGCTGCGGATCGCACCCGCAAAGAAGATGGTCCGCGCCGCCGCGTCCGAGCTTGCATCCTTGAAGATGCCGGATCCCGACAGGCTGGCGCGCCGCACGCCTGCGCCGTCGAGCAGCTCGCGCCAGCGCCCGGCCGATTCCGTGTCGGTCACGTCCACCGCATCGGCGTTGAACGACAGCCGCCGGGCGCGCAGCCCCGCCACCGTCACGAACGACCCCGCCCCGCTCTCGTCGAGCCGGAGCACCAGGTCCCTGCCCCGCTGTGCGCCCATTTGGCACCTCCTGTCTGGTGAATGCGACGGTTCGTCCGGTGGTCCGGACGCGCGCCACCGCCCCGGCCCCGCAAGACACCCGGCGATCGCGTCGATGAATGGTCGGTTCAGTTGATCGGTTGCCGGTTCAAGTGCGCCCCGGCCTCCGCCCCAACCTCCGCTCATCCCCGCGAAAGCGGGGATCCAGGGCGGCACGCCGCGGAGGCTGTCGCTGTTTTCCTGTTCCCCTCACGCCGGATGCGCTGCGCGCCCCGGCTCCAGGAGGGCGGCCTGACCGGCCGGCGCGCAGTCGCGCGCTGGCGGGTGTCGTCCTTCGTGCCCGCGTATCGCACGCAGCCCGCCCCAACTTCCGCTCATCCCCGCGAAAGCGGGGATCCATAGGGCCTGTCGCCTGGCGCCCAACGGAATGCAGGGTTTCTCCGTCGCCAGCCCCAATACTCCGCTCATTCCAGCGAAGGCTGGAATCCAGCTACGTCCGTTGATCCAGACCAGGACGCGAGCGGACGCCCGCAGCCCGCCCCGGCCGTCCCGCCGCTAGCGCGCGTAGTTGTAGATCGCGCAGGGGTCGGAGTTGGGTGTCGGCGTCGCGTCACCGGTGTAGACGATCAGGCTCAGCCCGCCGTCGAGCGGCGTCAGCACAACGAAGGTCGCCGGGTTGCCCGGCATGCCGCAGAACTTGTTGCCGTTCAGGAGCTCCGGATCGGCCGGCGGCGCCAGCTTGAAGATCTCGCCCTCGACGGAGGCGCTCTGGCCGCCCCAGTTGCCCTCGGCCGAGCCGGCCGGCGCGATCCCCAGCTTGGTGCCGTTCTGGAACTGGATGGTCTTCGCGGCGATCTCGATGTTGCCGGTGATCGACGTCGCGGTGTTGCTGAGCGCATCCCACTCGCCGTCGAAATCCGCCGCCGCAGCCCCCTGCGCCAGCCCACACGCCACCAGCGCCGCCAGCATCATCCGTGTCTTCATCCGTCTCGCTCCCTCGGGCCATCACCGTCTCTGCCCGCACGATAGAGCCTGAAGTTGCCAGCGTCACGACGGGAGGGGTTGAATTCCTGTTCCCCTCACGCCGAGTGCGCTTCGCGCACCGGCTCCGGGTGGGCGGCCTCCGGCCGGCGGGCAGTCGCCCGCTGGTGGGCGAAGTCCTGACAGACCCCCGGTTCTATCGCCAGAGTGCCCCACACTCCGCTCATCCCCGCGAAGGCGGGGATCCAGGGCCACACGGCCAGCGCTTGCGAACCCGCCCGGCCCTCAGGCCATCCCGCAAATGCGCGGAACCGCCCCTACTGCGCCACCTCCGTGACCGCACGAAACCGCAGGCTCGCCACCACCGACTTGCGGTCGCGCGCCTCGCGCAGCCCCCGGTCGGCGAGGCTCAGCGACACCAGCCGGTGCCCGTCGAGCGGCAGCGCCGCCCCGGACAGCACCGTCTCGATGCGCGCCGCGATCGCCGCCGCCTCGGCCCGGCCCTCGGCCGTCGAATGGACCTCCAGCGCCAGCCGGTGCTCGACCAGCGGCGGCAGGTCGCCGTCGACGGGCCGCGCGCCCGCCTCGCCGAACGCCGCGAACGGATGCGCCGCCCCGCGCGGCGCCCGGTCATGCACCCGCGCCCCGCCGAGCAGCGCCACCAGTTCCGCGTCGCCCACCAGCGCGGCATGGATCGCCGCCTGCAGCGCAAGCCCCGCGTCCATCAGCGTCCCTCCTCTTCGGCGTCCAGCACCAGGAACCGATCGCCCCGCCCGGCCGGCCGCGTCGCCCGCACGGCGAGAACCCGCCCGCCGAGCACGAGCCGCTGGCCGCTCGCGACCCCGTCCCGCGCCCGGATCGTCACCCGGTGCGTGGCGACCCCGCCCAGCCGGCCCGACCGGTCGCGCTCAACCGCCGAGACCGCCTCCACGTTCGCCCAGACGGTCGCGACCGTCGCCCACGACACCGTCGCCCCGCCGGCGCCGTCGCCGGTGCGCAGCGGCGCCTCGATGCGGACGCGCCGGTCGAGCGCCCCGATGGGCAGATCCCCGCTCATGCCACCCTCGTCAGCCGGTACGGCCGCATCAGGCTGTCGACGCCGAGCTTCAGCGGCTCCGGCACCGCGGCGAGTGCGGCTTCCCGGTGCGCGTACCAGTGCGCCACCAGCATCAGCACCGCCTGGCGCAGCGGCTCGGGCACCTGGGCCGGCTCGGGGCCGTAGCCGGCGGTGATGTCGATCTCCACCTGGCAGGCGGCGACCAGCGGCCGCACGCCCGGCAGGATGCGCAGCCGCGACGAGGCGAGATCGACCACATAGGCGTCGGCCGCCAGCACGCGCGCGGTCCCGTCGGCGCCGCGCAGGCTCACCGCATCGACGGACATCACCGGGGCCGGTTCGAGCCGGACGATGCCGGCCGGCCGCACGTCGTCGCGGACGATCCGCCAGCCCTGCTCCAGCAGCGCCCGCCCGGTCGCGGCCTCCACATGCCGGCGCGCCGCCGCGATCAGGTCGACGATCGCCGCATCTTCGTCCGCCGCGTCGACGCGCAGGTGCGCCCGGGCCGCGGCCAGCGTCACCGGCTCCACCTTCGGCGGCTCGGTCAGGATGGCGGTCATGGTCCCTCCGGAAAAAAGAAGGCCCGGCGCCCCGTCTGCCGTCGATCAGGGGATCGACAAGCCATTGGGATGCCGGGCCAGGTGGCGCGGGGAAGTTCGGTCAGGTTTCTTTGCCCTCACGCCGAGTGCGCTTCGCGCACCGGCTCCGGGAGGGCGGGCTGTTGTTGGTCCGCTCGCGTGAGCGCGCTTCGCGCGCCGCTGCACGGGGCGCGGCCTGACCGGCCGGCGCGCGGTCGCGCGCTGGTGGGTGAGGTCCGGACAGGCCTGCGGTGTGTCTCCAAAGCGCCCCCCACACTCCGCTCATCCCCGCGAAGGCGGGGATCCATAGGGCCTGTCGGCAGATCCCGGCGGAATGAGTTGTCCCCATACCCAGCCCCCAAACTCCGCTCATTCCAGCGAAGGCTGGAATCCAGTTCGGGCCGTCGAACCGGGCCAGGACGCGCCAGGATGCGCGCAGCATCCGCCCCGCACCTCATCGCGCCCTGCGGCCTGCAGCGAGCTCAGCACCTGGATTCCAGCCTTCGCTGGAATGAGCGGGTGTGATGGCTCTCCCGCCGTTGCTCCAACCGCTCATCCCCGCGAAAGCGGGGATCCAGGGCCAGGAGCCGCAGCTTCGGAGCGTGCCGCCCTGGACTCCCGCCTTCGCGGGAGTGAGCGGAGTGCGGTGAACCTCCGAGCCCTCCGCTCAGCTCGCGCCGAACTTCAGGAGCTTGATGGCGTCGAAGTCCTGGACCCCGCCGCCGACGCGCTTGGTGGTGTAGAAGAGGATGTAGGGCTTGGCGGAATAAGGATCGCGCAGCACCCGCACCCCCATCCGGTCGACGATCAGGTAGCCGCGGCGGAAGTCGCCGAAGGCGATCGCCATGGCGTCCGCCGCCATGTCCGGCATGTCCTCCGCCTCGACGACGGCGAAGTTCATCAGCGAGGCCGTCCCGCCCGGCACCGCCGGCGGCTGCCACAGGTAGGTGTCGTCGCCGTCCTTCATCCGCCGCACCGCCGCCTGGGTCCGCCGGTTCATGACGAAGCTGGCGTTCTGGCGGTAGCCGGCCTTCAGCGCGTAGACGAGGTCGATCAGCACGTCGCCGGGGTCGGCGGCCGGGAACGCCGCGTCGACGCCGGTGGCGAGGTAGCCGATCTTCTCCCAGGCCCACGCGCTCTCGGCGACGGTGGGATAGGCGAGGAACCCGGTCGGCTTCTTGTCGCCGTCGCCGGCCACGAAGGCCGCCCCCTCCTGCTCGGCGAACGCCTGGTCGATCTCCTCCGCCAGCCACTGGCCGATGTCGATCGCCGCGTCGTCGAGCAGCGTCGCGGTCGCCGCCGGCATGGCGTAGAGCTCCATCGTCGGGAACACGAGTTCCTTCAGCACCGGCGCCGCCGTCTCCGGCCGGGCGTCGGTCTCGCCGACCCAGCCCGCCGCCGGGCCGGAGGTGGCGAACGGCTTCTTGTAGCCGGTGCCGGAAATCTGCCGCACGCCGGAGATGCCGCGGATCGGCGAGATCTGCGCCAGCCGGCGGCCGATCTCGCGGTCCACCTCCTCCGGCACCAGGTAGCCGGCGTCGTCGGAGGCGGCCGTCAGCGCCTTCGTCTCCAGCGCCTTCAGGTCGTGGTCGCGGCCGGCCCGCACATAGGCCTCGAACGCCGCCTTGTGCTCCAGCGTCACGCCGCTGCGGACAACCGCCGCGTCGCCGCCGATCGCCGGGCGGCGCGCCTTCAGCACCAGCTCGTCGACGCGGGCCTTGTGGGCGTCCAGCGCCCGGTCGACCCGGTCGAGCTTCTCCAGCGTCACCACGTCGGCGCTGGAGCGCTTCTCCAGGTCGCCGAGGCGCCGGTCGTTGGTCTCCTTGAACACCTCGAACGCCCCCATGAAGTCGGAGAACGCGGCGCTGAGTTCGCCGTCGGTGGGAACCGCCTTGGTCTCGGCGGCGCGGTCGTGCAATCCGGTCATGCGTGTGCTCCTCGCGTGGATGGAACGGGATGGAAAAGGGGCGCGTGTGTCCGCCGCGTCCCGTGTGCGGTCGATGGGCAGCGTTCCCGCCGCCGGTTGGTCGAAGTGCTCGGGTGGTCAGCCCGACCCGAGGATCCGCGCCGCCCGCCGGAAGCCGGCCGCAAGCCGCGCCCGGTCGGCCGCAACCGACACTGAAGCCGCCTTCGCGGCCCGGGCCCGCGCCTCGGGCAGCATCGGGAAGGTCACGATGGAGATCTCCCAGAGATCGACTTCCATCAGGATCCGGTGGCCGGTCGCCCGGTCGGTGCGGGCGCGCACGGTCCTGAAACCGATGGAGAGCCCGTCCAGCACGCCCTCGCGCATCAGCGCGCGCACCTCGCGGGCCCGGGTCGTCTCGGTGGTCAGCCGGCCGCGCACGAACAGGCCGCGCGCGTCCTCGGCGATGGTCAGCCAGCGGCCGATCGGCTCGGCCGGATCGTGCTGGTAGAGGAGCTTGACGGCCCCGGCCCCCTTGGCCGCCAGCCCGGCGGCAAACGCCCCCGGCGCCACCACGTCGCCCGACAGATCGGCCCGGCCGAACAGCGTCGCGTAGCCGGAGAACGACCCGTCCACCGACACCGTCGGCTGCGGCGCCGGCGAAAACTTCACCTCCAGCGCGGTGCCAGACGGCGCAGCGGCGGTGCCCCGGTATCCCGTCGCCGCCATCTTCGTCTCGGCCGGTCGAAGGCCCCCGGCCGCCTCGCGGCCGCCCACCATCTCGCGACTACCCACCATCTCGCGGCCGCCCACCGCCTCCCGGTCGATGCCGCCCGCCCGATCCCGGGACCCGCTCATCGCCCCACCTCGACGATCCGCGGCCCCCGGCCCGACCGGCTCCCGGACGTCCGCCCGATCAGCCGCGCCATCTCCGCCGCGAACGCGGCGAACACGCCCCTGTGGTCGGCCGGCATCGCCCCCGACCCCCTGCTGTGCATCTGCATGTGTTCTCTCCAGAAGAGCCCAAATCTCCGCTCATCCCCGCGAAAGCGGGGATCCAGGGCGGCGCGCCGCAGCCTTGTTTCTTGACCCCTCACGCCGGATGCGCTCCGCGCACCGGCTCCGGGTGGGCGGCCTCCGGCCGGCGCGCGGTCGCGCGCTGGCGGGTGGTGTCCTGACAGGCCTCGCGTGTGTCGCGCGAAGCCCACCCCAATCTCCGCTCATCCCCGCGAAAGCGGGGATCCAGGGCCACGGGCCGCAGCCCTGTTTTTCTTCCCCTCACGCCGAGTGCGCTTCGCGCACCGGCTCCGGGTGGGCGGCCTGGCCTGGTCTGCTCACGCGAGCGCGCTTCGCGCGCCGCTGCGCGGGCGCGGCCTGACCGGCCGGCGCGCGGTCGCGCGCTGGTGGGTGCCGTCCGGCCGGCCCTGCCGTGTATCACCCGGTCCCAACCCCAAACTCCGCTCATCCCCGCGAAAGCGGGGATCCATAGGGCCTGTCGGCAGACGCCCAACGGGATGACGGCGTGTCCGGAAACCGCCGAAAACTCCGCTCATTCCAGCGAAGGCTGGAATCCAGTTCGGGCCGTTGATCCGGGCCAAGACGCGAGAAGTGCGCGCAGCCACGCCACGCGCCTTATCCCACCCTTCAATTTGCAGCAGGCTCGGCAACTGGATTCCAGCCTTCGCTGGAATGAGCGGGTGTAATGGCTCCCGGCCTTGCCCCCAAAATCCGCGCACCGGTTCCGGGCGGGCGGCCTGACTGTGGTCCGCTCAAGGCCACGCCGCATCCCTCCCACCAGCGCGCGACCGCGCGCCGGCCGGAGGCCGCCCTCGCGGAGCCGATGCGCGTCAGCGCATTCGGCGTGAGCGGACCAAAACAGGCCGCCCCCCGGACCCCCAAACTCCACCCCCCTCACCCCCGCTCCCGGAAGATCGCCGTCAGCCGGGCGATCTCGTTGACGAAATCGTTGAAGCGCCGGTTGGACGCCGCCAGCTCGCGCAGCGCCCACACCGACAGCGCGCTGGCCGAGCTCGCCCACAGGAACAGCGCGAGGTGGGCGAGGTCGCCGCGCTCGACGACCGACTGGGTGACCGGATCCACCTCATCCCTCCGGCGCCGGCGGATCGCCGCGCGGCGAGTAGCCGACCGCCGCCCGCTTCTCGTCGTCGCTGAGGAACGACGCCGCCTCCAGCCGCCGCCACAGCGCCTCGCGCTCGGCCGACAGCGCCTCGATCCGGTCGGCGTCACAGGCAAGCCGCAGCCCGTCGCCGAACGCCGGGCCGAGCCAGCCGCCGAGCGCCTCCAGCGTGCGCCCCACCAGCGGCAGCACCGTCTGGCGCCACAGCGCCCGGTTCGCCTCCTGGTAGTTGGCAAAGGTGTTGTCGCCGGGAATGCCCAGCAGCATCGGCGGCACCCCGAAGGCGAGCGCGATCTCCCGCGCCGCCTGGTTCTTCGCCTCGATGAAGTCCATGTCCTTCGGGGTGAGCGCCATCGCCCGCCAGTCGAGCCCGCCTTCCAGCAGCAGCGGCCGCCCGGCGTTGCGCGCGCCCTGGTAGCCATCTTCCAGCTCGCTCTTCAGCCGCTCGAACTGGTCGGCCGTCAGCGTCCCGTCGCCGCCGGAATAGACCAGCGCGCCGGACGGCCGCGCCGCGTTGTCCAGGAGCGCCTTGTTCCAGGCGCCGGCGGCGTTGTGGATGTCCAGGCTCGTCTGCGCCGCCTCGATGGGGGCGAAGCCGTAGTGGTCGTTGAGGGGATGGAACAGCGTCAGGTGCAGGATCGGCGCCAGCCCCTCGCCGGCCACGGAAAACCGCACCGCGCGCCCGCCGACGGTGTACTCGAACGCCTCCGGCCAGCCGCTCGCCCCCGGCAGCACGCGCATCCGGTCAGGCCGGAGCGCGAACAGCTCGCGCACCCGCCCCTCCACGCTGACGGCCTCCAGATAGGCGTTGCCGGCCACCAGCAGGTGCCCGTAAACGGCCTCCAGCAGCCCCGTCCCCGCCTGGCCGCCGTTCGGCCGGGCGAGGAGATCCGTCAGCGGATGACGCTCGATCTCGGCCTCGCCGCGGTAGAGCAGCACCGGCACGCTGGCCGCCGCCTCGGCGATCATCCGCACGCAGCGGTAGACCACCGGGTTGCGCCCGAAGCCCTCCCGGGCGAGCGCCCCGTAGTCGCGCGGCGTCCACACCGGCCGGCCGAGGGTGGAGACGGCGATCAGCGGTCCGGTGCGCGAGGCCTTCGCCTCGGGCGCGGCCGTCCCGCCCGGCCGCCTGAAGAAGCGATCGATCAGCATGTGGGGGGTCCTGTCTGAAGGGCCATGGGAGGAAACGGGGGGAAGCGGCGCTCCGCCCCCGTCCCGCGCTTGAGCTTTTGCCGCGATCACGCACTATGATGGGCGCACGCCGTCCGATCGCTCGGACCGGACCTCGTGCCGCGCGCCCCAAGCCGGTGACGGCCCCGCCATGCCGGTCCGGCCTGCCGTCCCGAAACGGGCCCTCTCCGGTGTCCCGCCAACCCCGCCCGCGGAGCCCGCCATGACCCACCGTTTCGCGCCGCTGCTTCTCATCGTCGCCGCCGTCGCGATCGCCGCCCCGGCGGCCGCCGCGACCCACTGCCTGGATGTCGATGCGCGGCGCGGCTGGCAGTATCTGGAGCTGCCGGACAGCTTCATGATCGACTGGTACTTCGACGCCGACTGGACCGTGGATGCGCGCTCCTATCCCCCGGTCGGGGTCGAGGGGCACCGCGGCGCCGACGCGACGGCGCTGGAGCCCTACGCCGGGTTCAAGCTGGTGCGGTCGCTGCCGTTCGGGCGCCTGCTCTACACCGACGGCGACATCGTCGCCAACTACGCGGCCCTCGACGAAGAGCTGGAAGCCGCCGCGCGCGTCGGGCGCCCGCTCGACGCCGCGCGGCTCGGGTTCCGCATCAACGACGCCGACGCGGCGCTTGCCGACAACGCCGGCAAGGCCACCGTCTGCTTCCAGTCCTTCGACTGACCCTGCCTCGAAGCCTGTCCCCGTCGGATCGCCGCGATCTGCGAAAGGGAATGGCTCGAGCGCTTGGGCCCGCTGCGATTCCGGATCGATCAGACGTCACCGCCTGATCGCAAAAGCCTCTACACCCGCCGGATCGCCGGCCGGCTCTGGGGCGTGAGCATCAGCGTGGTGATCGCCCAGACCAGCGCGTCGAGCCGGTCGGGCGAGCGGCCGTTCGCCGTGCCGTCGGGCCCGAAGCCGCAGAGCTCGTCCTCCAGCTCGGGGAACGCGCCGGCGTGGCGCACCCGGCCCTGGGCGTAGAGCGTCGCCACCGGTTCCGCCCTGAGCCACTTGCCCCGGTGCGCCCGCACGTTGGTCACCGGCACCGAACCGTCCACCTGGCGGATGACGGCGGCCACCATGTCGCCGCCCTGGTTCACCTCGGCCACCAGCGCGTCCGCCTCGAAGCGCCGGTAGGTGGCGATGGCGCGCGCCGCCCACACGTCAGGCGCCGCCGCCGACACCGTGTCGTCGGCCAGCACGTAGCCGATGCCGTCGGCGCCGATCCCGGCCGCCACGATGCCGCACACCGAGGCGCGCCCGCCCGCGGCCGGCGGGTCCACCGCCACCACGATGCGCGCGAGCGCCGGCGCCGCCGCGATCCGCGCCCGCTCAACCGCGTCGCGGCTCCACAGCGCGTCCTCCCGGTCGGCCAGGATCTCGCCCTCCAGCTCCTGGCGGCCCAGCCGCGTGCCGCGGTAGCGCCCGACCACCCGGTCGAGGAAGCCAGGCGCCAGGTTCGCCGCGTTGTCCTTGGTCGGCATCCGCGCAACGCGCGTCCGCGGCGCCTCCATCAGCCGGGTCAGCAGCGGGATCGGCCGCGGCGTCGTCGTCACCGCTTGGCGCGGCCGCTCGCCCAGGCGCAGCGCGAACTGCAGCATGTCCCACGCCTCCTCCGCCTGGCGCCATTTCGCCAGCTCGTCGGCCCAGGCGGCGCCGAACTGCGGCCCGCGCAGGCTCTCCGGATCGTCCGCCGAAAACAGCTCCGCCACCGCGCCGTTCTTCCATTCCAGCCGCCGGCGCGAGGGCTGCCAGAGCGGCCGCTCGTCGGCCGAATGCACCGACAACAGCCCCGATACCCCCTCGATCATCACGGCGCGGGCGTCGATCAGGTTCTCGCCCACCAGCGCGATGCGGCCGACGGGGGCTTCGGCGAAGCCGTCCTTGCCCAGCGCCATGCCCTTCACCCATTCCGCGCCGGCCCGCGTCTTGCCGGCGCCGCGCCCGCCGAGGATCAGCCACACCGTCCAGTCGCCGTCGGGCGGCAGCTGCTCGTCGCGGGCGACGAACGTCCATTCGCGCGCCAGCCACGCCAGCGTCTCGTGGGGCAGCTCGGCCAGGAAGTCGGCCCGCCCCTCAGCGTCCAGCCCGTCGAGCGAGGCGATCAAGGCGGCCCGCAAGGTCCTGTCGGAGGGTATCGATGTCGGCCCGTTGGTCATGCGTCGCCTCTCCGCCGTCGGCCTGCGCCTTGCGGTCGAGGGCAAGCAGGATGTCGAGGGTGCGCGCCAGCGCCGCCAGCACCCGCGTGTCGCGTTCCGCGTCGTCGGCGGCGTCGGGATCGAAGCGCGCCTCGATGGCGGCGATGCGGGCCTCGAACACCCGGTAGAGGCGGGCGATCATCGCCGCCCGGTCGGCCGCCGTCCGCCGCAACCGCCGCCCCCTCAGCCGCATCGCCATCGGCGGGTGCGGCAACGGGGCAGGTCTGCTCTCCCTCACGCCGGATGCGCTTCGCGCCCCGGCTCCGGGCGGGCGCGCCGCCCGGGCGGGTTTATTCTCCCTCACGCCGGATGCGCTTCGCGCCCCGGCTCCGGGTGGGCGGCCTGCGGCCGGCGCGCGGTCGCGCGCTGGCGGGTGCTCCCCAACGGATCCCGTTTCCGGCCCCGGCGCGCCCTCCAAACTCCGCTCATCCCCGCGAAAGCGGGGATCCATAGGGCCTGTCGTGACCCCCTCACCCAAGCTCATCTGCGCGGAGTCTTGTCCCCTCACGCCGGATGCGCTGCGCGCACCGGCTCCGGGCGGGCGGCCTCCGGCCGGCGGGCAGTCGCCCGCTGGCGGGTGCACGCCAACGGATCCCATTTCCGGCCCCGGCGCCTCCCCAAAAACTCCGCTCATCCCCGCGAAGGCGGGGATCCAGGGCGCCGGGCTCCGGCGTCGGCGGCTCGGCAGCCCCGCCGCCACCGTCGTCCTGGCGGCCGGGCACCCCGGCCCCCTGGGGCGGCCGGAGCGTCCGGTCCCAGCCGTGCCGCCGGGCGCGGGCGCGCAGGCCCGATTCCGTCATGCCGCAGCGGTCGCCGATCTCGCGCAGCGACCCCTCGCCCGCCTCGAACGCGGCCTTCGCCGCCGCCCAGTCCGGTTCGAATCGGCGAGCGCCCTCGTCCATCGCGTCATGTCCCGTGTGTGGTGAACCAAAAAAGGCGCGCAGGAGCGCGCCCTGGGGGGTCTTGATCTGCTCGCGCCGGGTCGCTCCGCGCCCCGGCTCAGCAAGGGCGGCCTGCTATCGGTCCGCTCACGCGAGCTCGCTTCGCTCGCCGCTGCGCGGGCGCGGCCTCCGGCCGGCGCGCGGTCGCGCGCTGGCGGGTGCGGTCCGGCGGGTCCGTGCCCGGTTTCCTCCGGCGCCCGCCCAACACACCGCTCATTCCTGCGAAGGCAGGAATCCAGGGCGGTTTATTCCGCTCACGCCGGGTCGCTCCGTGCCCCGGCTCCGCGAGGGCGGCCTCCGGCCGGCGGGCGGTCGCCCGCTGGCGGGTGCGCTCCGGCAAGGCCCGTTTCCGGGGCCGACGCCCGCCCAAACCTCCGCTCATCCCCGCGAAAGCGGGGATCCAGGGCCGCACACGCGGCCTCAACCCAAATGTCCTGAAACGCCAGACCCGCGCCGCCGTCCCCCGGCCGCAACTCTCCGACGATGCCTGAACCCTACCGGACCAGCGTCACGCTGTCAAGGATTTTTTTCCTAATTATATACTTGACAAAAGTGGGCATCTGGCTACCTTAGAGGGGCAGGAGAAAACCAATGCACGCTGACCTTCAGGACCCGATCTTTCACGACGACACCGCAGCCCGCGAAGCCCTTGAGGCCGTCCGCTGGCCGCATGGTCCGACTTGCCCCAAGTGCGGCAACGCCGATCCGTCCACCATTGCGATGGTTGAGGGCACCAAGCGGTCGCACCGCCCGGGCCTGCGCTACTGCAATGCGTGCAAGGGTCAGTTCACCGTCACCGTCGGAACCGTGTTCGAGCGCTCAAAGGTCCCGCTGACGAAGTGGTGGCTCGCCGTGCACCTGCTGGGCGCGTCCAAGAAGGGCATGTCAGCGCACCAGCTGCACCGCATGCTGGGCGTCACCTACAAGACGGCGTGGTTCATGGCGCACCGCATTCGCGAAGCCATGCGCGAAGGATCGTTTGAGACCCCGATGGGCGGAAACGGTCAGCCGGTTGAGGCCGACGAGACTTATTTCGGCAAGCGCGAGGACAACTACGTCTCTCCGCAGCGCAAGGGCCGTCCCTACAAGTCCAAGAAGTCGGCGACCGGCAAGCGCGCGGTTGTCGGACTGGTCGAGCGCGGCGGCACTGTCCGCACGTTCCACGTCAAGCATGCCACCAAGGACAACGTCCGCAACATTCTGGTGCAGAACGTCACCCGCGA
This sequence comes from Amorphus sp. MBR-141, assembly GCF_053628695.1. Classification (NCBI taxonomy): domain Bacteria; kingdom Pseudomonadati; phylum Pseudomonadota; class Alphaproteobacteria; order Hyphomicrobiales; family Amorphaceae; genus Amorphus; species Amorphus sp. MBR-141. The sequence goes on from NZ_JBRJGW010000016.1 coordinate 142,580, forward strand.
AGCGGTGCTCTACACGGACGAATCACGCCTCTACACCGAGACCGGCAAAGAGTACCGCGAGCACCACACCGTGAAGCACTCCGCTGGCGAATATGCGCGCGGCGCCGTCCACACGAACACGATTGAGGGCTATTTCTCGATCTTCAAGCGCGGCATGAAAGGCGTCTACCAGCACTGCGGCGAAGCCCACCTGCACCGCTACCTTGCCGAGTTCGATTTCCGCTACAACCGCCGCACCAAGCTCGGGTTCACCGACAAGGAACGCGTCGACGCCATCATGCAGGGCATCGAAGGCAAGCGCCTGACCTATCGGCGGATTAACGAAGCCGCGCACGCTTAGACAGAAGGCGAGGAAGCTCCAGCGCCATCGAAAGCGCAAGCGGAGGGTGGATAATCCCCCGTCCTCCCCAGATTCCTAACAAAAAAGATCAAACCGAGAACGCTGCCGACTCGACTCCGGGGCGGAAATCTCGGATCGTTGATTCGGCAGCTCCAAGACCGGCTCACGGGAAGCATCCGTGGCGAGGGACGCAATCCCGCGTGCCCGGTCAGGCCGGGGATTAACCCGGCAGGAGGCAAGCGCATGGCTATCACATGCACCCTGCCAAGAGCCGTACACGTCACCTTCTACGTGCGTGTACGGAACGGACAGACAGAGTTTGTCCGTGAGCACTGCCGGAGCTACCCAAGGAGGTAGCGCCGACCCCAACCTTGGCCCCGCTTCGGCGGGGTCTTTTTTTCATGCGAGAAGCATAAACCGGATTCCCGGTGCGCCGCTAGCGGAATTATCCGCTAGGCTTTGTGTCTCCCGGCCTCTCTTTGCCCTTCGGCTTTCCGCCTTTGGGCTCATGCGGCTTCGGAGGCGTGTTCACCAAGCGCTCCATTATGCGCCTGGTTTCGTCCAGGTTGTTGTCGGCGGTTTTCGGGGCAGGTTCTGTCATGTTCGGACCCAGAGAAGTTCCACATATCTCCGCGGATCATTTCGCGGCGTTCGGGCGAATCTTACACGCATTCGCCCGCGTTGAGAGCCTCTACGAAGCAGCCATCATGTCGGCGCTGGAACTGGAGCCCTTTCAGGCCGCGATGACGCTGGCGCAATCCGGATACGAACAGAAGAAGCAATTGCTGTTCGCCATCATCGAAGAATCATCGGCGTCGGCCGATCAGGCCAAGGAGTTCAAGAAGCTAATCGACGCCATCAGCGCCAAGTCGGCGCTACGGAACAACATCGCTCACTGTGTCTGGCGCGGCGGCAAAAGGACCGGCTCGATCAAACCCTTCGTTATCAAGACCAAGGCCAAACTGCTGCTGCTAGGCCACAGCGACCGCGAGAGAGATTGGATCGCCGCCGAACTGCACGCGGAGGCGGACGATCTGCTAGAGCGCGCTTCCGCGTTCAAGACCTTCCTTGCCGACCATGGGATGCTGCCCGCTGGCACCCCCGGCGAACCCGCTCAATAACGCCGCATAAGCGTCACTAGACGCTTCGCGATACGCCTCGATCATCTCAGGCGTGATTCTGATCTTCGGTGCCGGCCTGTCGCGACCCATCATAGGATTATTTCCACTTTTGTCACGTATATAATTGGGATTTTTTTCCTAATTGCGAGCTTCTCCCTCAGTGGTTGCGACCCGCGCCCGACTCGCGCATTCTATGAACTAATTTCGAGTGGTCGGAACGGCACTGAGTGTCGATCGCAGTGATCAGCCGAAATTCACGCACGCGGCTCAGACCCGCCCCAATGCGCGCAGCTCAGACCTGCACACATCGCACCGGCTCAGACCCGATTTCTCGACCAGCACAGCCCTGGCCAAGCGCTTGGCCCCGGCGTGCTCCCGAAATCCGTTGGTTCCGCGGCCGCGGACCGGAGTTTCTTCCATGAAACATTCGGTCAAAATCGTCCTTAGGATCGATTTGGCGATGGTCTTGTTTGGCATCGCAGCGATTCTAACGATTTTCTACTAGAGAGGAAGCGGTGGGCTCGCCCACCGCTTCCAACTCTCAGCCTCACGCCGCCCTCGGCTCGATCCCGTCCAGCTCCCCCGCAATCTCCCGCCGCCGTTCCATCAGGTCGAAGTCCGCCTGCAGGCCGAGGAAGAAGCCTTCGGACATCCCGAAATAGCGGGCGAGGCGGAGGTCGGTATCGGCGGTGATCGCCCGCTTGCCCAGCACGATCTCGTTGATCCGCCGCGGCGGCACGCGCACCGCCCGGGCGAGCCCGTTCTGGCTCAGCCCCATCGGCGTCAGGAAGTCCTCCAGGAGGATCTCGCCCGGATGCGGGTTCGGCAAAAGCTCAGTCGTGCGTGTCGACGGGTCCGACATTCCCCGGTCCTCCTCACCGTCAGTCCTGCCCCGCCCCCACCCTTCACTCCGCTCATCCCCGCGAAGGCGGGGATCCAGGGCGGCGGGTCTCAGAGCAGGCTGTCGTAGAGATCGCGCCAGGCGGGGTTCAGCGCCTCGATCATCCGAAGCTTCCAGCGCCGCCGCCATTTCTTGATCTGCCGCTCGCGCACGAACGCGGCCTCGCGCGTGTCGTGAACCTCATACCAGACCAGCCCGACGACCCCGTATGCGCTGGTGAAGCCCGGCCTGACCTTGGTTCGGTGCTCGTGGACGCGACGGGCGAGGTCGTCCGTCATGCCGGTATAAAGCGTCCCGTTCGGCTCGCTGGCGAGAATGTAGACGTAAAATCCATCGGGAAGCCTTCGCCGCACGTTGCTTCTCGTAAGTCTACAGCGACGCCCGGAGCAAGCAGCCCTGGATTCCCGCCTTCGCGGGAATGAGCGGAATTTGGGCGCGGCCGCCGAGCGTCAACGGCATCTCCGCGCACGCCGTCACACGGCGACAGCCTCCAAGCATCCACCTGCCCGCTCCACGTCGGCCACAGCCGAGGCGATCGCGTGGACGAGGTTCTTCGCCCCCCGGTCGAAGTCCAGCAGGATCCGGCCGCGCACGACGGAGACGGTCGCGTCGTCGCATCCGCTCTCGTAAAGGCTGTCCTCCAGCGCGTCGGACGCGAGATCGAGCCCCGATGCGACGATGGTAAACGAATGGGCCTTCACCCCTTGCTCCTTCCATTCGTTCCTGTCGCGGCCATCCCCTTTACTCCGCTTGTGTCTGATTTGTGTGGTTTGATTGAGCGTCGGGAGGCGTGGCGACGCCTCCCGACGCGGTCAGGTGGCCGTCTCTCCGCGGGTCGT
>NZ_JBRJGW010000017.1:0-139820 GCF_053628695.1 Amorphus sp. MBR-141
CGACCCGCGGAGAGACGGCCACCTGACCGCGTCGGGAGGCGTCGCCACGCCTCCCGACGCTCAATCAAACCACACAAATCAGACACAAGCGGAGAGTGGGGAAGCGCGCGAAAACCTACCGCCCGATCCAGGTCCCGTGCAGTCCTTGGGGGACTCTCTGGGGCATGCGGATGACGGCGACCGGTTCGCGGCTGGGGTCCGTGGCGTCGAGGAGGACGAGGTCGCTGGTCAGGGCGGCCGGGTCGGTGGCGAAGACGGCGAGGTAGCCGTCGTCCTCGGCCGCGGCGCCGGGCCTCGGGATGAACACCGGCTCGCCCGCGACCCGCTCGCCGAGATCGTGGGTGAGGGCGGCGCCGCTCCGGGTGTCCACCCTGGTGATGGCGTTGAAGGTGGCCGTGGGGTGCGGCCCGTGCGTCAGCGTGCCCGTCAGCTGCGGCACGTAGACGAAGCGCGTCGCCTGCGCCTCCTGCCGGTCGTTGATGCGGGGAAACTCGGTGGCGAAATCGGCAAGCGGCGCGTCGCTGATCCGCCGCGTTGCCGGATCGAGCACCAGCCGGTGCAGCTGCGGCGGACGGTCCGACCCGTCGGGGCCCAGGCTGAACCGGGCGTGGCGCACATAGTCGATGACGATGTCGCCGCCGCGCTCGAAGCCGTTGGCGAAGTGGTAGACGAAGAAGGGCTCCGCCTCGAACAGCGTCGGGGCGCCGCCGTCGAGGTCCATCACCGCGATGGTGGTGCCGAGCTCCGGCCGCCAGGCGAGAACCGGGCCGCCGCGCTGGGCCGCCTCGATGTCGAACACGGCGGGGCCGACGAGCAGGACGACGTGTTTTTCCGTCAGCACGAAGTCGTGGATCATGCTGGAGGCGGGAAGCGTCACGGCGAAATTGGCGGCGAGGCGCCCGGCGGGATCGATCCGGCGGACCTGAACCTCGGGGCTGCCGGGGTCGTAGGCGATGGCGAAGAGGTCGCCGGTGGTGGGATGGCGGCGATTGTGGGCGCCGATCGGCAGCGGGGCGTCGGTGCCGGCGGTCCATTCGCCGAGCGTCTCCAGCTCCATCGTCATCTCGTAGGCCGCTTCCGCCTCGCCGAGCGCCAGCAGGTGGCCGCCGTGTGCCAGCACGTTGATGAAGGCGCCGTTCTTGAAGGGCGAGCCGGCCTCGTCGGGCTCAAGCAGCGACGGGTCGATGGGCCTCGGCGCCATCAGCCCGCCCCAGACGGCGCGTCCGGCCCGCCGCTCGACGGCGAGTTCGCGCGTCTCGACGAAGCGGTTGCGGTAGCGGGCACGGCCGTTGTCGAACGTGACGGCATGGACCATGCCGTCGCCGTCGAGCGGATAGGTGTAGGAGAGCGGCTGGAACAGCGGGTTCGGGCCGTTGCGCATGTGGGCGCCGGACAGGTCCTCCGGGATGCGGCCCGCCACCACGGTGAGGTCGGCCACGTCGATCTCGCGCGCCACCGGGGTGAACACGCCGCTGAGGTGCGGGTCGTCGGAGTGCCAGGACGGATCCTCGGGGCGCGGCGCATCGGTCATCGGCGGGTCCTTCGACGGGAGGGACGGAACGCGTGCACGCTATCGATCTCAGGCGCGCCATAGCATACGCGGCCCTCGCGCGCCAAACGCGCCGCGACGAGACGGTCGACGCCAGACGGGACCGCCGAAGCGTACGGGGTCGGCGCACCCCACGCAATCTTCGATCGTGGCGGCTGCGGAATGCGCGGCCTATGGGCGGAGGCCGGTGCGCGGAGCGCCCTCGGCGTGAGCGGACCCAACCGGCCGCCCTCGCGGAGACATTGGCCGCAGGACGCGCAAGCTCCGGGCAAGTCTCGTGGCTCCAAGGTCCGGCTCCCTTCAAACTCCTTCAGGAATCGGGTCATGCGCCTCAACCTCAAGACCACCCTTCTCGGTCTCCTCGGCCTCCTCGTCGCGCTCATCATCGGGCAGGGGTGGCTTGCCCTGCAGAGCCTTCACGAGATCAATGAAAACGTGAAGAACGAAGCGACGAACTGGGTGCCCAGCATCGACCGCGTCAACAAGATCAACACCGGAACCTCCGATCTCCGCATCGAGCAGGCCGCCCACATCCTGTCCACCACGCCCGAGGAAATGCAGCGGGCCGAAAGCGAGATCGCGCGCATTCTGCAGACGCTGAACGAGGACCGGCAGGTCTACGAGAAGCTGATTTCCTCCGACGAGGAGAGGGCGCTCTACGATCGCTTCGCCGCCGAGTTCGATGCCTACATGGCGGAGCATCACCGGATGATCGATCTGTCCCGCAAGAACCAGAATGCGGAGGCGACGGACCTGTTCAAGGGCGAGATGAAGCGGCTTTTCATCGCGTATTCCGGCTTCCTGAGCCAGGACGTCGCGCTCAACAACGCCGGTGCCGCCGCCGACTACGCCAAATCGGTCGAGCGTTTCTCGCAGACCCGCCTGACCGTGTTCGCCGCGGTCATTCTCAGCACGCTCATCAGCCTCGTCGCCATGCTGTTCGCGGTGTTCGGCGTGTCGCGGCCGATCGGGCGCATCACCAGCGCCATGACCCAGGTGAGTGGCGGCGATCTGCAGGCCGACATCCCGTACACGCGCAACCGCAACGAAGTGGGCGAGATGGCGCAGGCGCTGGTCGTCTTCCGCGACAACCTCGCGGAGACCGAGCGGATGCGGGCGGAAAAGCTGGAAGCCGAAGAGCGCGCCGTTGTCGAGCAGAGGGCCGCCATGCACGCGCTCGCCGATCGCTTCGACGCAGAGGTCTCCACCATCGTCAGCACGGTCGCCTCGGCGGTGTCTCAGCTCCAGCAGAACGCCGGCAATCTGAGCGCGTCGGCCGACGAGACCTCGCGCCAGTCGACGGTCGTCGCCGCTGCCGCCGAACAGGCGACCTCCAACGTCCAGACCGTGGCGTCGGCGGCCGACGAGCTGGCTGCCTCGGTCCGCGAGATCGGCCAGCAGGTGGCGGTGTCGTCCAGGGTCGTCAGCGAAGCGACGGGCAAGGCCGAAAGCGCGGCCGGGGTCGTCCGCGAGCTGGCGGTGAGCGCCCAGCGCATCGGCGATGTCGTCAACCTGATTACCGACATCGCCTCGCAGACCAACCTGCTCGCCCTCAACGCCACCATCGAGGCGGCGCGGGCCGGCGAGGCCGGCAAGGGCTTCGCGGTTGTCGCCATGGAAGTGAAGACGCTCGCCGAGCAGACCTCCAAGGCGACCGGCGAGATCACCGCGCAGATCTCCACGGTCCAGGAGGCCACCAACGAGGTCGTCAAGGCGATCGAGGCCGTCTCGGCGACGATCCGCAAGGTGGACGAAATCTCCGCCGCCATCGCCTCCTCGGTCGAGGAGCAGGGCGCCGCCACCGGTGAGATCGCCCAGAACGTCCAGCAGGCCGCCCAGGGCACCCAGGAGGTCTCCACCAACATCGTGTCGGTCTCCTCGGCCGCCAACGACACCGGACGGGCATCGGCGGAGATCTCGACCGCCGCCACCGAGCTGTCCAGTCAGGCCGCCTCGCTGCGCGTGCAGGTCGATGCCTTCATCGACCGCATCCGGGCCGCCTGACGGCGTGCGAGCCGGCGACGGAAGCGCCGCCGGCTCCGGCGCGACTGCAGGACGATCCATCGACCCGGCCCGGGCGCTGCCCGGGGCCGGGTCGATCCCGTTTCCGCCGATCCGGCTGTGAGCCCCGCGCCATCGGAGCGCACGCGGAGGCGACGACCGTCGCGGTCTGTGCGACACTCGCGTCCGGATTCGCGCGCCTGTGCGAACCGTACCCTGGCCCCATCGCAGGACCCTTCCCATGGCCCGACGCCCGATCAATCCCCGCGACGCCGCCGAGGCGCTGTTCAAGCCGGCCCAGCCGAAGGCCGAGCCGGTCGCCCGCCCGGCGCCGGGCACGCTGCCGCCGGGGCGCGAGATGGTGTCGTTCCGCATCGACCGCGACGTGCTGGAGCATTTCCAGGAAGGCGGGCCGGGCTGGCAGGACCGCATGAACGCGGCGCTGCGCAAGGCCGCCGGGCTCTGATCCTGCGCCGCGGCCGGAGCCGGCCGCGGCGTCGGGAAGCGTTTTCGCACAGCCGTCATCGAGCCATGCCAGACTGGACAGCCGTGCTGGTGCAACCGGACCGGCGGTCCGCAGGCTGACGTGCGCCGCGGTCCCGGAACCGGTTGGCGGTCGGGTCCGGTGCGCGCGCCTGTCCGAAGGGGTCACGGGGATGGAGCTGGGATGAAGCGGATCGCGTTTCGCGCCTTCAAGTGGACGGTCTACGGCCTGCTGGCGCTGGACACGCTGCTCTTCCTGAGCGTCGCCGGAAAGGTCAACGCCTTCGTCGACAGCGCCGCCTGGCTCGTGCTGCTCGGCGTGATGGAATACGAATCCAGCACGCTGGGGGAGGGCTATTCCGGCCGCTGGGAGAAGGTCATCCTCACCGGCCTCAACCTGTTCGCCTACTCGATGATCCTCACCGCGCTGTACGGCTACGCGACCGCCGGGGAATGGCTGGACGCCGTCAATGCCGGCGCCTGGCTCGGCGTCTGCGCGGTGCTCGTCTACCAGATGTACGCGCCCGGCGAATACGAGGGCGCGGAGTACCGCGCGATCACCGCCATCAAGGTCGGGCTCTACCTGGTGCTGATCACCTGCGCGGTACTGTGGACCATCAGCAGCCACAAGACGCTGGACGCCACCGACGCCTGGCTCTGGCTGCTCTGCTTCGCGGTGATCGAGCTCAACGTCTTCGGCTTCGAGGCGCACGAAGAGGCGCTGGCCGAGGAACAGCCGCTGACGGAAACGGCACCGTCCTGACATCGGCCGACCGTCAGCCTTGTCCGCCGCCGCACAGGCGGGTGGAGCGCCACGGCACGGCAGCGGCGCCGGGGGGCACTGTCAGGTCGGGAGAGGGTCGGGGGAGAACCGGATCGGGGCGCCGTGCGGCGGGAACGCGGTGCGTCTCGCATCGGCCGGCGGACGGAAACGGGTCCACCCGGGCGGCGGTCGGCTACGCGCTCGGCCATGCGGCGTGCCGCAGCCCCTGCCGGTCGCAAGGGCGCGAGGATTTCGACGCCGGCCGAAGCCGGCGTCCGGGCGATCTGACCGCGGAGCGATTAGGCCGCGAGGCGGGCCGTCTCGTCGTGGGCGGCGGTGGCCGGCGCCAGGGTCTTGCTGCCCTCGATGGAGGTGAGCTCGACCGGGCGGCGGAGCGTGCCGGCAACGGCGGCGGGGATGTCGGAGCGGCTGAGGCCGATGTCGCGCAGCTCCTTGTCGGAGAGTCCGGTCAGCTCGCCGTAGACGCGCTGCATCTGGCGGGCTTCGGCGATGCTGGCGGCCAGCGTCCGGAAGCCGGACACGATGGAACGGCCGAAGGCGCGGGCGAGCCGGGCGGTCTCTTCGGCGCGCAGGATGCGGGCCTGGGCTTCGATGCGGGCGGTGTCGAGCGGCTGGGCAGTCGTGTTGGTCTTCATGGGGATCATCAGTCTTCGGTTCGGAGCGTCCGCGTCGGTGCGGACCGGATGGGGCGCGTGCCCCTCTGGAACAGGAGATAGTGCCGCTCCGAGCCATGCGGTACCGTGAATTGTTGCAATGCAGCAATGCGATGGAGGAGACGCTCCGGGGATGCATGGCCGGGTCGCGCCTGGTGCGTGACGCAGTGCAGCAGAAGCAAGCCCCGCACAGGCCTGGGCCCGGGCGGGGCCATCCTTGCGTGCGGGGGCGGGTCCGAGAGCGCCGTCGCCCGGCAGCGGGCAAGACACAAAAAGGGCCCAGGATGCGGGACCCTGAGCCTGTTGTCGTACTGAACGGACGGCTGAGGCGTCGTCCGTCTGCCTGGCGCGCCTCGGCGCGGGCTGGTCTTAGCGCTGGCGGGCCTTGCGAGCGGCGTATTTGGCGTCGCGCGCCGCCTTGCGGGCGGCCTCGTCCTCGACCACGCGGGTCAGGAGACGGTTCTTCTCCGCGAGCTTGGCCTGTTCCTCGGCTTCCTTCGCGGCGACGAGCGCCGCTTCTTCGGCAGCCTTTTCGGCGGCGAGGGCGGCCTCGCGGGCAGCTTCCTCCGCCTTGATCCGCTCCTGCTCTTCGCGCTTGGCCTTCTGGCGCTCTTCGCGTGCCGCCGCAATGGCGGCCCGCTCCTGGCGCTTTTCTTCAAGCGCCGGGTCGTTCAGCTTCGCCTTGGCCTTCTCCAGGAGAGCCGCCTTGGCGGCATTCGCGTTGCTGAGACGATCCTGGAAGTCGTTATTGTTGTGCTTCAAACCGTATTTCACCATGTCTGTAAGATGTGACCGGACCCCCGTCCGGCAATTGCCCACTGGAAATGGGCCTTGTTGAAGAAAAGGTCAATCCGCCCGAAGAGCGCGGCGGCGCTTCTGGGCGTTTTTGATGGTCCTATCCGCCCGCCCGCTGGGCCGTCTGTCCCGGTGGCTTGCGGGTGAGCGGCCAGATCAGCCGCCGCCAGGCAAGCGACAGGCCGGTCCAGACCAGGAACAGCGTCGCGAGGGAGGCGAGGCCGGCGACGGTCTGGCCGATGATGCCGTAGATCTCGCCGGTGTGGATGAAGCGCAGCCAGCCGCGGGCGCGGCGGCCGGCAGAGGACTGGTCGCCGCCGATGGTCGACACGATGCTGCCGTCGGCGCGGGAAATCGCCAGCTTGGTCTTTGCCGCCGGCTGGACGCCGTTCCCGGTGTCGACGGTGGCCGTCACCGTCGGCGCGCCGGCCGCCGGGAGCGCCAGCGCAATGGTCCGCCAGGCGGGATCGGCGGCGCGGGCGGTCGCGAACACCGCGTCGAGAGAGACGGGTTCGGCAAGGGTCGCGGCCCGGCCGGCGTCGGTCCGGCTCGCGCTGCCCTGGGCCTGCTGTGCCTGGCCGTTGCCGGGCGGCGGCGGACCGCCGGGTCCCTGCGGCGTCGCTTCGCCGTAGAGGGCGAACACCAGGCCGTTCGCCCAGGAATAGGAGAACACCACGCCCGAAACGACGATCAGCACCAGCGGCAGCAGCGCCCAGATCCCGAACACCTGGTGCCAGTTGTAGTCGCGGGCCTTGGCCGTCGGGAGGCCGCGGCGGAAGAGCAGCTTGGTCTTCAGCAACGGCCATCTCCAGCGCTTCGGCCACCAGAGGAACAGGCCCGAAGCGAGGATGAACAGGAAGAGCAGGTTCGCCGCGTCGATGATGAAGCGGCCGATCGTGCGGGCGTCGCCGGTCAACGCGAACCAGCGGTGGAGCTGTTCGGCGGTGCCGAAGAAGGTTTCGACGCCCTCGACGCCACTGCCGAGTGCGGCGCCGGTGTAGGGGTCGAGGAATACGCTGTCCCGGCGGCCGGCGGTTGCCTGGACCGGTCCCTCCGGATCGTTGGTGAGAACGAGCGATGCGCTGTCGCCGAGGGCGTCGCGGGCGTGCGCGGCGAGGGCGTCGAGGTCGAGGCGCGCGCGGCCGTCCGCCGCGACCGTGAACGTCTGCCGCTCGGCGAAGGCGACGATCTGCCGTTCGTAGGTGAGCGCGACGCCCGTTGCGGCCAGGAAGAAGACGACGAGGCCGACGACGGTACCGGCAACGAGGTGGGACCAGAAGACGATGCGCCGCAATGGCATGACGGACAAGCTCAACAGGGTGAAGGGCCGGACGGGTCCGTCTGGCGCGCAGGGCTGAGCCGCGTTTACGAAAATTGCGGCGCTGGAACCTTGATGAAACGCAAGGATCGCGCGTCGCCTACGCCGCCATCCACCTGCGCGGGTCGGTGTCCCGGGTGCCGCGCTCGCGGCCCAGCGCCTCGACCAGGTCGGCGATCGTGTCGAGCGAGTGGATGGAGCGGAACTCGTCGACGTGGGGCAGCATCGCGCGGATGCCGCGAGCCTTGGCCTCGAAGCGGTCGTAGCGCAGCAGCGGGTTCAGCCAGATCAGCCGCCGGCACGAGCGCTGCAGCCGGTCCATCTCGTGGGCGAGGTCCTCGTCGGAATCGCGCTCCAGCCCGTCGGTGACCAGCAGGACGATCGGCCCGCCGTGCATCACCCGGCGCGACCACAGCCGGTTGAAGTCGTGCAGCGCCGCCGCGATCCGCGTGCCGCCGGACCAGTCCTCCACCGAGCCCGCGCAGGCGGAAAGCGCCTCGTCGGGGTCCTTCATGCGCAGCTGGCGGCTGACGTTGGTGAGCCGCGTGCCGAACAGGAAGGTGGTCACCCGGCGCCGTTCGCCGAGCGCGTGCAGGAAGTGCAGGAGCAGGCGACTGTAGGGGCTCATGGAGCCGGAGATGTCGAACAGGGCGACGATCGGCGGGGCGATCTCGGCGCGCTTCTTGAAGGCGAGCGTCATCGACTGGCCGCCACCGCGCAGGCTCTGGCGGATCGAGCGGCGCATGTCGATGCGGCGGCCGTGCGCGGCGGTGACGAACCGGCGCGTCTTCACGGTGTCCAACGGCAGCACCAGGGAGCGCAGGGCGATCTTCGCGGCGGCGATCTCCGCCGCGGTCATCTGGGCGAAATCCTTCTGCTGCAGCACCTCGGAGCCCGAGACGGTGTGGCGGGCGTCGATCTCCACCTCGGGCCGCTCGGTCTCGGTGTTGCGCTCGCGGCCGGCGTTGAGCGCCTGGGCGACGCGCAGGGACCCGGCCTTCGCCTTCGGTGCCGACTGCCGGGGAGGGGCGACCGGCGAGAGCAGCTCGATCATCTTCTGCAGCAGCCCGCGGGCGCGCCAGAACTGCTCGAACGCCTCGTGGAAGACGACGTGGTGCTCGCGCTTGGAGACGAACACGGCGTGCAGCGCCCAGTAGAAGTCGTCGCGCCGGGTGATGCCGGCCGTCTCGACGGCCGCGACCGCATCGAGCACCCGCGCCGGGCCGACCGGCATGCCGGCGGCGCGCAGCAGGCGGGCGAAGTGGGTGATGTTGTCGAGCAGCCGGCCGCTCGGGTCGCCGTGCGCCGCTGCCTCGCGCACTTGCCGGAGGTCCTCTGCCGGCGTGTCGTCGGACGGTTCTGGCGGGCTCATAGGGTTGGCTGGGTCTCGTCCGGTTTCGTCTTGATCTGCTCCAGCAGCCGGGTCAGCTCGCTCGCCTGCACCCGGGCGATGTCGTCCTGGTATTTCAGCAGGACGCCGAGCGTGTCGGAGACGACCGCGGGGTCGAGGGCGATCTGGTCGAGCTCGCAGAGCGCGGTCGCCCAGTCCAGCGTCTCGGCGACGCCGGGCGCCTTGAAGAGGTCGTCCTGGGCGCGCAGCGCCTGGACGAAGGCGACGATCTCCCGCGACAGCGTCTCGCCGGCCTGGGGCGCCTTGAGGCGGACGATGTCGAGCTCGCGCTCGGCCGAGGGATAGTCGACCCAGTGATAGAGGCATCGGCGCTTCAGCGCGTCGTGGATCTCGCGGGTCCGGTTGGTGGTGATGATGACGATCGGCGGCTCGGCGGCCCGGATGGTGCCGATCTCGGGGATCGTCACCTGGCTGTCGGAGAGCACCTCCAGCAGAAACGCCTCGAACGCCTCGTCGGCGCGGTCGAGCTCGTCGATCAGCAGCACCGGCGGGCCGTTGAGGTCGGGCTCCAGCGCCTCCAGCACCGGCCGCTTCACCAGGAAGCGCTCGGAAAAGATGTCCGAGGCGAGCTCGGTGCGGTCGGTCTGGCCGGCGGCTTCGGCGATGCGGATCTCGACCATCTGGGCCGGATAGTTCCACTCGTAGACGGCGGTGGAGACGTCCAGGCCCTCGTAGCACTGGAGGCGGATCAGCTTGCGGTTCAGGCCGGAGGCGAGAACCTTGGCGATCTCGGTCTTGCCGACGCCGGCCTCGCCCTCGAGAAACAGCGGCCGCTGCATCTTGAGCGCCAGGTAGAGCACCGTCGCGAGCGAACGGTCGGCGACGTAGTTCGCCGTCTGCAGGAGCGCGAGCGTGTCGTCGATCGAGGCGGGGACGGGCGTGGTCGTCATACGCAAACTCCAAGCGAGGGCAGGTCGGCGCGAGGCGGCGCCGGCGGTCCGGGGCGGCGCGTCGGCGCAGGCGGATGTCTGCCCGGCTCTCGCCGGGCGGGGGCGGCCGGGCCGGGGACGCCGCCACCATGACGCTCCCGCGCGGACGCTTCAAGCACCCGGGACCCCGGAAAGCAATTCGGCCGCGGCGCATCTTTCCTCGGCGCCCGGCCCAGACTACGTTTCGCCGCTGCTGCTTTCCGGCCCGTTCCGTTCTCTTCCGTCCGCGAGGCTCGACCGATGACCACCATCACCACCGACGACGGCATTTCGCTGCATGTCCGCCGCGACGGCGATCCCGGCAAGCCGGCGGTGCTGCTGTCGAACTCGCTCGGCACCGACCTCACCATGTGGGACGACCAGATCGCGCCGCTCGTCGAGCACTTCCATGTGGTCCGCTACGACGTGCGCGGCCACGGCAGGAGCGACGCGCCGGACGGCGACTACACCATCGATCGGCTGGGCAAGGATGCAATCGCGGTGCTGAAGGGCTTCGGCATCGAGAAGGCGGCGTTCTGCGGCGTGTCGATGGGCGGCATGGTCGGCATGTGGCTCGGGGTCCACGCGCCCGGCCGGGTGACGCGGCTGGCGCTCTGCAACACGGCCGCGATGATGCCGCCGAAGGAGGCCTGGCAGCAGCGCATCGAGGCGGTCCTGTCCGGCGGCATGGAGGCGGTCGTCGACGCGGTCGTCGCCCGCTGGTTCACCCAGCCGTTCATCGAGAACGAGCCGGACAAGGTCGCCCGGGTCCGCGCCATGCTGCTGACGACGCCGCCCGCCGGATACGCCGGCTGCTGCGCGGCCATTCGCGACATGGATCAGCGTGCGGCGCTCTCCGGCATCGCGCGGCCGACGCTGGTGGTGGCCGGCGCCGACGATCCGGCGACGCCGCCGGAGCGCGGCGAGGAGATCGCCGCGGCGATCAAGGGGGCCGAACTGGAGATCCTGCCCGCCTGCGCCCACCTCTCCAACATCGAGCAGACCGAGCTCTTCAATCGGCGTGTGATCCCGTTCCTCGGCCAGCGCTGATCAGCTCTGCGAGAAACCTCATTCCAACATGGCGGATTGGGGAGTAGATGATTGCGTGAGAAGGGGCGATGTCGCCCGATTGCGCAATTGGATGCTCCAATGATCACTCTGGACCGCACCGACAAGAAAATCCTCGGCATTCTCCAGGAAGACTGCACGCTGCCCGTCGCCGAAATCGGCCGCAAGGTCGGCCTGTCCACCACGCCGTGCTGGCGCCGGATCCAGCGGCTGGAGGAGGAGGGCGTCGTCACCCGGCGGGTGGCGATCCTCGATCCGGCGAAGGTCAACGCGAAGGTCACCGCCTTCGTGGCGATCACCACCAACCAGCACACCGAGGACTGGCTGGACCGGTTCGCGAGCGCCATCAAGGCGCTGCCGGAAGTCGTCGAGTTCTACCGGATGGCCGGTTCAGTCGACTATCTGCTGCGCGTCGTCGTCGCCGACATCGAGGCCTACGACGCCTTCTACAAGAAGCTGATTTCCAAGATCGACGTGGCCGACGTGTCGACGACCTTCGCCATGGAGCGGATCAAGTCGACGACGGAGCTGCCGCTCGGCTTCATTCAGCTCGAGAAGGACAAGAACCGCCCGTCGGCGTGAGTCGGGAGGCGGGCCGCCGGCTCAGCCGAGCTTGCCGGGATCGTGGGTCACGTGGGCCGTCTCGGCGTTCGGCCGGCGCGGCAGCGGGCCTGCGGTCTCGGCCAGGTCGGCGCCGGCCTCGTCGCTGGTGGTGGCCGGCTTGGGGAACAGGAACGACAGCACGATCGCGCCGCCGATCAGGAACACCGTGACGCCCAGGCTCATCAGCGCCTCGGTCTCGCCGATGAAGGCGTCCCAGAGGATCTTGCCGCCGATGAAGATCAGCACGGCGGACAGCGCCGGCTTCAGGTAGCAGCAGCGCGCGACCAGGGCGTCGATCACGAAATACAGCGCCCGCAGGTTCAGGATCGCGAACACGTTCGAGGTGTAGACGATGAACGGGTCGCGGCTGATGGCCAGCACGGCCGGGATCGAATCGACCGCGAAGATCAGGTCGGAGATCTCCACGACGATCAGCGCGAACAGAAGCGGCGTGGCCACCAGGGCCATGCGGCCGGTGCCCGGCTGCTCTTCGCGCACCAGGAACCGTGCGCCGTGCATGCGGTGCGTCATCGGAATGTGGCGGGCGAGGAAGCGGAACAGCCGGTTGTTGGCGATGTCGATCGTCTCCTCCTGGTCATGCAGGAGGAGCTTGATGCCGGTGAAGATCAGCAGCGCGGAGAAGAACAGCAGCACCCATTCGAACTTGTGGAGCACCGCGGCGCCGGTTCCGATCAGGATGGCGCGGAAGACCATCGCGCCGAGAATGCCCCAGAACAGCACCCGGTGCCGATGTTCGCGGGGAATTCCGAAATAGACGAAGATCACCGACATCACGAACACGTTGTCGAAGGACAGGCTCTGTTCGACGATGTAGGCGGTGAAGAACTTGGCGCCGGCGTCCACCCCTGCGGTCAGCCAGACGCCGATGCCGAAGAGGACCGCGAGGCCGGCGTAACCCGAGGCGAGCAGCAGGCTCTCCTTCATGCCCACGACGTGGGCCCGCCGGTGCAGGACGCCCAGATCGACGATCAGGATGATCGCAACCAGCGAAAGGAAGACGGTCCAGAAGAGCGGGGACGCGCCGATCGTGTCTGATTCGGGAATCATGCGGGTTCGCTTTTACGCAGCCGGCGAAGGGGCGTGACCGTGACGCACGTCCTGCTTGGTGTGCTTCGGAAGATCGGTGCGCCGGGACCCATATGCAAGGGCCGGGGGCGACATCCCGCTGGATGATGCGTAGATTGGAATAGGATCGGATTCCGCTGCCGTTGGACGTGCCGTTTGGGCGCCGTCTGCGGGTCGGGGGCGATCCCGGGTAGGTTGGCGGTCCCGGCCGCCGTGCGTCACAATCGATGCCTGCTTGCCGCTCAAGGCCGAAAACCACCGCGTGATCCGATGAACAAGCCCGTCGTCCGCCGTTCCGCCTGTCCCCACGATTGCCCGTCCACGTGTGCCCTGGAAATCGATGTTCTCGATCCGCGGACGATCGGGCGGGTGCGCGGGGCGAAGTCGAACGACTACACGGCCGGGGTCATCTGCGCGAAGGTCGCGCGCTACGCCGAGCGCGTGCACAACCCGGACCGGCTGACGAAGCCGCTGCTGCGGACCGGGCCGAAGGGGTCCGGCCAGTTCGCCGAAATCGGCTGGGACGAGGCGCTCGACCGGGTGGCCGAGGCGTTCCTCGATGCCGAGGCCCGTCACGGCGCCGAGAGCGTCTATCCCTACTACTACGCCGGCACCATGGGGCTCGTGCAGCGCGACGGCATCCATCGGGTCCGCCACCTGAAGCGCTACTCGCGCCAGTTCGACACCATCTGCACCAATCCCGCCTGGACCGGCTACATCGCCGGCACCGGCAGGCTGGCCGGGCCCGACCCGCGCGAGATCGACAGGTCCGACTGCGTGGTCATCTGGGGCACCAACGCCGCCGCCACCCAGGTCAACGTGATGACCCACGCCATCGCCGCCCGGAAGGCCCGCGGCGCGACCATCGTGGCGATCGACGTCTACGAGACCGAGACCGTCCGCCAGGCCGATCTGAAGCTGGTGCTGCGGCCGGGAACCGATGCGGCGCTCGCCTGCGCCGTCATGCACGTGCTGTTCCGCGACAACCATGCCGACCGCGCCTACATGGCCCGCTTTGCCGACTGCCCGGACGAGCTCGAGGCGCACCTGGCCGACCGGTCGCCGGCCTGGGCGGCCGAGATCACCGGGCTCGCGGTGGAAGACATCGAGGCGTTCGCCCGGCTCGTCGGCACCACCCCGCGCACCTTCCTGCGGCTCGGATACGGCTTCACGCGCCAGCGCAACGGCGCGGTGGCCATGCACGCTGCCGCCTCGATCGCCACGGTGGCCGGCCTCTGGCAGCACGAGGGCGGCGGCGCCTTCCACAACAACGGCGCCATCTACCAGCTGAACACGTCGATGGTGACCGCGGCCGACGCGGTCGACCGGTCCACGCGGCGGCTCGACCAGTCGCGGCTGGGCGCGGTGCTGACCGGCGATCCGGACGTCCTGTTCGGCGGCCCGCCCGTCGCCGCGATGCTGATCCAGAACACCAATCCGGTGTCGGTCTGCCCGGACCAGGAGCGCGTCAAGCGCGGCTTCGCCCGCGACGACCTGTTCGTCTGCGTCCACGAGCAGGTGATGACCGAGACGGCCCGGATGGCCGACGTGGTGCTGCCGGCGACGATGTTCGTGGAGCACGACGACATCTACAAGGGCGGCGGCCACCAGTACCTGCTGTTCGGCCCAAAGCTGATCGACGGGCCGGACGGGTGCCGCTCCAACCACGAGGTGAACACCGCACTCGCGGCGCGTCTGGGCGTCCACCACAAGGGCGACGACATGAGCCCGCGCGAGCACATCGACTGGATGCTGCGCCACTCCGGGCACGGGACGCTCGCCGAGTTCGAGGAAAAGGGCTGGATCGACTGCCAGCCGCCGTTCGACGAGGCGCATTATCTGGATGGCTTCAACCATCCGGACGGCAAGTTCCGCTTCAAGCCGGACTGGACGAAGGTCAAGGCGAACAACAACGGCCCGATGGGTCCGTGGGAGGCGATCCCGGCGCTGCCCGACCACTGGGGCGTCATCGACGGCGCCACCGAGGCGTTCCCGTTTCGGCTGGTGACGGCGCCGGCGCGGTCGTTCCTGAATTCGACGTTCAACGAGACGCCCGGATCGATCGCCAAGGAGAAGCTGCCGACCGTGATGATCCATCCCGACGACGCCGTGGCGCTCGGCCTGGGGGAGGGCGGGCGCGTTCGCGTGTCGAACCGCCAGGGTGCGGTGGTGGTGGCGGCCCGGCTGTTTGCCGGGGTGCAGCGTGGCGTCGTCATCTCCGAGGGGCTGTGGCCGAACGCCGCCTTCGAGGACGGCCGCGGCATCAACACGCTCACCTCGTCCGAGCCGATCGCGCCCTATGGCGGTGCCGCCTTCCACGACACCCGCGTCGCCCTTGCCGCGGCGCACGCGCCGGCCGGCGCCAATCTCCAGGCGGTGGAACGCGCGTGATGGACGCAGGGTGATCCTGCCATCGACGGTCCGGACGGGGTCCTTTTGCTCGAAACCCCTTCGAACCGGCCGGAAAATGCTCTAAGTCGAACCCGCATCGAGACAGTGCGGGAGTGCGGGAATGGGTGAGGGGTACGTGAGGCGGGCCGGCCGGCTTCTGGCGGCCGGCGGGCTGCTGGCCGCGACGTTGGCGGCGACGCCGGCGATGGCGCAGAGCGGATCGGCAAACAGCGGCGCCCTGGCCCGCAAGCTTGTCGATGCCTGCGTCTACGATCAGTACCGGGTCCAGGGAAGCAGCGACGGCGTGCTGAAGCGCTGCCAGTGCGCGGCGCGCAAGGCGGGCCCTTCGATCAACGCCGACCAGGTCGCCAGGCTTCAGCTCGGCGCCCCCCTCACGGGCTCCGTCCGCGACGAAATCTACAAGGGCATTGCCGCCTGCCAGTGAGCGGTCAGCCGGACGCGGGCCAGATCAGCGGCGCCGCGGGCTCGGCAGCCGATGTGTACCGGACGCGTCCGTCGACCAGCCGCGCCGCGCCGCTGGCGAGCGCGGCGAGTGCGGCCGGATAGATCCAGTGCTCGCAGGCGAGCACCCGCGCCGCCAGCGTGTCGGCGGTGTCGCCGTCGAGCACCGGCACCGCGGCCTGCATCACCAGCGGGCCGGCATCGAGCTCGGCGCTGACGAGATGGACGCTGCAGCCGTGGATGCGCACGCCCTCGGCCAGTGCCCGTTCGTGGGTGTCGAGGCCCTTGAACGACGGCAGCAGCGACGGGTGGATGTTGAGGATGCGGTCGGCGAACCGGTCGACGAACGCGCCGCTCAGCACGCGCATGAAGCCCGCCAGGCAGACGAACTGCGCACCGCTGGCCTCGATGGCCTCCGCGACAGCCGCCTCGAAATCGGCCTTCGATGCGAACGCCTTGTGATCGATGACGGAGGTGGCGATGCCGGCGGCCGCAGCGGTGTCGAGCGCACCCGCGCCCGGCCGGTTGGAGATGACCAGCACGATCTCGGCCGGATAGTCGGGTGCCTTGGCGGCCTCGATCAGCGCCGCCATGTTGGAGCCGCGCCCCGACACGAGCACCGCAACGGGAGTCCGGCCCGTGTTCATCACAGGGCCAAATCGCCGCTGTAGACGACTTCGCCGTCCCCCTCGACCAGCTCGCCGAGCGGGAAGACGGTTTCGCCGGCGGCGCGCAGAAGTTCGGCCACCGCGTCCTCGTCCTCTGGCGCGACGATCACCACCATGCCGACGCCGCAGTTGAAGGTGCGCAGCATCTCGCCGGCTTCGACCGGGCCGGCGGACGCCAGCCACGCGAACACCGGCGGCACCGGGATGCGATCGAGGGTGATCGCCGCCGAGCAGGTCTTCGGCAGCACGCGCGGCACGTTTTCGGTGATCCCGCCGCCGGTGATGTGGGCAAGCGCCTTCACCGCGCCGGGGCGGTCCCTGAAGACCCGCTTGAGCGCCTCGACGTAGATCCGGGTCGGCTCGAGGAGGGCGGTGCCGAGCGGCTGCGATCCATCGAACGGGGCAGGGGCGTCGAG
The DNA here is from genome assembly GCF_053628695.1 of Amorphus sp. MBR-141. Classification (NCBI taxonomy): domain Bacteria; kingdom Pseudomonadati; phylum Pseudomonadota; class Alphaproteobacteria; order Hyphomicrobiales; family Amorphaceae; genus Amorphus; species Amorphus sp. MBR-141. The sequence continues at coordinate 16,597 of NZ_JBRJGW010000017.1, forward strand.
GGCGGCGCCCGCCTGCTCGACGATGCGCCGCACCAGGGAATAGCCGTTGGAGTGGACGCCGGAGGAGGCGAGGCCGAGAAGCCGGTCGCCGGCCGCCACGTCGCCGCGCGGTAGCACGCCGTCGCGTTCCACCGCGCCGACCGCGAAGCCCGCCAGGTCGTAGTCGCCGGGCGCGTACATGCCCGGCATTTCGGCCGTCTCGCCACCGATCAGCGCCGCACCGGCCTGCCGGCAGCCTTCGGCGATGCCGGCGACCACGTCGCGGGCGACCCCGACCTCGAGGCGGCCGCAGCCGAAATAGTCTAGGAACAGCAGCGGCTCGGCGCCCTGGACGACCAGGTCGTTCACGCACATCGCCACCAGGTCGATGCCGATCGTCGTGTGGATGCCGGTGTCGCCCGCCAGCTTGAGCTTGGTTCCGACGCCGTCGGTGGCGGCGACGAGGAGCGGATCGGTGAAGCCGGCCGCCTTCAGGTCGAACAGGCCGCCGAAGCCGCCGAGCGAGGCATCCGCGCCGGCGCGCGCCGTCGCCTTGGCGAGCGGTGCGATGGCGCGGACGAAGGCGTTGCCCGCGGAAATGTCCACGCCGGCATCGGCATAGGTGACGGACGGGCGGTCCGGGGTGCTGGTCATTGCGAGGGCAGGCTCCGTTGGGTTCGGCCGCATCCAATCCGGCCGGGGCGGCGAATGCAATCTGGTTTTCATGTTCGCGGTGCGACGATCCGCAGATGCGCGCGCCCCGGACGCATGTCATAAATCGCTCACAAAAACAGCAGCGAAGGCATGGTCGGTGTCGTGACGATCCCCAATCTCCTGACGGTTCTGCGCTTCCTGCTGGTTCCCGTGGTGGTCTGGGCCATCGCGGAAGGCCACCACATTCTGGCGTTCGCGGTCTTCGTCATCGCCGGACTGACCGATGGCCTGGACGGGTTCATCGCCAAGAAGTGGAACCTTTCCAGCAGCTTGGGGGCATATCTCGACCCTCTCGCCGACAAGGCGCTTCTGGTCTCCATCTTCGTTGCGCTCGGCGTGGTCGGCGCCCTTCCGATCTGGCTGGTGGCGGTGGTCGTGGCGCGCGACGCGCTGATCCTGGCGGCCGTGGTCGTCTCCGGCCTGATGGGGCGGACCTTGCCGATTCGCCCGCTGTTCGTGAGCAAGCTCAACACCGTCGCGCAGATTCTGCTGGCGGCGCTGGTGCTCGCCGACCTCGCTTTCAACTTCAACCTCAACCGCCCGATCGCGGTGATGGTGCTCGTCGTGGCTGCCTTGACGGCGGCGTCGGCCGGGGCCTATCTCGTCGCGTGGCTGCGGTACATGAGCGAGCGGACTGCCGCGCATTGAGCAGGAGAGGATCCCCCACCGTGAGCCTGGGTCGCCAGATCGCCTTCTGGGTAGCTGCCGCCATCGGCTTCCTCCTGCTGCTCCGGCTGTTCCAGGGTATCCTGCTGCCGTTCGTCGGCGGCATGTTCCTGGCCTATCTCCTCAATCCGATCGCCCGCTGGCTGCAGCGGCGTGGCCTCAACCGCATCATCGCGACCAGCCTCATCCTCATCGTCTTCCTGATCGTCGGCATCGTCGGCATGGTCGTCATCCTGCCTGCGGTGTTCAACCAGATCACCGGCTTCCTGGAACGGGTGCCGAGCTACATCGCGCATCTGCAGGCCTTCCTGAGCGAGCACGCGGAAACCAACCGCCTGGCGGACGCCATCGGCGTCGACGCCAGCGAGCTGCAGTCGGCGGTCACCAACCTCGTCAGCCAGGGTACGAGCTGGGCAGGTAGCGTGATGAAGTCGGTGTGGTCCGGCAGCCAGGCGCTGATCTCCATGCTGTCGCTCATCGTCGTCACGCCGGTGATCGCCTTCTACCTGCTGATCGACTGGGATCGGATGGTGAAGACGCTCGACAACCTGCTGCCGCGCGAGCATGCCGACACCATCCGCGAACTCTTCCGGGAGATGGACCGGGCGGTCTCCGGGTTCATCCACGGCCAGGTGTCGCTGTGCCTGATCCTCGGCCTGTTCTACGCGGTGGCGCTCGTGGCCGTCGGCCTCAATCACGGCCTGATCATCGGCCTGACGGCCGGCCTGATCTCGTTCGTCCCCTATCTCGGCTCGGGTCTCGGATTCGCCATTTCGGTGGGCGTCGCGTTCAACCAGTTCTGGCCCGACAGCATCATGGTGGGCATCGTCGTCGCCATCTTCCTGGTCGGCCAGTTCCTCGAAGGCAACGTCCTGCAGCCCAAGCTGGTGGGCGGGCGGGTCGGCCTGCACCCGGTGTGGCTGATCTTCGCGCTGTTCGCCTTCGGCTACCTGTTCGGCTTCGCGGGCATGCTGATCGCCGTGCCGGCCTCCGCGGCCGTCGGCGTCCTCGTCCGCTTCTTCGTGCGGCGCTACCGGGAAAGCCGGATCTACCAGGGGGAGGCTGACGACCCGCCCGAGGACCCGTCGCGGCCGGCCGTCGCCCTGTCGGGCGGCGCCGGCGACCGCCGGGACCTGGCCTATGGCCCCGCCGCGGCGCCGGCGGTCTCCGGCCGCCATCCGACCCGCGAAGGAGGGGCGTGATCGGCGGTCCGGACGAGCGCCCACGGCAGCTGCCGTTCTCTCTCGCGCTGGCGCCGTCCTTTCGACGCGAGGATTTTGTGGTCGGCGCCTCCAACGGCTCCGCCTGGGCGCTGGTCGAGCGCTGGCCCGACTGGCCGCACCGCGTCGCGCTCGTCGTCGGCGGCGAGGGCACCGGCAAGAGCCACCTGGCCAGCATCTGGGCGGAAGCGGCCGGCGCGGGCGTCGTTTCGGCCCATGATCTCGCCGACCGGGATCCGGTCTCGCTGGTGCACGCGGGCGCGCTCGTGGTCGAAGACTGCGACCGCTTCGCCCTCGACGAGGCGGCGCTGTTCCATCTCCTCAACGCGGGCCTTTCGGCCAACGGCTTCCTGCTGCTGTCGGCCCGGGTCCCGCCGTCTGAGTGGACCATCGCGACGCCCGATCTGGCCTCCCGGCTGCGGGCGATTCCGCCCACCTTCATCGGCGAACCCGAAGATGAGCTCCTGCAGAGGGTGCTGACGAAGCTGTTCCGGGACCGCCAGATCGCCGTCGATCCGACCGTGGTGGACTATCTGGTGCGGCGGATGGAGCGGTCGTTCCGGGCCGGGCTGCGGGTGGTCGAGGCCCTCGACCGGGAGGCGCTCGCCCGCGGCCGCGCCATCACCCGGCCGATGGCCGCGGAGGTCCTGTTTCGCGAGGGGCTGGGCGACGCCGATGGCGACGACGACGATCCGGCGGCGTGAGGGCCCATCGAACACCGGTGGAAAGGGAGCTTTCTTCGGGGCCGAGAGAAAATTCCGTCATACTCGCAGTGTAGGACCGCGCGATGAACCAGGGAGGGGCGTATGGACGCGACCACTGAACAGGCAGCGGCGACGGCCGAGAGCAACGTCGAGGGGATGACCGGCGAGGAGCTGCGCACCCAGCCGGAGCGTTTCGTCAATCGCGAGCTTTCCTGGCTGCAGTTCAACGTGCGCGTTCTGGAGGAATCGGAGAATGCGAACCACCCTCTGCTGGAGCGGCTGCGCTTCCTGTCGATCTCGGCGAACAATCTCGACGAGTTCTTCATGGTGCGCGTCGCCGGCCTGAAGGGGATGCAGCGCGAAGGCGTCGAGACCCGCAGCGACGACGGACTGACCCCCGGCGACCAGCTGGCGCGCATCGGCGATGCCGTCAGCAAGCTGCAGCGGGCCCAGCAGCGCCAGTGGGCGGAGCTGTCGCGCGAGCTCGAATCCTCCGACATCTACCTCTGCGAACCCGAGCGCCTGTCCCACGACGACCAGGAGTGGCTGGAGCGCCATTTCCTCAGCCACATCTTCCCGGTGCTGACGCCGCTGGCCATCGATCCGGCGCATCCGTTCCCGTTCATCCCGAACCTCGGCTTCACGCTGGTCTTCCATCTCGACGCCGAGGGCGCTGAGCCGATGATCGCGCTCATCCGCGTGCCGGCGCAGGTCGACCGCTTCATCCGCGTTCCCGCCGCCGCCGACGACAATTCGGCCCGCTTCGTGGCGCTGGAGAACGTCATTGCGCTGTTCATCGGGCGACTGTTCCCGGCCTATGAGGTGAGGGGCAAGGGAGCCTTCCGGGTGATCCGCGATTCCGATCTGGAAATCGAGGAAGAGGCCGAGGATCTGGTCCTCACCTTCGAGACCGCGCTGAAGCGCCGCCGCCGCGGGTCGGTGATCCGGCTGGAGATCGAATCGTCGACGCCGGAGACGCTGCGGCAGTTCGTGGCGTCGGCGCTGGGCGTCGCCGGCGACGAGATGTTCCTCGTCAACGGCCGGCTGGCGCTGAAGGATCTCTCCCAGCTGGTCGGCGTCGACCGGCCCGACCTCAAGTTCAAGCCCTACACGCCGCGCTTTCCCGAGCGCATCCGCGAACACGGCGGCGACTGCTTCGCGGCGATCCGCCAGAAGGACATCGTCGTCCACCATCCTTACGAATCGTTCGACGCCGTGGTGCAGTTCCTGTCCCAGGCCGCACGCGATCCGGACGTCGTCGCCATCAAGCAGACGCTCTACCGCACCTCCAACGACTCTCCGATCGTGAAGGCGCTGGGCGAGGCGGCGGAAGCCGGCAAGTCGGTGACCGCGCTGGTCGAGCTCAAGGCGCGGTTCGACGAGGAAGCCAACATCCGCTGGTCGCGCGACCTGGAGCGCGCCGGGGCCCAGGTGGTGTTCGGCTTCATCGAGCTGAAGACCCACTCGAAGCTGTCGATGGTGGTGCGCCGGGAAGGCGGCCAGCTGGCCACCTACTGCCACATCGGCACCGGCAACTATCACCCGATCACCGCCAAGATCTACACCGACCTGTCGTTCTTCACCGCCGACGCGGTGATCGCCCAGGACGTCGCCCGGATCTTCAACTTCATCACCGGTTATGCCCGCCCGGCCGAGCTGTCGCGCATGGCGGTGTCGCCGGTCAGCCTGCGCAACCGCCTGCTCGAGCACATCGAGGGCGAGATCGAGCACGCCCGGGCCGGCCGCCCGGCCCAGGTATGGATGAAGATGAACTCGCTGGTCGACGCGCGCATCATCGACGCGCTCTATGCGGCGAGCCAGGAAGGCGTCGAGGTCGACCTCGTCGTGCGCGGCATCTGCTGCCTGCGTCCGGGCGTTCCGGGGCTTTCCGACAACATCCGGGTGAAGTCGATCGTCGGCCGTTTCCTCGAGCACAGCCGCATATTCTGCTTCGGCAACGGCTTCGGCCTTCCGTCGCCCCAGGCGATCGTCTATATCGGCTCGGCCGACTTGATGCCGCGCAACCTCGATCGCCGGGTCGAGGCGATGGTGCCGATCGACAACCCCACGGTCCACGCCCAGATCCTCGATCAGATCATGGTTGCGAACATCACGGACAACCAGCAGAGCTGGGAGCTTCTGGCCAACGGCGGTCACCGCCGCATCATTCCGGCAGAGGGCGAAGAGCCCTTCAATGCGCACGAATACTTCATGACCAACCCGTCGCTGTCAGGCCGTGGACAATCCATTCAGACCGACTCCCCCCGTACCTTCGCCACTCCAATTCAGCGGCCCCACTGACATGAGCGATTCCGGTGATCCCCTCCGTCCGTATTCCTTGGAGGAGATCACCCCGGGGCGCCTGCCGGGCTACGGTCCGGTCGGCGTCATCGACATCGGCTCGAACTCCGTCCGTCTGGTGCTCTACGAGCGGCTGTCGCGCGCGCTGACCCCGCTGTTCAACGAGAAGGTCCTGGCCGGTCTCGGCAGGGGGCTTTCGGAAACCGGAAAGCTCGCCGACGAGTCCGTCGACAGCGCGCTCGCCGCCATCCGCCGCTTTCGCCAGCTCGCCAGCCAGAGCGGTGCGACCCGGCTGGACGTGATCGCCACCGCGGCCGTGCGCGATGCCGACAACGGTGCCCCGTTCATCGAGGCGGTGAAGGAGATCTGCGGCGGCGACCTGCAGGTGCTGACGGGCCAGGACGAGGCGAAGGTGTCGGCGCTCGGCGTCGCCTCCAGCTTCTGGAAGCCCGATGGCGTCGTCGGCGACCTCGGCGGTGGCAGCCTCGAACTCATCGATCTCAAGGGCGACCGGCTCGGCGTCGGCGAAACGTTTCCGCTCGGTGGCTTGCGCCTCTCGGAAGTGGCCAAGGGCTCCACGCGCAAGGCCGGCAAGATTGCCGCCGATGCGCTGGAACAGTCCGAGGGGCTGAAGGGCGCGGCCGGCCGGACCTTCTACGCCGTCGGCGGCACCTGGCGCGCGCTGGCCAGCCTGCACATGCACCGGACCAACTATCCGCTGCACATCATGCATCACTACGCGATCCCCGCCGACGAGGCGTTCGAGCTGTGCCGCATGGTGGTGCGCTCGGACGTGTCCGCCATCGAAGGGATCGACGTCGTCTCGCGCGCCCGCCGCCCGCTGCTGCCGTTTGGTGCGGCGGTGCTGGAGCAGGTCCTGAAGATCGGCCAGCCCGACGTGGTGCTCCTGTCGGCGCTGGGCCTGCGCGAAGGCCATCTCTACGAGAAGCTGTCGCCCGAGGCACGCGCCGAGGACCCGCTGATCGTCGCCTCCGCCGAGTTGGCCGACCTGCGGTCGCGCTCGCCGGGGCATTGCCGGGAGCTCGCGCCCTGGACGGCCGGCGTCTTCGAGGCGCTGGGCATCTCCGAGACCGAGGACGAAGCGCGCCTGCGCGTCGCCGCCTGCCTGCTGGCCGACATCGCCTGGCGCGCCCACCCGGACTACCGGGGCGACCAGGCCGTCGCGATGATCGCCAACGGCGCGTTCATCGGCGTCGACCACCCGGGGCGCGGCTATCTGGCGATGGCGATCTTCCACCGCTACGCTGGAACCGTCTCGGAATCCCAGCTGCCGCCGATCCAGCGCCTGATGTCGTCCCGCCTGAAGTTCCGGGCCCGCATCCTGGGAGCGGCGATGCGGCTCGCCTACGGCCTCTCGGCGGCGATGCCCGGCATCATCCCGCGCACGGAAGTGGTGCGGGAAGGCGAGCGGATCGTGCTGCACATCCCCCGCGATCTGCAGGCGCTCGATGGCGAGGCCATCCGCCGGCGCCTCGACCAGCTCGCCGACCTGGCGGACCAGGCGAGCACGGTGGTGGTCACCTAGAGCCTTTTCCGATCAGGTGGACTCACCTGATCGATCAGACATGGCTCCAGCATAAGACCCTCGAGCAGTTCCTTTTCGTTCAGATCGCTTCGATCCGAACGGAAGGAACGCTGTATCCGGCCAGCGGTCGGGGTGAGAGTTTCGGAACAACTGGCTGTCCCGAAACGACTTTCAGGATCAGTGTCGGCTTTCGGCCTGGCGTTCGGCGTCGATCGCGGCGGCCAGCGCCAGCAGCGTCCTGTCGGCGCCCGGCGCACCGATCAGCGACAGGCCGACGGGCGCACCGTTCGGCGCGGTGCCGAGCGGCATCGTCACCTGGGGCAGCCCGCCGATACCGGCCACGCAGGTCAGCGCGATCAGCTTGTTGCGGAAATCCTCCAGATCCTCGTCCCGGGTGGTGAGCAGGGGCGCCGCGGCCGGGGTGGTGGGCAGCACGAACACCGTGTCGGGTCCGATGCGGGCCCGCAGCTGGGACCGGATCGTTTCCCGGCGCTCCCGGTGGAACGCCACGTCGTCCGGCAGCAGGCTGCGCGCCCACTGCATGCGTTCGCGCACGCCCGGGCCGAACTCCGGCTTGCGGTCTTCCACCCACGGTCCCATCGCCGTCCAGATCTCGGCCCCCTGGCTGATCCGGAACGTCAGGCTCCAGTCTTCTTCGACCAGGAGGATGTCGGGGACGGAGAACACGCGCCGGAAGTGACGGGTGACGCGCCGCAGCGCCGCCGCAATGGTCGCGCGCGTCCGGGCCTCCACCAGGTCCAGCGTCGTCGTCAGCACGAGGCAGTGCGGCGCCGGCGGATGCGGGTCGTTGGCCAGCAGGACGTCGCCGACCGCCTCCAGCAGGGCGCCGGTGCGGGCGAACCATCCGACGGTGTCGTAGGAGGGAGCCAGGGGCATGCAGCCGTCGAGGGCGAGGCGGCCGTGGGTCGGCCGGATCCCGAACAGGCCGCAATAGCTGGCCGGAACGCGGACCGAGCCTCCCGTGTCCGTCCCGATCGCGAAATCGACCAGCCCCGCCGCAGTGGCGACGGCGGGCCCACTGGAGGAGCCGCCCGGCACCCGGTCGGGGGCGGCAGGATTGACGGGGGTGCCGTAGTGGGCGTTGCGGCCGTTCAGGCTGTAGGCGATCTCGTCGGTGACCGCCTTGCCGCCGAACGCGGCACCGGCCTCCAGGAGCGTGGTCACCACCGCGGCCGTGGCCAGGCTGGGGGCGTCGAGGCCCGGCCAGTTCGGATGCCCGCAGCCGGTCGGGTAGCCGGCCACGTCGAACAGGTCCTTGACCGCAAAGTCCATGCCGGCGAGCGGGCCGGACGTGGCGTGCGCCACGTCGACGGTGGGGTAGTCGCAGAAGCAGCGGAAGTCGCTTGGGTCGGCAGTCGTTGTGGAGGTCATTCCCGGTCGAACTCCCGTTCCCGCGCACGATGCGGGTACGCTCGGGTGTCAGGCGCCTTCAGCCGACGCCGGCCCCACCGGTCAGCGGCGTCTCTGAAGCGCAAGGCAGATGCGGGCGGAGTGCCCTCCCGCTTTCCGTCATCCGAACTCTCGTTCCGTGCTTAAACGCGCGTGATCAGCCTTTGGTTTCCGGCGGCGCTGCCGCCTCGGCCGTCTCCGCGTCGGCATTGTCGGCTCCGGGCTTGCGGCCCCGGCGGCGCGGCTTGCGCTTTTTCGCCGGCGAGGCGACGAACGGCGTGTCGGAATCGAGCGTGACGACCCGTCGTCCATCGAAGCTGAGCGCCAGCTTTCCTTCCTTGAGGGCCAGCGCCTTCTCGCCGAACAGTTCGCGCCGCCAGCCCGAAAGCGTCCCCAGTCCCTCGGTGTCGTCGCAGGCGAGGCGCTCCAGGTCGTCCGAGGTGGCGATGACCTTGGCGGCCACGCCGTTGGCTTCGGCCACCTGCTTCAGGAGCACCTTCAGCAGCTCCGTCGCCGCGCCCGCGCCGTCCGGCGCCTGGCGTGGCTTCGGCACTTCCGGCCACGTTTCCTTCGGGCTTGCCAGGGCCTCGACCACGATCGTCACGATGTCGCGGCCCGACTTCGACCGTTCGAAGCCGCGCGGGATTGTCCGCAGGCGGGACAGCGCCGCCTCGTCCTTCGGCTTCTGCGCGGCGATCTCGTAGATCGCGTCGTCCTTCAGCACCCGGCCGCGGGGGATGTCGCGGCTCTGCGCCTCGCGTTCGCGCCACGCGGCGATCGCGCGCAGCACCGCCAGGTCGCGCGGCTGGCGCACGCGAAGCTTGAGCCGGGTCCAGGCGAGCTCGGGCGCAAGCTGGTAGGTGTCGGGAGAGGTGAGGGTGGCCATCTCCTCCAGCACCCACTCGGTCCGCCCCTGGTCGGCGAGCGCCGTGTTCAGGTAGGCGTAGACCTCGCGCAAATGGGTCACGTCGGCGAGCGCGTAGTCCAGCTGATTGTCGGAGAGCGGGCGCCGCGCCCAGTCGGTGAAGCGGTGCGACTTGTCGATGGCGGCGCCGGTCACCCGCGCGACGAGCTGGTCGTAGGAGATGGAGTCGCCAAAGCCGCAGACCATCGCGGCCACCTGGGTGTCGAACACCGGGTGCGGCACCAGCCCGCCCAGATGGTGCACGATCTCGATGTCCTGGCGCGCGGCGTGAAAGACCTTGGTGACGCTCTCGTCGGCCATCAGCTTGAAGAACGGCGCGAGGTCCATGTCCTCGCCGGCGACCGGATCGATGATCACCGCCTCGTCGGGGCTGGCCAGCTGGATGAGGCAGAGCTTCGGCCAGAAGGTCGTCTCCCGCATGAACTCCGTATCGATGGCGACGAAGTCGGCGACGGCGAGCCGTTCGCAGGCGGCGGCAAGTTCGGCAGTGGTGGTGATCAGGTTCATCTGGGGGCGGGGACAGGGACGCGTTTCTGGGGACGGGCGCTGCGACGGTCGGGCTGGCGGGACCGCCTAGACCGTCGGATTGCTCGGATCGGAGGTGGTGGGTGCGGCATCTTCCATCGGTTGCGAGGGAAAGCCAAGCAGCGAACCGACCGGTTCGGCGTCGCGCTGGATCTCGACGGGGCTCGTCACGTACGCGGTCGCCAGTTCCGCGAGCGAACGCAGCGCGTGGAGATGGATGCGCTCGTAGCCGTGCGAGGCGTCCACGCCGAAGGTGATGAGGGCGGTGCGGACGTCGGCACCGGCCTCCAGGGCGGCGGCGCTGTCGGAGCGGTAGTAGCGGAAGACGTCCTTCTGGTAGCGGATGTCGTTCTCCTTGCAGAGCCGCACCAGCTTGTCGGTCAGATGCCAGTCGAACGGCCCGGTCTGGTCGGCCATCGCGACGGTCACGCCGAACTCGCTCGAGTTCTGGCCCGGCGCCGTGGTGCCGTTGTCGATCGTCACCATGGAGGCGATGTCGTGGGTGAGGATCGACGAGCCGCCGTAGCCGACCTCTTCGGCGATGGAAAACAGGAACACCGTATCGACGGCCAGTTCGGGCTTCTCGCGGACCAGCGCCTCGATGGTGGCGAACAGCACCGCCACGCCGGCCTTGTCGTCGAGATGGCGGGAGACGATGAAGCCGTTGTCGATGAATTCCGGCTGCGGGTCGATGGCGACGATGTCGCCCACGGAGAAGCCGAGCCTTTCCAGGTCACGCTTGCTGCTGGCCAGCGCGTCGACGCGCAGTTCCACGTAGCGCCAGCCGACCGGAAGCTCGTCGACCTCGTCGCCGAAGGTGTGGCCGGAGGCCTTCAGGGGCAGGATGGTGCCGCGGTAGGCGCCGCGCTCGGTGAAGATGGTGCAGCGTGCGCCTTCGGCGAACCGCGCGGACCAGTGGCCGATCGCCACCAGCTCCAGGCGGCCATTGTCCTGCAACGCCTTCACCTGGGCACCGAGCGTGTCGAGGTGGGCGATCATCGCGCGGGCCGGCTGCCGCTTCTTGCCGGGGATGCGGGCCCGGATGGCGCCGCGGCGGGTGATCTGCGTCTCCAGGCCCAGGCGGCGCAATTCGGTCACGGCGGCGCGGACAATGGTGTCGGTGTAGCCGCTCGGGCTGGCAATCGACAGAAACTCGGCGAGCATGTCCTTGAGGTACTCGGTGTCGATGGTCAGGCGGGGCACGGTTTCTCCGGTTCTGTTCGTTTGGCCTGTCGTGCAGCATGGGGGATCGAGAGCGGAAAGAGAAGGTCCACGAAGCGTTCCGCCGTCGGCTGCGGTTCGTGATTGGCAAGACCGGGCCGTTCGTTGGCCTCGATGAAGACGTAGTCCGGCTTCAGATGCGACTTCACGAGCAGGTCGATGCCGACCACCGGGATCTCGATCGCCCGCGCCGCCTTGACCGCCGCGTCGATGAGGGTGGGGTGAACGTGGTCGGTGACGTCGTGGATGGTGCCGCCGGTGTGCAGGTTGGCGGTCCGCCGCACGGCCACTTCCCGGCCGTCTTCGATCACGTCGTCGAGCGTGCAGCCGGCCTCGCGCAGGGCGCGCTCGGTCTCCGAATCGAGCGGGATCTTCGATTCGCCGCCGGTGGCGGCGGCCCGGCGGCGGCTCAGCCGCTCGATCAGCTCGCGCGCCGTCGACCGGCCGTCCCCGACGATGCGGGCAGGGCGGCGCACCGCCGCGGCCACCAGCCGGTAGTCGATGACGATGAGGCGCAGATCGTCCCCCTCGACGAACTCCTCCACCAGCACGCGGTCGGAAATCTGGCGCGCACGCTCGATCGCCCCCTCGACGTCGTCGTCGGCGGTCAGGCCCACGGCGACGCCGCGTCCCTGTTCGCCGCGCGCCGGCTTGATGACGATCGAGCCGTGCTCGGCGATGAACTCGGTCACGGCCTCGGCGCTGGTGGTTTCCATCTCGGCCGGCACCCGGACGCCGGCGCGCTCCACGGCCCGGCGCGTCACGGTCTTGTCGTCGCAGATCGACATCGCCACCGCCGACGTCATTTCGCTCAGCGATTCCCGGCACATCACCGAGCGTCCGCCATAGGTGAGCCGGAAGAAGCCGCCCTCGGCGTCCACCACCGTCACGTCGATGCCGCGGCGGCGGGCTTCCTCCACGATGATGCGGGCGTAGGGGTTCAGCTCGGACTCGGGGCCGGGGCCGGCAAACAGCCGCTCGTTGATCGGGTTCTTGCGCTTCAGCGCGTAGACCGGGATCTGGTAGAAGCCGAGCTTCTCGTAGAGCGCGATCGCCTGCTCGTTGTCGTGCAGGACCGACAGGTCGAGATAGGCGTTGCCGCGCGCCTGCAGCACTTCCGCCAGGCGCCGCACCAGCGCCTCGCCGATGCCCGGGTGGCGGGCCTGGGGGTCGACCGCCAGGCACCACAGCGAGGCGCCCCGGTCTGGATCGCCGAAGGCGCGGACGTGGTCGACGCCGGTGACGGTGCCCACCACGGCGCCGGACGCGTTGTCTTCCGCGATCAGGTAGACCAGCGCGCGATCCTTGCGGTGCCAGAAGAAGTCGGGCCGCACCGGCACCATGTTGCGCGACGCGTAGATGCGGTTCACCGCCTCCGCGTCGTCCTCGTTGGTCATCCGCCGGACCGTGAACCCCTGCAGCTTGCGGCGCGACGAGCGATACGTCGACAGTTCCAGCCGGTAGGTGTGGGAGGGGTCGAGAAACAGCTCCTGCGGCGCCGAGGCGAGCGCCACGTGCGGCTCGCTCACATAGAACGCGATGTCACGCCGGCCCGGGCCTTCCTTGCGCATTCGCTCGGCAAGGGCGCTCGGGCTCTCGAAGGTCTGCGCGAAGTGCAGGTTGCCCCATCCGCAATCGACGGAGATGCCGCTGTCGCCGTAGCGCTCGGACGAGGTATGCCCGTCGCGTCCGGGCAGCGGCTTCGTGCCCTGTTCGCGCATCCGTCGAAGGCGCTGGGAGTAGCCGCGTTCCCGGCGTGGATCCGGCGGGGTGCTCATGGAAAGTTTTCTCCGTCGTCGATCGGACGTCGTATCGCACGCGCTTCCCGTCGATGCGGGTCCCGCACGAGGTGGTGATCGGCCCGGACCCCGGCAATGCCGGAGCCCGCTCTACACGCCGTTCGTCTGCAGCCACATTTCCAGAACCGCGACCTGCCATAACTCGTTGCCCCGCAGCGGCGTGATGTGGGCGGACGGGTCGGCGAACAGGCTGTCAAGATAATCCTGCCGGAACAGGCCCCGTTCCCGCGCCCTGTCGGTGGACAGCACGTCGCGGCAGAGATCGAGGGCCGGGCCGGAGATGTATTTCAGGGCGGGCACGGGGAAGTAGCCCTTCTTGCGGTCGATCACCTCGGCCGGCACCACCAAGCGCGCCACGTCCTTCAGGATGCCCTTGCCGCCCTCGCGCAGCTTGTGGTCCGGCGGGATCTTGGCGGCGAGCTCCACGAGCTCGTGGTCGAGGAACGGCACGCGGGCCTCCAGCCCCCAGGCCATCGTCATCGAATCCACCCGCTTCACCGGGTCGTCGACCAGCATCACGGTGGAATCGATGCGCAGCGCCTTGTCGACCGGGTCGGGCGCGCCCGGCAGCGCGAAGTGGTCGCGCACGTAGGCGAAGCTCGGATCCTCGTCGAGCATGTAGTCCGGCGACAGGTGGCGGCCCATCTTGGCGTGGTCGCGGTCGAAGAACACCCGGGCATATTCGGCCAGCGGATCGTCGGTCTGGCCCATCGGCGGGTACCAGTGATAGCCGCCGAACACTTCGTCGGCGCCCTGGCCGGACTGGACCACCTTGATGTGCTTGGCCACCTCCTTCGACAGCAGGTAGAAGCCGACGTTGTCGTAGGAGACCATCGGCTCGTTCATCGCCGCCACGGTGCCGGGCAGCGCCTCCATCATGTTGGCGGAGGGCACGTGGATCTGGTGGTGGTCGGTCTCGAATTCCTTGGAGATGATGTCGGAATAGATGAACTCGTTGCCGACCTCGCCATGGGCGTCCTCGAAGCCGATCGAGAAGGTCTTCAGGTCCTTCTGGCCGGCCTGGGCGAGGAGCGCGACGATCAGGCTGGAATCGACGCCCCCCGACAACAGCACGCCGACCGGCACGTCGGCCACCATGCGCCGGTCCACCGACAGCCGCAGCGCCGCCAGCAGCCGTTCGCGCCACTCGTCGGCCGACATGTGGACGTCGGCGTCGGTGCGCTCGTAGTTCACCTTCCAGTAGACGTGGTCCTTCACGCCGCCGTCCGGCTCGATGACTCGGATGGTGGCCGGCGGCAGCTTCTTGACGCCCTTGAGGATCGTCCGCGGGGCGGGCACCACGGCATGGAACGACATGTAGTTGTGCAGGCCGACCCGGTCGATCTCGGTGTCGACACCGCCGCCGGCGATGAGGGCGGGCAGGGACGAGGCGAAGCGCAGCTTGCCGGGCGTCTCGGCGATGTAGAGCGGCTTGATGCCGAAGCGGTCACGGGCCAGCACGACGCGGCCGCTGTCGCGCTCGAGGATGGCGAAGGCGAACATGCCGTGGAAGCGCTCCACGCAGGTCGGCCCCCACGCGTGATACGCCTTCAGGATCACCTCGGTGTCGGAGTGCGCGAAGAACGAATAGCCCTGGGCTTCCAGCTGCTGGCGCAGTTCCGGATAGTTGTAGATGCAGCCGTTGAAGGCGATCGTCAGGCCGAGATTAGTGTCCACCATCGGCTGTTCGGCGCGCGGCGACAGATCGATGATCGACAGCCGCCGATGGCCGAACATCACCCGCCCACGCCCCACGATTCCCTCGGCATCGGGCCCGCGTGGCGCCATCGCTTCGGTCATGCGTGCAAGTGCGGCGGCGGACGCCATCGTCCCGTCGAAGGTCAATTCGCCGCAAATGCCACACATACGTCCGTCTCCTGATCATCCTTTGGGGGCGGATCTCAGGCCCGGCGGGCGGCTCGATCCAAGAGATGTTTACAACTCAAAAGATTTGAGTGCAAATAAGTTCCATGACCATCGGTTCCGGTGCCTTCCCTGCGGCGTCATTGCAAGGACGGGACCAGGGCCGGATGCCGGACCGGGATTTGTCGAGCGCCCGGCCGGTCGTGCTGGCCATTTCGCTCGACGGACTGGCGAGATGCAGACGGACAGCAAACACGGGCGGACGAACGACGAACCGGTCCAGGCCGGCGGCGACAGCCGCAGCCGGGCGGTGCTCATCGTCCTGCGCCGGATCATCCGGTCGGTGGACCTGCAGTCGCGACAGGTCGCCCGGACCGTCGGCCTGACCATCCCGCAGCTGATCGTGCTGCAGGCGGTGCGCGATCTCGGTGAGGTCACCTCGACGATGCTGTCGGCGCATGCGTCGCTCAGCCCGGCAACGGTCACGACCATCCTCGACAAGCTCGAGCTCCGCGGCCTCGTCGAGCGGTACCGCAGCGCCAACGACCGGCGGGTGGTCCACACGCGGCTCACCGCCGAGGGAGCCGGCGCGCTGTCGAAGGCGCCGCCGCTCCTCCAGGAGTCCTTCGTGCGCCGGTTCGACAGCCTCGACGTGACCCGGCAGGACGCGCTTCTGGCGGCGCTCGGCGACATCGCCGACATGATGGACACCGGCGAGGCGGAGGAGGCACCCTGGTTTGTCGAGGGCGATGGCGATCCCTGAACCGCCCGAATCTGTACACGCGTGACTGACGGCCGCTGTCGGCACTCGACAGATCGCTCGAGCGCGGCGAAAAGAGCGCTGCGGAGCGGGTCGCCATGAACAATGTCACCGCAGATTTGATGCTGCAGCTGATAGGCCCGACGATGTTGGGCCTGATCGTGCTGGTCTGCTTCGGCGCTTGGCTGCTGTTGGGGCGACGGCCCCATCTTCTCATCTTCGCGTCCGCTCCGCTCCTCGCCGCCGTTGCCGCCGTCCTGCAGATCGTCCCCGTGTTTCCGGTTCTCGGCGTGAACGTCGTTCTGTCGAACCTGTTCGTCATCGCGGCCTACCTCGCGGCGGCGGAAGGTGTGCTGGCCCGGTCGGGAAAGCGGATCGGGCTCATCTGGGACGCCGCGATCCTCGTCGGCCTGTTGGCGCTGATGGTGTATTTCTATTTCGTCGCGCCCAACTTTCACGCGCGGGTCTACCTTCAGAGCTCTCTGGCAAGCGCGATCCTTTTGGGCGCGGCCGCCCGGCTGAGACATCTGCTGCGCGGCCACATCGGCGAGCGCCTGCTGTTCGGGACGATGCTGGTCTACGGCGTCGCGCTGTTTCCCCTTGCTGTCGTCAGCACGCTGCATTCGTCGCCGCTGACCGCGAGCGGGTTTTCGGACCCGGCCTACTGGCAGATGCTGCAGCTGACCAACACGGTGCTCGGCGCCGCGTTCATCGTCTCGTTCATCGTCGCCGTCCTGATCGACTTCATCGACGACCTGCGGGTGGAGCGCGACCTGGACACGCTGACGGGGGTCTTCAACCGGCGCGGTTTCGAGGAGCGCACCGCGGCGGCGATGAAGCGCCCGGCGACATACCCGCTCACCCTCATCGTCTGCGACCTCGATCACTTCAAGCGCGTCAACGACACCTACGGCCACAGCACGGGCGACGAGGTGCTCACCCTCTTTGGCGGGGTGCTGAAGAGCATCGCGCGGGATCAGGACCTTGTCGGCCGCCTCGGCGGCGAGGAGTTCGCGATCGTCCTCCCGGACGGCGGACTGGCCGAGGCGGGCAGGTTCGTCACCGAGCTCCAGCGGAAGATCAGGGAGGCCAGCTTCCCGCTTCCCGACGCCGCCGAGCCCATCGCGGCCAGCCTCGGCGTGGCGGAGCGGCTGGGGGAGGAGAGCTATCAGGCGTGGTTCCAGCGGGCCGACGGCGCCCTCTACCGGGCGAAGGTCGAAGGCCGCAACCGGGCCGTCTTCGTCGGCGAGATCCCCCGTGGCGCCGCGGCCATCGCGCTCGCTACGGTGCGGACGTTCTAGAGCCTCTTCCGGTCAGGCGGAATCACCTGACAGACAAGAAATGGCTCCAGAATCAATACCTTGAGCATTTTCCGCTGATCCGGATACCGGTTCAGCGCAGGGAACCTGGCTGAGACAAACAGGCGCCCTACGACGTCCCCGCCATCAGCTTCTCGGCGTAGTCGTCCATGGTGATCGTGCCGCCTTCGGCTGCCGTCCTCTCGCGGTCGGCCGCGCCAAGCGCCCCCTGCACGATGTCGATCCGCTTCCACGAGGGATGGGGCTGGGCGCCGGACGCGTCGGGGACGTACGGGCTCGTCTCGACGCGGGTGTGCTTGTGGATGTAGCGCGCGCAGTTGAGGAAGCAGTGCTCCACCGCCACCCGGGCGACCAGCGATGCCCCCGGATAGCGACCCATGTCCGGATCGGTGTCGGACACCGTCACGCTGCCCTGAACCCGCACGCGGTTCGGCGTCACCATGTCGATGAACAGGAGCCCGACCTTGCCGGTGTCGACGGCATTGCCCATGCTCTTGAACATGCCGTTGCCGTCGTAGCTCGGAAACACTAGGGTCCGCTCGTCCACCACATGACAGACGCCCGGCGGGCCGCCCTTGTAGCTCACCGTCGGCCGACCCGCGCCGTCGACGGTTGCCAGGAAGAAGAAGTCCCGGCTTTCGATGAACCCGGCCGTCTGCGCGTCGATGGCATCCCAGACGATGGCATCGAAGACCGTCCTGGCGAGCGTCTCGGTGCCCTGAACCTCCTGCAGCCGCTGCTGGGCGGGCGTGTAGAAGGCGGTGGGGTCGAGGCTCATTCCGCCGCCTCGTCGGTTGCGACGGCGGGATGTTTTGCCGGCTTCGGGTTCGCCGCGACCGGGCCGGAGTACCCTTCCAGCACGTGGCGGGCGAGGTCGGGGCGGTAGTAGTGGCCGGCCGGGTCGGCGAACACCTTGGCGCCCTCGATCATGGCCAGGTCGATGTCGGCGATGGCGAACCCGTCGGTGAACTCGTCGATCGGGTCGGTCAGCCGGTAGCCATCGGGACCGAACACCGCCGCCGCGCCGCCGCCGGCGCTCACCAGCTGCCGGAGCCTCTCGTCCCCGAGCGTGATGGCGTCGAGGCTTTCCTCGGTGATGATCGAATTGGCCGCGAGCACGAAGCAACCGCCCTGCAGGGCGTAGCTCTGGCTCTCCATCAGGTTGGCCTCCGCCGACAGCGCGTAGGCCTGGCGGACGCCCTTGAACATGCCGAAGCTCGGCCAGGAGGCCACATGGATCTGCTCGCCGAGCTGGTACATGCCCTGCCGGTTGATGGGCTGGATGTTTTCCCAGCAGCACAGCGCCCCGATCCTGCCGAGCGGTGTGTCGGCCACCGTGATGTCGGTCACCGGGCCTTCGCCCCAGACGGTGCGCTCCATGTGGGTCGGGCGCAGCTTGCGCCGGCTCATGACGACCCTGCCGCGATCGTCGATCAAGACCTGGCTGCAGTAGATGCTGCCGCGGTCGCGCTCGGCGAAGCCCATGGCGACCCAGATGCCGGCCTTGGCGGCGGCCGCGCCGATGGCCCGCATCTCCGGTCCGTCGACGGTGATGGCGTTCATGCGGTGGGCCATCACCACGTCCATGGCCGCCATCGGCGCCGTCAGCCAGATGGTGAAGGGGTAGCCCGGCAGCCACACCTCGCCGAACGCCAGCAGTTCGATGTCCTGGCGGCCCGCGTCGGCGATCAGCGAGACCGTCTTGTCGAGGGTGCCCTGGGCATCCATCCACACCGGGGCGGCTTGTACGGCGGCGACCTTGACCATGAGACCTCTCCTCGCGTGATGATCGCAGAGGCTAGGGGCGGGTGAGGCGCGCCGAACAGTCCCCGTTCGGGGACCCTGCAGCGAAAACGCGGGCGGCGGAAGCGCGTCAGGCCACGCCGGCGCGCCACGCAGCCGCCATGGCCGTCCGGTTGGAGGTCCCGAAGGTCACGTTCAGGGCCTTGAGGTGCTTGCGCACCGACGCCTCGCCGGTGCCGAGCTCCTCGGCGATCTCGCGGTTGGCGAGCCCCTGGGCGGCGAGGCGGGCCACGGCGTTCTGGCGCGGGCTGAGACGCGGATGCCGGCGCGGCAGGCTTATGAGCTCCGTCGACACGCTGGTCGCATGCACGGTCATCTCGCACAGCCCGCCGGTCTCCAGGCGGGCCGCCGCCGCGCGGGTCATGGCGCCGAGGTAGAGCACGCCGGCCAGCACGGTGCCGCGATAGAGCGGCAGCGTGGCGAACCCGGTCAGGCCGAAG
The DNA here is from genome assembly GCF_053628695.1 of Amorphus sp. MBR-141. Taxonomy (NCBI): domain Bacteria; kingdom Pseudomonadati; phylum Pseudomonadota; class Alphaproteobacteria; order Hyphomicrobiales; family Amorphaceae; genus Amorphus; species Amorphus sp. MBR-141. The sequence continues at coordinate 35,792 of NZ_JBRJGW010000017.1, forward strand.
CGTCCAGACACCCGCCGGTAGAGCTCGCTGTCGGTCCAGCGGTCGCCCAGGCAGGTGACGGTGGAGCAGGGCGTTCCGCTGGTGCGCACCCGCGCCAGCACCGGATCGATCGGAATGCCGCTGATCTCGTAGGCCCGGACGAAGGCGTCCGGCATGCCGAGGATGATGCCGCGCTCGAAGCGCCGTGCTTCGTCGAAGGTGTAGAGGCCGACCGACTGCATTCCGGACGCGCGCAGCGCCCGTTCGGCAATCGGTGCAAGATCCCGGGCAAGTTCCATGTCGGCGGTTCCCGGTGGAGCCGTGACCGATCGGCACGAACCGTCTGGTCGAGATCGATGGCTCCCGGTTCGATGGGTCGCGTGCCGCTTCTCGCGCAGATCGGTGCGCCCTGAACGCTCCATCCCAGCGCGTATCCGCAAAGATTACGGCCGGTACGCTTGCTGGCGCAAGCACCGACGGACTCTGGAGAGGACGAAAGTCTGCTTGCCGGGACCCGAAATGTCGGAGCGGGGAGCCGGTGATTACTTTGTGGGCAACTTGCCGCGCCCGCCGGAGCGGTTTCCCACCGGCTGCACCGACTACGCCAGGCGTTTGCCGTCGCGCCGCGAGGCGGAGCAGACCCCCGAGTAGGAGCGGACCATCCGCCGCGTTTGGGCTCCGGCAAGGTTCGCGCAGGCACGGACGGATATGGCGCCCGGGGGCGGCATCCCGTAAAACCAACAGGATTCGTCGCCCGAGGGCGCCGATCGGGACAGAGTGACGGGATGCACGGGGACTTGCAGAACTGGACCTTGGACCTGATCGGGCCGGGGACCTTCCTTGTCTTTGCCGTTGCTTTCGTCTGGGCCTGGGTGATCTCGGCCGGGCGGCACTATCTGCTGCTAATCGCAGGCTGCTGCCTGCTGGCTTCGGCCGGAGGCGTCTTCCGGCTGGCCGTCGGCTGGCCGAGCGACGCCGGGATCAACATCCTGATTTCCAACATGTTCTACGTCGGGACGACGCTGGCCGGGTGCGAGGGCATCCTGCGCCGGTACGGGCATCGCATTGGCCTCGCCGCCGACCTGGCGATCCTGGCGGCGTCGGCCGGCCTGACGCTCTGCTTCGTCTACGTCGAACCCAGTTTCGTCATGCGCATCTATATCCAGAATTTCGTGCCGGGCACGATCTTCCTGGTCACCGGGCTGCGTCTGCGCCGGCTGGCGCGCGCCAGCCATGCCGAGCGGGTGATGTTCTGGGTCCTGATCGTCTTCGCGGTGCAGTTCTATCCGCGCACGATCCTGACGCTCGCGTTCGCCCCGGAGCCGGACCTGCTCGGGTTCGACCGGTCGGTGTTCTGGCAGGTCCTTCAGTTGACCAACGCGGTTATGGGAACGGCGCTGCTGCTGGCGGTTCTCGTCGCCGAACTGTCGACGATCATCAAGCGCCTGCAGGTCGAGCGCGACGTCGACCGGCTGACCGGCATTCTCAACCGGCGCGGCTTCGAGGACCGGGCCGAGGCGATCCTCGCCCAGGGGCCGCTTCGGGACTTCGCGCTGATCCTCTTCGACATCGACCACTTCAAGGGCGTCAACGACACGTTCGGACACGCCGCGGGCGACGAGGTGCTGCGCGCGCTCGGGGGGCTGCTGCGCGCGACCGTGCATCCGGACGAACCGATCGGGCGCATCGGCGGCGAGGAGTTCGCCCTGCTGCTGCCCGACGGCAACGCCGACAGCGCGCGAACCGCCGTCGTCCGGCTGCAGCGGGCGATCGAGAGGGCGGACTTCGCCTTGCCCGCCCATGCCGTGCCGATCGCTGCGAGCTTCGGCATTGCCGTGCGGCGTCCGGGCGAGCCCTATCTGGACTGGTTCAAGCGGGCCGATACGGCGCTCTACCGCGCCAAGTCCGAGGGACGGAAGAAGGCGGTCTTCGCGGCACGGTGAGCCCTCGAGACAAGCCTTGCGGCGCCCGGTTCCGCGCGCCCAGGCGCCCCGGCGGATCGGCAATCAGCAGGGGCGGGCGGGCCGAAATCTGGTGCGGACGGCGGGGATCGAACCCGCATAGCCAAAGGCCGAGGGATTTTCGTACCAGCTACGGCTTTCGCCGCCGCCTCGCGGCGTTTGTGGTCTGGACTATACCTTCACCGTAGCGGAGACGCCTTAGGTGCTGCCCGTCTAGTCTCTACACCTTCCCCGAGAGGGGCTTGGCTCGGGATCGCCATCTGACAGGTTTCCCCGAGTTTGAGCAGTTCTACGTCCGGCGTTTCCGCCGGCGCACTCAACTTTGGTTCAAGTCCCTTGTGTCTACCAATTCCACCACGTCCGCATGGGCTTTCCTGCTAGCAGGGAGGGGGGGCGCGCTCAAGCCGGTTGTCCGGTGGCGAGGGGAGCCGAGACCGCGCGCTGAACCGGCTCGCTTTGCGCCTCGAAAGCGCTGGCACAGGCAACGGGCACGTCCGGCTCCAAATCAAACGCCTGCCGGTCGGGGCTGCGGCCGCCGTACGGAGCCCGAACCGGAGCACGGGACTGTACACCCCGCGAACCTCCCCGGTCAGCCTGGTCGTTAGCCCCGGAGAGACCCTCGCGTTCAGGTTGCGGGCGTGGCGGATCTGGCGTAAATCACCGATTTCCCAGACTCAGGGGAAGGTCCGCACGCCCCCGCGTTGCCAGACTCCATCGGAGTGATCTACCTTAGATCGATCTCGCTCCGGCAGCCGCGATGGCCAAGGGGCTTGCCGCGCCCCGGCCTGGCCGGTGTGCAGCCTGGTTGTTCAGCGCGTCCGCGTCGATCAGGGAGCAATTGCGGTGATACAGACACACGGGGAAAACGGGGGCGCCATGCCGTCTGCGACGATGTGGCGATCGCGGGCGGCGGCCATCCGTGACAAGGGGCCGGAAGGTCGTTCGCTGGGATGGGTCGCGCCGTTTGCCGTGTTGCTCGACGATCGGAATGCAGACCGATGATCTCGGACACGGGTGCTCTGCTCCACAGGGGGCGCCATTGCCTCGTCCGGCCGGCGCTCGCGCGGCTGCTCGCGACGGGGCTCGGGGTGTTCGGATCCAGCGAGCCTGGCCTCGCGAACGGGTGTCCGCCCAACCCGGTCGACACCACCGGAGAGACGTTCAGTGGCGCTTGCGATTTTGGCAACTCTGACTTCACCGTTGGCGATTCCGCGACCGGCTCTTTGACCATCCAAGCCGGCGGGACCTTGGCAAACGGATATGGCGTCGTTGGCGACCAAGGCTCCGGGAACGGCACGGTGACCGTGACCGGCTCTGAATCGATCTGGACGATCAATTCATCCCTGACTATTGGTGACGAAGGATCGGGCACGCTTACGATTGCAGACGGCGGCAGTGTATCGGTCGGCAGTGGAAGCGGTACGGTGAGCGGTGCGGTGTTCTCGGGTGCGATCGGCACGCTGAACATCGGCGCCCGAGCGAGCGACGCTGCGGCGGCACCGGGCACGCTGGCGGCGGCGACGCTTGCATTCGGAGCGGGTGCCGGCACGCTGGTTTTCAACCACACCGGCACCGCCTATACGTTCGCGCCGGCGATAACGGGCGGGTCAGGGTCGACGGGGAGCGTCCGGCATTTTGCCGGCACGACGACGCTGAGCGGTGACAACTCGAGCTTCGCGGGACGGGTGAGCATTACCGGCGGAACGCTGGCGGTCTCGTCGGCGAGCAACCTCGGGACCGGCGATGTCGCGATTGCGGGCGGCACGCTCGCGACGACCGCTTCCTTCGAGATGCCCAACTCCGTCGGCTTGGGCGGTTCGGCAACCATCGACGTCGCCGACGACACCACGTTCGTCATCAGCGCTGAGCTGTCGAGTATCGCGTCGACCTCGACCCTGACGAAAAGTGGCGGCGGTACGCTCACCCTTTCCGGTGGGTATTCGGGTTCTGAAATCAGCACCGTCGTCAATGCCGGCGTCCTGAACCTGGACGGCAGAATTTCCGTCTCGGGTGATCTGTCGGTCGCCGCGACTGGCGAACTGAACATTTCGGGCGGGGCAGAGGTCGACGTCAGAGAAGCGACCCTGTCAGGACCCACCACGATCTCCCGATCCGGGTCGGCGCTTCTGCCCGTCTCCCTGAACGTGGCCGGTGGAACAACCACCGTCGAGGCTGGCGGCCAGGTCAGGACCACGTATTTTTCTGCGGCGGAGTTTTCGGGCGACGTGTCGGTCGTCACCGTCACAGGTAACGGGTCGCAGCTCACTGGCGTCGCTCTGGTGCGTGTTGGTAACAACACTGGCAACGGTACGCTGATTATCTCCGACAATGGGCAGGTGTCCGCAGGCGATGGTACCGGCACCGCAGGTACCGGTACCGCAATCCTCGCGCAGTCTTCCGGAAGCACAGGTCTTCTGGCGATCGGCGCTCAGCCATCATCCACGCCTGCCGCTCCGGGAACGCTTTCGGCTGCAGCGCTGAATTTCGCAGCGGGCGCCGGCACGCTGGTATTCAACCACACCGGCACGGCCTACACCTTCGCGCCCAGCATAACGGGGGGATCGGGCGTTTCGGCCACAATCAACCATTTGGCCGGGACGACGATGCTCACGGGCAGCAGTTCGACCTTTACCGGCGCGGCGACGGTGTCGGGCGGCACGCTTCTGGTGAACAACGCGTTTGGCAGCGGATCGTCGACGGTGACGGTCGCGTCCGGCGGGACGCTGGGCGGTACCGGCACGCTCGGTGGCACGGTGACGGTGCAGAGCGGCGGCACGCTGTCGCCGGGGGCGAGCCCGGGCACGCTGACGATCGACGGTGATCTGACGCTCGCATCCGGCTCGACGAGCCGGTTCGAACTGAACACGCCACAGGTGCCAGGCGGAGCGACGAACGATTTCGTCTCCATCGGCGGCAACCTGACGCTCGGCGGCACGCTGCAGGCCACCGTGGCCTCGGCCGGCTACTACAATCTCTACGACTATGGCGGGGCGCTCTCGGGCGCGTTCAATTCGGTGAACGTGAGCGGGCTTTCCGGCGGGATCGGTTCGACAACCACGGCGGTTGCGGGCGAGGTGAATCTGGTCGTCGGCAGCGATGGCCAGATCCTGGAGTTCTGGGACGGGTCGACCACCACTGCCAACGGAACCGTCGACGGCGGCGCCGGAACCTGGGACGGGACGAGCGCCAACTGGACCAATGCCACGGGGATCTCAAACGATCAGTGGCTGAAGTCCGTCGGCGTCTTCTCCGGAACCGCCGGCACGGTGACGGTGTCGGGGACGCAGGCCTTCGACACGCTGCAGTTCAAGACCGACGGCTATCAGGTGACGGGCGGAACCCTCGCGATGTCGCCGTTCACCGGCAGCGCCGGCACGGTCAACGTGGACGCTGGCGTGACGGCGACGATCGGCTCGGTGATCGCCAACGGCACCGCCACCCAGCTCTCCAAGCAGGGTTCGGGCATGCTGGTGCTCACCGGCGCCAACACCTACGCGGGCGGGACGACCATCGGAGCCGGCACGCTTCAGGTGGCGTCGGACGCGGCGCTGGGCGCTTCGTCGGGCACTCTGTCGCTTGCCGGCGGGACGCTGGCGACGACGACGTCGCTGACGACGGCGCGGGCGATTGCGCTGACGGGCACGACGGGCGGGTTCATGCCGTCGGCCGGCACGACGCTGACGGCGTCCGGCGTGATCTCGGGCTCCGGGGTGCTCGGCAAGTCCGGCGCCGGCATGCTGACGCTGACGGGATCGAACACCTACACGGGCGGGACGCAGGTGTCCGCCGGGCGTCTGGTGGGCGACGCCGGCTCGATCCGGGGCAATATCGCCAACGCGGGCACGGTGGAGTTCGCGCAAGGCGCGAACGGCACGTTCGCCGGTACCATCGGCGGCCTCTCCGGGACCAACGGCCAGATGGTCAAGTCGGGGGCGGGCACGCTGACGCTTGCCGGCGCGAGCAGCCTCGACTGGTCGATCCTCGGCGGGTCGCTGGTGTCGACCACGGCGCTGTTCACCGGCAACGCCATGGTGGCGGCCGGCACGTCGCTCGCCTTCGACCAGGGCTTCGACGGCGCCTATGGCGGGGCCATCACCGGCTCGGGCGACGTCTTCTACAGCGGCGGTGGCCTGGTGACGCTCACCGGTGACACGTCGGGCTATGCCGGCGAGACGACGGTGCAGAACGCCACCCTGACGCTGGGCGGCAACAGGCTCGGCGGCACACTGCTGCTCGGCTCCGGTGGGCGGCTGGCCGGCAACGGCACGGTGGGGCCGACCACGGTGCAGTCGGGCGGCACCATCGCGCCGGGCAATTCGATCGGCACCGTCACCGTGGCCGGCAACCTGACCTTCCTGCCCGGCTCAACCTACGAGGTGGAGACCCAGCCGGGCGGCACGGCGGCCGACCTGATCCACGCCACCGGCACGGCGACGCTCGCCGGCCGGGTGCTGCACATCGGCTTCGACGGCGCTGACGCGCCGACCTCCACCTACACGATCCTGACCGCCGACGGCGGCATCGCCGGCACCTTCGACGGCGTCTCCTCGACGCTCGCCTTCCTCGATCCGACGCTTGCCTACTCCGCCAACGCGGTGAGCCTGCAGCTCGTGCGCAACGACACCGGCTTCGCCGACGAGGCGGAGACGGCGAACCAGCGGGCGGCGGCGAATGGGATCGAGAGCCTCGGGATGGGCAACGCCGTCTACGACGCGGTGGTGGCCCTCGACGACGGCGCCGCGCCGGCGGCGTTCGACGCGCTGTCGGGCGAGATCCACGCCAGCCTGAAGACGGGCCTCGTTGAAGACAGCCGCATCGTGCGGGAGGCGGCGATGAGCCGGATCCAGGCGGCGTTCTCGTCGCTCGGCGGGCAGGGAGCCAAGACGGTGGCCTACTCGGGCAACGGCGCGCTGGCGGCGCCCGCGCCGGCCCTTGCGGCCCCCGTCTTCGCCGCCTGGGGCGAGGCGTTCGGCTCGTGGGGCTCCACCGACGGCACTGGCAACGCGGCGAAGCTCGACCGCGACACGGCGGGCTTCCTGGTCGGCGGCGACGCGGCGGTGGGCGGCACCGGCCGGCTCGGCTTCGTGGCGGGCTACCAGTCGTCGAGCTACGACGCCGACGGGCGGTCGTCGTCGGCCGACGCCGACACCTACCAGCTCGGCCTCTACGGCGGCACCGCCCGGCGCGGCCTCAACCTGCGCGCCGGCGCGACCTATGCGTGGTCGGACATCGAAACGCAGCGGATCGCCTCCTTCCCGGGTTTCTCCCAGTCGCTCACCGGATCCACCAACGCCGGCACGGCGCAGGTGTTCGGCGAGGCGGGCTACGAGGTGACGGCTGGCGCGCTGGCGCTGGAGCCGTTCGCGGGCCTCGCCTACGTGTCGCTGCACACCGACGGCTACACGGAGAGCGGCGGATCCGCGGCACTCACCGTCGACAGCGACACCACCGAGGTGACCTACACGACGCTGGGCATCCGCGCCGGCGCCGACCTGCCGCTTGGCTTCGTCCGGGCGCGGGCCAGCGGTCTTCTCGGCTGGCGCCACGCCCTCGGGTCCCTCGACCCCACCGCCACCAACGCGTTTGCGGGCGGCACGGCGTTCACGGTGGACGGCGTGCCCATCGCCGAGGACGTGGCGGTCGTCGGCGCGGGGCTGGCATTCGACCTCGGGCCGGTCAGGTCGATGGGCATCGCCTCGGCGACGCTGGGCGTCTCCTACGACGGCCAGTTCGGCGCCGACGCCCAGGACAATGCCGCCACGGGCAGGCTGACGCTCAGGTTCTGACGGAAGGGGCAGGACGGCGGGAGCACCCGAGCGCCGCCGGCCTGCCTGACCGCGTGGCCTCGCGGCGGAGTAGCGGGATCCGCGCGAACCCGCCAGCCCACGGTAGGTGCGCTTCTCGCCGGGGCCGATCGCCCCGCTCAGAATCCTGTGGAGCGTTCGAGTGTGCACCGCACACGCTCCAGGGCGATGTCCCGCACCCCTGATTTGTCAGGGACTGCGCAGGTGCGCGGGCGTTCGCCACCCTCCTGTACGGTGTAGTTGAACGGCCGCACCCTAACCCCTTGCCACGGCAGCGTGACCGGCCGGTCGGTCGAAACTGCCGGGGGGCGGATTGATTTGAGTCCGTTTTCGGATTTTGCTGTCGGTCAGGGCGCGGCAACGATCCGCGGCAACCAGAGGGAGAATTTGATGAAGCTCCAACATGGAATGAAGGCGGCCGTGCTGGCTGCCGGGCTTGCGGCCTTCGCCGGCGGGGCCCAGGCGAAGACGTTCGTCTACTGCTCGGAAGGCTCGCCGGAAGGCTTCGACCCGGCCCTCTACACCTCCGGCACGACCTTCGATGCGTCGTCCAAGAACGTCTTCAACCGGCTCGTCGAGTTCGAGCGCGGCACCACCAAGACCGTTCCCGGCGTGGCCGAGAGCTGGGACATCTCCGACGACGGGCTGGAGTACACCTTCCACCTGCGTCCGGGCGTGAAGTTCCACACCACCGACGACTTCACCCCGACGCGCGAGCTGAACGCCGACGACGTCATCTTCTCGTTCGAGCGCCAGCTCGACCCGGAGAACCCGTACCACCAGTACGTGGAAGGGGCCTCCTGGGAGTACTTCAATGGCATGTCGATGCCGGACCTGATCAAGTCGATCGAGAAGGTCGACGACATGACGGTCAAGTTCGTGCTCAACCGGCCGGAAGCGCCGATGATCGCCAACCTGGCCATGGATTTCGCCTCGATCCAGTCGAAGGAATACGCCGACCAGCTCGCCAAGGACGGCAACGTCCAGCAGCTGAACCAGAAGCCGGTCGGGTCGGGTCCGTTCCAGTTCGTCGCCTACCAGCCGGACGCCGTCATCCGCTACAAGGCCAACCCCGACTACTGGGCCGGCAAGGCGCCGATCGACGACCTGGTCTTCGCCATCACCACCGACCAGTCGGTGCGGCTGCAGAAGCTGAAGGCCGGCGAGTGCATGCTCGATCCCTATCCGAATCCGGCCGACCTGGATGAGATCAAGTCCACGGATGGGCTCGATCTCAAGCAGCAGGAAGGTCTGAACGTCGGCTATCTCGCCTACAACACCAAGGTGGCGCCGTTCGACGACCCGAAGGTCCGCAAGGCCCTCAACATGGCGTTCAACAAGGAGGCGATCCTCGACGCCGTGTTCCAGGGCGCCGGCAAGGTCGCCGTGGCGCCGATCCCGCCGACCATGTGGTCCTACAACGCCGACCTGAAGGACGATCCGTACGATCCGGACGCCGCCAAGAAGATGCTCGAGGAGGCCGGCGTCACCGATCTGTCCATGAAGATCTGGGCGATGCCGGTGCAGCGTCCGTACAACCCGAACGCCCGCCGCATGGCCGAGCTGATGCAGGCGGATCTCGCCAAGATCGGCGTCAAGGCCGAGATCGTCTCCTACGAGTGGGGCGAGTATCTGGAACGCTCCAAGGCCGAAGACCGCGACGGCGCGGTGCTGCTCGGCTGGACCGGCGACAACGGCGATCCGGACAACTTCCTCGCCGTGCTGCTCGGCTGCGACGCGGTCGGCGGCTCCAACCGTGCCCAGTGGTGCTACGAGCCGTTCAATGACCTGATCCAGAAGGCCAAGGTCGTCTCCGACCAGGACGAGCGGACCAAGCTCTACGAAGAGGCGCAGGTCGTCTTCAAGGAGCAGGCGCCGTGGGCGACCATCGCCCACTCGCTGGTGAGCGAAGCCATGAGCGACAAGGTCGAGAACTACAAGATCGACCCGTTCGGCGGCCACATCTTCTACGGCGTCGACATCGCCGACTAGAGCCAGCTCCGGTCGGGTCGATCGGCCTGATCGATCCGAATGGCTCCTGCTGCGCGGGGCCGCTGCTTTCCGCCCGGACCGGTAAGGTCCGGGCGGGGAGGGTTCCCGCAGTTGCACCGAAACGGCCGCGGCGGCCCTGCCGCCCCGCACGCGTCCGTCACGGGGAGGAGGCCGTCCGTCCCCTTTCCGTGGCGCGATCGTCAGAGGGACCATGTTCCGCTTTTTCCTGCATCGTTTCGGCGTCCTGATCCCCACCTTCATCGGGGTATCGATCGTCACCTTCGCCTTCATCCGGGTGCTGCCCGGCGATCCGATCCTGCTGCTGGCCGGCGAGCGCAGCGTCGATCCGGCGCGCTATCTGCAGCTCGAGCATCTGCTCGGCTTCGACCGGCCGCTGATCGTCCAGTACTGGGACTATCTCTGGGGCATCCTGCACGGCGACTTCGGCACCTCGCTGGTCACCAAGCGGCCGGTGCTGGAGGAGTTCCTGGCCCGCTTCCCGGCGACGCTGGAACTGTCGATCTGCGCGATGATCTTCGCCATCGTGCTCGGCATCCCGGCCGGGGTCTTCGCGGCGGTCCGGCGCGGCTCGGTCTACGACCAGTCGATCATGACGACGGCGCTGGTCGGCTATTCGATGCCGATCTTCTGGTGGGGCCTCCTGCTGATCATCCTGTTCTCGGTCACGCTCGGCTGGACGCCGGTCTCCGGCCGCATCTCGCTGATGTACTATTTCCCGCAGGTCACCGGCTTCATGCTCATCGATTCCCTGCTGTCCGGGCAGAAGGGGGCGTTCGCCTCGGCGGTGAGCCACCTGATCCTGCCCACGATCGTGCTGGGCACGATCCCGCTCGCCGTCATCGCCCGCCAGACGCGCTCCGCCATGCTGGAGGTGCTGGGCGAAGACTATGTGCGCACCGCGCGCGCCAAGGGGCTGTCGAGCGGCCGCATCATCGGCCTGCATGCGCTGCGCAACGCCCTCATTCCGGTCGTCACGGTGATCGGCCTCCAGGTGGGGGTGATGATGGCCGGCGCGATCCTCACCGAAACCATCTTCTCCTGGCCGGGCGTCGGCAAGTGGATGGTCGATTCCGTCTTCAAGCGCGACTACCCGGTCGTGCAGGGCGGGCTGCTGCTGATCGCCGCCATCGTGATGATCGTGAACCTGATCGTCGACGTGCTCTACGGCACCATCAATCCGCGTATCCGGCAGGGGTGAGACGATGACCGATCGACTGTCCGCCGACCCCGCCGAGACCCCGAAAGCCGCCGGCTCGCCGCGCCTCGCCATGTTGCGGGAGTTCTGGTTCTATTTCTCCGAGAACAAGGGAGCCGTGGCCGGCTTCGCCGTGTTCCTGGCGCTGATCCTGGTGGCGCTGTTCGCGCCGCTGCTGGCGCCGTACGCGCCCGACGTCCAGTTCCGCGATGCACTCCTCGTGCCGCCCGTCTGGGACGAGAACGGGCGCGCCGCCTATCTCCTCGGCACCGACGCGGTCGGCCGCGATCTCCTCTCGCGGTTGATCTACGGCTCCCGCTATTCGCTGTTCATCGGCGTCGTCGTGGTGACGCTTGCGCTGGTCAGCGGCATCCTGATGGGGCTGCTCGCCGGCTTCTTCCGGGGCTGGGTCGACACCGTGATCATGCGGGTGATGGACGTCATCCTGGCGTTCCCGTCGCTGCTGCTCGCCCTCGTGCTGGTGGCGATCCTGGGACCCGGGCTGTTGAACGCGATGATCGCCATCGCGCTGGTGCTGCAGCCGCATTTCGTCCGCCTGACACGAGCCTCGGTGCTGTCGGAGAAGAACAAGGAATACGTCATCTCGGCGCGGGTGGCCGGGGCGGGCAACATCCGGCTGATGGTCAAGACGATCCTGCCGAACTGCCTGGCGCCGCTGATCGTCCAGGCGACGCTGTCGTTCTCCACGGCGATCCTCGACGCCGCCGCCCTCGGCTTCCTCGGCATGGGCGCCCAGCCGCCGACGCCGGAGTGGGGCACCATGCTCGCCGACAGCCGCGAGTTCATCACCCGCGCGCCCTGGCTCGTCACCTTCCCTGGCGTCGCCATTCTGATCACGGTGCTGGCGATCAACCTCGTCGGCGACGGGCTGCGCGACACCCTCGACCCCAAGCTGAAGCGGAGCTGAGGATGCCTCTTCTCGACATCCGCGACCTGTCGGTCACCTTCGCCACGTCGTCCGGGCCGTTCAAGGCCGTCGATGGCGTCGACATCGCCGTCGATCCGGGCGAGGTGCTGTCCATCGTTGGCGAGTCCGGTTCGGGCAAGTCGGTGGCGATGCTGGCCGTCATGGGGCTGCTGCCGCCGAGCGCCACGGTCACCGCCGCGCACATGGAGTTCGACGGCGTCGACCTGCAGGCGCTGTCCACCCGCCGCCGCCGGCGGCTGATCGGGCGCGACGTGGCGATGATCTTCCAGGAGCCGATGTCGAGCCTCAACCCGTGCTTCACGGTGGGCTACCAGATCGGCGAGGCGCTCAAGACCCATCTCGGCATGGGCCGCGCCGAGCGCAAGCAGCGCACCATCGAGCTGTTGTCGCTGGTCGGCATTCCCGAGCCGGAGAAGCGCCTGTCGGCCTTTCCCCATCAGCTCTCCGGCGGCATGAGCCAGCGGGTGATGATCGCCATGGCGATCTCCTGCCAGCCGAAGCTGCTGATCGCCGACGAGCCGACCACGGCGCTCGACGTCACCATCCAGGCGCAGATCCTCGATCTTCTCGTCGAACTCCAGAAGGAAACCGGGATGGCGCTGGTGCTGATCACCCACGACATGGGGGTGGTGGCCGAGACCGCGCAGCGGGTCGTGGTGCAGTACGCCGGCAAGCAGGTCGAGCGGCAGGAGGTGATCGGGCTGTTCGACACGCCCCACCATCCCTACACGGCGGCGCTGCTCGACGCGCTGCCCGACCGCGCCACCGGCGACCGTCTGCCCGCCATTCCGGGCGTCGTGCCGGGGCAGGGCGACCGTCCGGACGGCTGCCTGTTCAATCCGCGCTGCACCTTCGCCGACCATCGCTGCCGCACCGTCGAGCCGCCGCGCCAGCCGCCCAGCCTCGGCGAGGCGCTGTGCCACTATCCGCGCCATGCCGGCGAGGCCGCGGCATGAGCGGGATCATCGAGGCGACCGACGTCACGCGTCACTACGAGATCGGACGGGGCCTGTTCGGAGGGACCGCGGTCGTGCGGGCGGTGGCCGGTGCGACCTTCTCCGTGAAGGCCGGCACGACGCTGGCGGTGGTGGGCGAATCCGGCTCCGGCAAGTCGACGCTTGCCCGGCTGATCACCATGATCGAACCGCCGACCTCGGGCCGGCTGGTGATCGATGGCCACGTCATCGGCGAGCACGCGCCTTCGACCCGGCAGGAACGGGCGACGCTGCGCAGCACGGTGCAGATCGTCTTCCAGAATCCCTACGGCTCGCTCAACCCGCGCCAGAAGATCGGCACGATCCTGGAGGAGCCGCTCGTCATCAACACGCAGCTTTCGTCGGCCGAGCGCCGGGAGAAGGCGCAGGCGATGCTCCAGCGGGTCGGTCTGCGCCCGGAACACTACACGCGCTACCCGCACATGTTCTCCGGTGGCCAGCGCCAGCGCATCGCCATCGCGCGTGCCCTCATGCTCGATCCGAAGATCCTGGTCCTCGACGAGCCGGTGTCGGCCCTCGACGTGTCGATCCAGGCCCAGGTGCTGAACCTGCTCGCCGACCTGCAGGACGAGTTCGGGCTGACCTATCTGTTCATCAGCCACGACCTGTCGGTGGTCCGCTTCGTCGCCGACGACGTGCTGGTGCTCTATCTTGGCCGGCCGGTGGAGATCACCACGTCGGAGGCGATCTTCGCGCGGCCGCTGCATCCCTATTCGCGGGCGCTTCTGTCGGCGACGCCGGTTGCCGATCCGCGCCGCAAGCGGCAGAACATCAAGCTCACCGGCGAAATCCCGTCGCCCATCAACCCTCCGTCGGGATGCGCCTTCCACCCGCGCTGCCCCTATGCCCGCGAGGTCTGCGTGGCCGAAGATCCGCCGCTCTACCCGTACGAGGGTGCACAGGTCGCCTGCCACGGCGTCGTCGAGGGCTGGGTCGACGTCGAGGCGGGCTGGGGCACGCGCACGGAGCCGGCGACCGCGCCCTGAAACGTTGCTTGACGGGGGTCGCGTTCCGGCCGATGCGATCGGAACGACTGCAATTGGCTCTGCTCCAGGGGTACAGATGAATCCGACGGCATTCGCCGAACTCACCGAATGGCTGATGCGCGCCGGTCTCGACGGCATCAGCGAACCGGACCTCCTGGAGGGCTTCTGCCAGCGTGCGGTGAACGCCGGGTTTCCGTTGTCGGAGGTCAACGTCATCATCGACACGCTGCATCCGGTCTACGAGGGCAGGGTGTTCCGCTGGCGTCGCGACGATCCGGAGGTGCCGGCCATCATCGAGTACGGTCGCAGCGGGCCGGGCGGCGAGGAGGACGAGCGCTGGACCCAGAGCACCTTCTACCACCTGGTCCAGACGGGAGAGACGCATCTCCGCCGCCGGCTCTCGACCGGCGGCAAGGCCGAGTTTCCGGTTCTGGAGGAACTCGCCGCGCGCGGACAGACCGACTACGTCGCCCTGATCCACCGGTTTGCCGCCGACGGCATCATCGGCGAGATGGACTGCATCTATTCCTCCTGGCTTACCGATGGCGCGGACGGCTTCTCCGACGAGGCGCTCTCGGGCATGAAGGTGATGATCCTGCCGCTCGCGGTGGCAATGAAGTCCGCCTCGCTGGCGCGCATCACCCGCACGCTGGTGGAGACCTATCTCGGCCGCAACACCGGCGGCCGCGTGCTCGCCGGCAACATCGCCCGCGGCGTCACCGAGAAGATCAACGCGGTGCTCTGGTTCAGCGATCTGCGCGGCTTCACCCGGATCACCGAGACGGCCGAGCCGACCGCCGTCATCCCGTTCCTCAATTCCTATTCCGACGCGGTGATCTCGTCGATCCACGAGGCCGGCGGCGAGGTTCTCAAGCTGATCGGCGACGGCACGCTGGCGATCTTCGACGCGGCCGACCCGGCGCGCGGCTGCGCCATGGCGCTGGCGGCGGAGAAGGCGCTGCGCGCCCGCCTTCCGGCGCTGGAGGCGGAGCACCGGGAAACGGCGCTGCCGGTCACCACGCCCTATATCGGGCTGCATATCGGCGAGGTGTTCTACGGCAATGTCGGCAGCCGCGACCGGCTTGACTTCACCGTCGTTGGCCCGGCCGTCAACGAGACGAGCCGGGTTGCGGCCATGTGCCGGTCGGCCGAGCGGGACCTGTTGATGTCGGAGGCATTCTGCGCGGCGGCATCCGACGAGGACCGGCGGCGGTTCGTCTCGGTCGGCCGCTATGCGCTGCGCGGCGTCGAGCGCCCGCAGGAGCTGTTCACCGTCGACCCGGACGCCTGAGCGCGGAGGGGGAGAGGCGAGAACATCTTCCGATCAGGTGGAATCACCTGATCGGAAATGGGTTCAGATTCAATGCTCTAGAATGCCGGCTGCGCCACCCGCGAGAGGACGGTCGAACTCAGCCAGGCGGCGGGCGCGTCGCGGGGCGGGTCGGCCCGTCGCAACAGGCGGTTCGCGGCGATCGCCTCCCACGACCGGGCGAACGCCCGGTAGCTGCGCAAGGCCGGCGACAGGTCCACGTGGTTGAATGCGCGGGGCGCCGCCCGGCCCAGCACCCGGCCGTCCGCGTCCACCACCTCCAGGACGGCGCCTTCCAGCAGCCGGCGCACGAAGCGGTTGCGCGCCGCCATCAGCGCGGCGGAGCGGAAGCTCCCGCTGTCCATGCGCTCCAGGCCGCGCGCGAAGTCGACGCGCAGGCAGCCGTCGCGGAAGTCCAGCTCCAGCACCACCGTGGCGTGGCGGTCGTCGGATTGGCAGTGCAGGAACAGCCGCCCGGGCCGGCTCGACACGGTGAGGACGCCCAGGGCCTCGAACGGCCGCTCGGCGATGCCGCGCAGCCGCACCGACAGGCGGCCGAGCCGGGCCGCCAGCGTCTCGGCGATCAGCGCGTCGTCCAGCGGCTCGCGCTCGGCTTCCGACAGCGCCTCGATCTGGGCGGGGTCGAGCGCCTCCCGGAAGCCGGAGAGGCCGAGAAAGTCGTCCGAGACGGCTTCGAGAAGGGGCATCGCGCCTCGCGCATGGTCGACGGGAAAACGCCCGCCTCGGGGGAACCGGAACCAGAATGGCATGCGGCGCCGGACGAGCGCAATTGCCGGCCCGGCCCGGCTCAGGGCTGGCCGGAGATCGGCGCCTGGAAGCTGAGCCCCAGGTCCCAGGGGAAATAGATCCAGGTGTCCTGCGACACCTCGGTGATGAAGGTGTCGACCAGCGGCCGTCCCTTCGGCTTGGCGTAGACGGTGGCGAAGTGCGCCTTCGGCAGGAAGGCGCGCACCACCTTGGCGGTGGCGCCGGTGTCGACCAGGTCGTCGACGATCAGGATGTGCTCGCCCTGGTCGCCGCCGACGTCGGCGAGCGTCTGGCTCACGCCCTTCAGGACCGTCATCTCACCCTGGTGCTTGAACTCGTGATAGGAGGCGATGCAGACGGTGTCGATCAGCCGGATGCCCAGCTCCCGCGCCACGATCGCCGCCGGCACCAGCCCGCCGCGGGTGATGCAGGCGATGCCCTTGAAGTCGCCCTGTCCGGCCAGCCGCCAGGCGAGCGCCCGGGCGTCCCGGTGAAACTGGTCCCAGGACACCGGAAACGCCTTGTCCGGCAATGCGGTCGGCTCGATCGCCATGGGGGCCCTCGCTGGAGCAATGGAAAGGGGAGCCGTTCCGCGATGGCGGGACCGCGACGGCCCTAGCTGGCTTGTTCGAGTTTGGCGATCGCCGCCTCGATGGCGGCGATCGTCGCGGCGATCCGTTCAGGGTCGCGGCTGCGCACGACCACCTGGGTCCGGTACTGCTTGCCGTCGAAATGCGGGTACGAGCCGATGGAGACGTCGGCGAAGGCGCGCGCGATCTCCGACAGCGGCTCGGCGATGCGGCCCTCCGGCATCAGCGCCTCGACGGTTTCGCTGAGGATGCGCTGGCCGGTGCGCAGCCGCGGCCCGGTGCGCTCCAGCATGCCCTGCATGATCTTCGGCACGCCGGCCATCACGAACACGTTGCCCAGCTGGAAGCCGGGGGCGCCGGACACCGGGTTCTCGATCAGCTCGGCGCCGTGGGGGATGCGCGCCATCCGCAGCCGGGCCGGCGTCATCTCCAGGTCCGGATAGCGCTGCCGCATCAGTTCCACCGCCCGCGGATCGATCTCGATGCCCACCCCGAACGCCGTGGCGATGGCGTCGGCGGTGATGTCGTC
Organism: Amorphus sp. MBR-141; assembly: GCF_053628695.1. Lineage (NCBI taxonomy): Bacteria > Pseudomonadati > Pseudomonadota > Alphaproteobacteria > Hyphomicrobiales > Amorphaceae > Amorphus > Amorphus sp. MBR-141. The sequence continues at coordinate 52,870 of NZ_JBRJGW010000017.1, forward strand.
GTGGGTGGGGCCGATGCCGCCGGTGGTGAACACGTAGGTGTAGCGGGCCCTGAGCGTGTCGACCGCCTCGACGATCATCGACGTGACGTCCGGGACGATCCGGACCTCCCGCGCCTCGATGCCGATCTCGGTGAGGTACTCCGCGATGAAACCGGCGTTGGTGTCCTTGGTCCGCCCCGACAGGATCTCGTCGCCGATGACGACGATGCCGGCGGTCACGGAGCGGGTGGCGGAGGCTTCGGGCTGGTCGGCGTCGGTCATCGGCGGATGTCGCTGTCGCGCTGGAGGGGAAACCGGTTCGCTCGTCTACCCCGAGCCGGGGCGGACCTCAAGCCGGCGGGGTCGGCGGACGCCAGCCGTAGATGCGGTCCATCCGCTTGAGAAGCCTGGCCGGACCCAGTGCGGCGAGCGCCAGGTCGCGGCCGAGCGAGGCAGGATAGGGCAGATGGTAGATGCGGGCGAGCCGCTCCGCCTCGCGCCAGATCGCCACCACCCGCGGCTTGCGTCGGCGCTCGTAGGCGGCCAGCGCCGCCTCGGTCGGGCCGTGCATGCCGATCGTCGCCGCGAGCTCGGCCGCGTCCTCGATGGCCATCGCGCCGCCCTGGGCCAGGAACGGCAGCATGGCGTGGGCCGCGTCGCCCACCAGCGCGATGCGGCCGCGCGTCCAGCGGGCACCCGGGTCGACCGAGTAGAGCGGCCAGCGCGTCCAGGACGGCACCGCCTCGAGCAGTCGGCGCAGGCCCGGGTCGAGGCGGGCCAGCGGTGCGGCGGGCAGGGCGGTTTCCGCGTTCAGCCGGTCGGCCGGGTCGGCCGCCGCCGGATCGGCCATCACCACGACGAGGTTGGAACGTGCGCCACCGGCAATCGGATAGCGGACCACGTGCACGCGGAGCGCGAGCCAGAGGTCGGTCGTCGGGGGCGCCTCGCTCTCCGACGGTGGCCGGTCGACCACGGCGCGCCAGGCGGTCTGTCCCGTTGCCCGCGCCGTCACGCCATTGACGGCGGCGCGCAGCGTCGACCAGACGCCGTCGGCCACCACCAGCAGCGGCGCGCGGCGCGGACCCGACGCCAGCTCGAGGGTGACGCCGCCGTCCCGCTCCGATGCGGAGAGGATGGTCGCGCCGAGGGTCAGCGTGACGCGCGGCGAGGCAGCGACGGCGTCCACCAGCACCCGTTGCAGGTCGGCCCGGTGGATCACGCGGTAGGGCGCCCCGTAGCGCATGAGGGCGGCGTCGCCCAGCGGCACCCGGGCGATCGTCCGGCCGTCCCGGCCCGATCGCATCTGCACGGAATCCGGCTGCACTGCGTGCGCGTCGAGCGCCGCATCGAGGCCGAGCTGCGACAGCAGCCGGCCGACGTTCGGGGACAGCTGGATGCCCGCGCCCACCTCGCTCAGCGTCGTCGCCCGCTCGTACACGTCGACGTCGTGGCCGAGCCGGGCGAGCTGCAGCGCTGACGTCAGCCCGGCGATGCCGGCGCCCGCGACGGCGATCCTGCCTGGGTCATCCATCGACGGAAGGAGCGGTCAGGCCGCCGCTTCCTTGAACTCGCAGTCCGACGGCCTGGCGTCGTGGGGGGAGAGGGCGGGGTCGAGGATGTAATGGGTGGAGCAATAGGGGCAGACGATCTCGCCCTCGTTGCCCATGTCGAGAAACACGTGCGGATGGTCGAAGGGCGGCCGGGCGCCCACGCACATGAATTCCTTCGCGCCGATGTGGATCCGGTCGATGCCCGGATCGTTCTGGAAATGGGGAATGACATTGTCCGACATGGCCGGCGCTCCGCAAATCTCGTCGGTGAATTCGCGCGGACGATATCCCGCGTCCGGCCCGGATGCAAAGGGGCGCGGCGATCTGCGCCATGCGCCTGCGCCGCCGGGCCGGGCCGGCTGGGGCGGCCGCCGTCCGGATGCCCCGGATCGGACGCGTTCCGATCGTCCGCACGCGTCGGATCCAGAGCCGGTTCTTCCCCCGCGGGTGTTTCCCCCTGGTCGGAAAAGGCTCTAAGGTCCGCCGCGTCCCTGCTTGAAACCCTGCGAGTGAACGTGGCTTCTCCGTACCCGACCCAGACCTTCTCGTCCGACGGCATTTCCATCGCCTATTTCGACGTGGGCGAGGGCGAGCCGATCCTGCTGATCCACGGCTTCGCCTCCTCCAAGAGCATGAACTGGGTCACCCCCGGCTGGGTCGACACACTGCTGAAGGACGGCCGCCGCGTCATCGCCCTCGACAACCGCGGCCACGGCGAGAGCGAGAAGCTCTACGACAGCGACGCCTATCCGGCCGACGTGATGTCGGGCGACGCGGCGCGGCTGATCGACCATCTGGAGCTCGGGCGCGTCGACGTGATGGGCTACTCGATGGGCGCCCGGATCTCCGCGTTCCTGTCGCTCGCCCATCCCGAGAAGGTCCGCAGCGTCGTCTTCGGCGGGCTCGGCATCGGCATGATCCGCGGCGTCGGCGGCCAGGATCTCATCGTCGCGGCGCTGGAAGCGCCGTCGCTGGCCGAGGTCACGACGCCGCTCGGCCGCAAGTTCCGCCAGTTCGCCCAGCAGACCGGCAGCGACCTGAAGGCGCTCGCCGCCTGCATGCGCGCCTCCAGCAACCGGATCTCCGCCGACGCCATCGCGGGCCTCAAGCCGCCGGCGCTCGTTGCCGTCGGCACCACCGACGACATCGCCGGCTCCGCCGAGGAGCTCGCGGCGCTGATTCCCGGGTCGAAGGTCTGCGCCATCCCCGACCGCGACCACATGCTCGCCGTCGGCGACAAGGTCTACAAGGCCGGCGTGCTGGACTTCCTCGCCGCCCGTCCCTGACCGGGCGGCCCGGGTCCGGTGGGCGGTCGCCCGCCGTCCGGGGCCGCGGGTTTGACCTTCGCGGGGAATTCGGCCATGTCCCCGCATCGGTGATCGTGGTCTGCGGCGTGGCTTTGCCTCCGCCGTCCGAAGCACTATCTTCAAGGCTCGGATCGCGACCCACCAGGAAAGGACACGCGGCCATGTCTCCCATTACCGAGCGTGAGAGCGCCGAGCGCGGCAACGTCGCTCCGCTGGCCAGTCACGATCCTGTCTGGGAACGGATCCGCGAGGATGCCCGGCGGATCTCCCACAACGAGCCGGCGCTCGCCGGCTTCATCCACGCCACCATCCTCGACCAGTCGAGCCTGGAAGACGTCATCAGCCAGCGCATCGCCGACCGGCTGGGCGACGCCGCCGTCGGCCCGACCCATCTCCGGCACGCCTTCAACCAGGCCTTCGCCGCCCGCCCGGACCTTGCCGACATGCTGCGCGTCGACATCGTCTCGGTCTACGAGCGCGACCCGGCCTGTCACCGGCTCATCGATCCGGTGCTCTATTTCAAGGGCTTCCAGGCCATCCAGACCCACCGGCTGGCCAACTGGCTCTGGCACGAGGGGCGCCGCGACTTCGCCTACTATCTCCAGAGCCGGGCCTCGGCCGAGTTCCAGGTCGACATCCATCCGGCCGTGCCGATGGGGCGGGGCATCTTCATCGACCACGCCACCGGCGTCGTCGTCGGCGAGACCGTCGTCATCGAGGACGACGTCTCCATCCTGCAGGGCGTCACCCTCGGCGGCACCGGCAAGGAAGACGGCGACCGTCATCCGAAGATCCGCCGCGGCGTGCTCATCGGCGCGCACGCCGCGATTCTCGGCAACATCGAGGTCGGAAACTGCGCCCGTGTCGCCGCCGGATCGGTGGTGCTGAAGGCCGTCCCGCCGAACACCACGGTTGCGGGCGTGCCGGCGCGTGTGGTTGGAACGGCGGGCTGCGCCGAGCCGGCCCGGTCGATGGACCAGATCCTGGCCGATTTCGACGCGCGCGCCTGAGCGCGTTCGGACACTCGTGCGGGACGGCATCGCTGCCGTCGCGCGACTTCTCACACTCGTTACCTGACCGGAGGATTTCTTGGACAAGGCGGAAATCGCGAAACTTCAGAACTACATGCAGCGGAAATTCGGCAATCCGACGCTGACGCTGCGTGCGCGGCCGAAGAAGTCCGATTCCGCCGAGGTCTATCTCGGCGAAGAGTTCATCGGGGTGCTGTTCCGCGACGACGAGGACGAGGACCTGTCGTGGAACTTCACCATGGCCATCCTCGAGCTCGATCTGGAGGAGTAGGCACCGATGTCGCTGTACGCGCTCGACGGGGTCGGCCCCGATCTTCCCGGCGACGGGGCATTCTGGGTCGCGCCCACCGCCGTCCTCATCGGCAAGGTGCGCCTGCACGTCGATGCGAGCGTCTGGTGGGGCGCCGTCCTGCGCGGCGACAACGAATGGATCGAGATCGGCGAGCGGTCGAACGTCCAGGACGGCTCGGTCTTCCACACCGATCTCGATGCGCCGCTGACCATCGGCAAGGACTGCACCATCGGCCACAAGGCGATCCTGCACGGCTGCACCATCGGCGACAATTCGCTGGTCGGCATGGGCGCCACGGTGCTCAACCACGCCCGGATCGGCCGCAACTGCATCATCGGCGCGAATGCGCTCATCGCCGAGGGCAAGGAGATCCCCGACAACTCGCTGGTGGTCGGCATGCCGGGCAAGGTGGTGCGCACCCTCGACGAGGCGTCGGCCCGGGCGCTCACCGCCAGCGCCGCCCACTACGTGGCCAACTGGAAGCGCTACGCGAACGGGCTCGAGGCGCTGTAGCGCCGCGTTGCCGGCGGATCGTTAGTCCTGGGGGCGGGTGGTCTGGACGCTCGGCGCGCGGACCGAGCCGACGGCCTGCGTGGCGCGCGGATCCAGGACCCGGACCCAGGCCCGCGGATTGCGGATGCGCTGGCGCTTCACGTACGTGTACGGCCGATTGTTCCAGGGCAGGATCACGTCCGTGCGGTTGTCGAGGATCAGGTCGCCGCGATCGGTGCCGACGGTGAGCACGGCGTGGCCTTCGCCGTTCTCGTCGCGCACCACGGTGATCAGCAGCACGCTCGATGGCCAGCCCTTGCCGATCAGCCGGTGGCGTTTCAGCAGAACGTAGTCCTCGCAGTCGCCGGCCGTCTGGGGAAACGTCCAGAATTCCTCGCGGCCGTAGAATTCCTGGTCGGTGGTCGGACTGATCGTCCGGTTGACGCTGCGGTTGGTCTCCACGAGTTCCACCCAGCGGTCTTCGGTCAGCACCACGGCCCGGGACGGCTCGCCGTTCTCCTGGCAGTCGACGGGGAAACGGGTGCAGAAGTCGACGAAGCCGTCGGGGGCTTCGGTGTCGGCCGCCAGCGGCATGAACCGGTTGGTTTCGGCCTGAGACGGCGTCGGGGCGGCGAGAACCCATGCGAGACACGGGGCTGCGAGCCAGGCCAGGGCAATCCGGTTGATTGGCTTCATTGAGTTGGAACCCTGGACCGACTGGACGCTCGGCTCGATTGCCGATGGCGGAGCTTCGTCGGTCGGTCGCCGCGGTAGTTTTATGGAGGTCGCAACCGCGACAACCGACCGACTGTGGAAACAGTCTTGCCACGGATCGACTTGCCGCCCGATGAAACGGACGGCTTGCAATTGAATTGAACCGACACGAGCGGGGCTACGAATAAGTAACGATGTCAGGCCGCTGCACGCCATCGCTCACCTTGTCTCGCAGACACTGCGGCTCTATCACCACTGGAGCGTTGCGCCGGGATCTGCTTGGTTGGGCCGCGGGCGCGGCGCAGGTGTCGTGACCGCCCTGTCGTCGCCGTCGTTCCGATCGGACGGCTCCGTCTCCTGGACGCAGCTCCAGACCCACGCATCGAACCAGGCCCCCTCCGGACGTGTTCGTTCTGACCGGGGCAGGCCACTGGCGCGCTTGCGCCGCCCCCGACCGAAGGACCGGCCGCCGACCATGTTTGCAGAGCGCCCCGTTTCATGAGCCTGTCCGACCGCCCGCGCGGCGAACCCATGTTCACGATCCCGCAGACGGTGGTCTGGCTGACGGCGGTACTGGTCCTCGTCCACGTCGTCCGCACCGTGCTGCTCTCCTACGAGGCGGACGTCGGCGTGCTGCTGCTGTTTGCCTTCATCCCCGCGCGCTATGCCGGCGACATCTTTTCCTTCTACCTGCCGGCCGGTCCCGATGCCTACTGGTGGAGCCTCCTCAACCAGGGGGCCGCCGTCTGGTCGTTCCTCACCTACGCCTTCCTGCACGGCAACGTGACCCACCTTCTGGTCAACTGCCTGTGGCTGGTGGCGTTCGGCAGCGCGCTGGCCCGGCGGTTCGGGCCCGCCCGCTTCCTGGCTTTTTCGGCGGTCGGCGCGGTCGCCGGGGCGGCCATCCATCTGGCTCTGCATTTCGGCGACATGGTGCCGGTGATCGGCGCCTCCGCGGCGATTTCGGCCCAGATGGCGGCGGCCGCCCGCTTCGTGTTCCAGACCGGCGCGCCGCTCGGCGCCTTCCGGGTGCCCGACGACCGCGCCTACCGGGTTCCGGCGCTGACGCTGGCGCAGACGGTGCGCAGCCCCCGCCCGATGATCTTCGTGGGCGTGTGGTTCGGCATCAATCTGCTGGTCGGGCTGGGCTCGGCCTCGATCGTCGGCGGCGGCGAGGTCATCGCCTGGGAGGCCCACATCGGCGGCTTCATCGCAGGCCTGCTGCTGTTCCGCTTCTTCGATCCGGTCAAGCCGCTCCACCAGCCGCGCGCCGGCCGCTGGTCGGCCTGAAACCTCTTCCGATCGGGTGGCTCACCCGACCGATCGGAAGACGCTCCGGAATCAGGCCCTCGAGCAGGTCCTCTCCGTTCCGCCCGCGTGGGCTCCGAACGGGACTCGCCAGGGCATCGGACCGGAAACGGGAGCCGGTCTCGGCAAACGCCCGATGCCGGCATAAATCCATGGAATCGTTCACGTTTCGGTGCGACCGGCCGGCCAGGCCCGGTGCCGGGATGATTCCGTCTTGTCCGCGGTGATCTTCGTGCCATCATTCTAGGTCCTGATCGGCGGTTGCGGCCGACAGGCCAGCGCCGCGGCCGATCTCGAACCTTGCCGATCCTGTGGCGTCACACGATCGCCAGGGACTGCTCGGGACCGGCCCTGGAAAGAGGCGCGTCGAAAAGGGAGGCGACTATGACCGTGGCATCCATTCTGGCCGACAAGGGCCATGACATCGTCACCGCGACAGAGGCAGAGACGGTTGCCGACATCTGCCGGCGGCTGACCGAGCACAAGATCGGTGCGATTCTGGTGACCAGCCCCGACGGGGCGATCGTCGGGATCCTGTCGGAGCGCGACATCGTGAAGGCCTGCGCCGGGCATGGGCCGGCGGCGCTGGAGCGCTCCGCCGCGGACCTGATGACCCGCTCGGTGGTGACGGTCACCCCCGACGACACCATCGCGACGGTGATGGAACGCATGACCGCCGGCCGCTTCCGCCACATGCCGGTGCTCAAGGGCGGCCGCATCGTCGGCGTCATCTCCATCGGCGACGTGGTCAAGCACCGCATCGCCCAGGCCGAGCGCGAGGCCGAGGAAATGCGCAGCTACATCGCCACGGCCTGAGCAAATCCCAGGAAAAGTGCCCTTGCGGTTTTCCGTCCGGGATTGGCGGGAGACAGGCAAATCCCAGGAAAAGTGGGAACCGGTTTTCCGTCCGGGATTTGCGGGAAGAGAATCCATTCCCCTCACGCCGTGTTCGCTTGCGCTCACCGGCTCCGGGTGGGCGGCCTGACCGGCCGGCGCGCGGTCGCGCGCTGGCTTCGCAAATCCCAGGAAAAGTGCCCTTGCGGTTTTCCCCCGGCCGGGCGTCTACCGCAGGGTCTCGATCAGGTGGCGGATGTCGTCGAGGCCGCGCCGGGTGGCCTCGGCGCCGATCTCGATGGCCTCGTCGGCCCGGTGGAAATCGAACAGCCCGATGTCGCCCAGCCGCGGCCCGATGGCGTAGTCGGGCGGATCGCCGGCCATGCGCGAGCGGGTCAGCCGGTCCTGCATGATGTTGTAGGATTCCATCATCACCCCCATCAGGCCGGGCAGGTGGGCGTCGTCGTCGCCGAACAGCTGCATCCGCAGGCGTTCGCGCAGCGCGTGGAACAGGCCGTGGCCGTCGTGCGGCCCGGCTTCGGCGTCCTCGGCGTCCTGCGCGGCCCGGGCGGCCTCGGCCGCCTCCGGCAGCGCGTCGACCGGCCCCGGCGGCATCGCGTGCACCACCGTGGTGCCGCGGCCGAAGATGTCGGAGTGCAGGTTGATGGCGATCACCACCCGCGCCCCCAGCGCCCGGCAGGCCGACACCGGCACCGGGTTGACCAGCGCCCCGTCGACCAGCCAGCGGCCGCCGATCTGCACCGGCTGGAACACCCCGGGCAGCGCGAACGAGGCGCGCAGCGCCGGCACCAGCGCCCCCGAGCGCAGCCAGATCTCGTGGCCGGTGCCCAGTTCGGTGGCGACGCACAGGAACGCCCGCTCCATCTCCTCGATGCGGATGTCGCCGAGATCGCGCTTCAAGAGCCGCACCAGCCGCCGCCCGCCGATCAGCCCGCCGCTGCCGAACACCGGGTCGATCAGCCCGACCACGTTGCGGCGGGTGAGGGAGCGCGCGAAAGCCTCCAGCGCGTCGAGCTTGCCGGCCATGGCGGCGGCGCCGATCACCGCGCCGATCGACGTGCCGGTGACGATGTCGGCGCGGATCCCGGCCTCCTCCAGCACCCGGATGGCGCCGATGTGGGCCCAGCCGCGCGCCGCGCCGCCACCGAGCGCCAAGCCGATGCGCGGCGTGAACCCCTTCGACCACACCGGATCGGCGGAGGGAACCGGTGCGGGACGGGCGGCGGGGTCGGTGAGGGTCATGATCCGGGGGTCGCAAGGAGGGGCGGGGTGGCTCTCGTCGGCACGACCCTGACCGCACGGCGTCGCCAGGGCAAGCCGTGCGTGGCGCCGGCGCCGTGCCGCCGGCTCAGTCCTCGATGAACTGCAGCGTGCCGCGCGTCGCCGCGCCGGGCCCGAGCGGCACCCGGCGGTAGAAGCACGAGGTCCGGCCGGTGTGGCAGCTGGAGCCGTCGCCGGCCACGCGCACCCGGATCCACACGGCGTCCTGGTCGCAGTCCACCCGCATTTCGGCGACGCTCTGCACCGAGCCCGACGTATCGCCCTTGCGCCAGAGGCTGGCGCGCGAGCGGCTCCAGTAATGGGCGATGCCGGTCTCGATCGTCTTTTCCAGTGCCTCGGCGTTCATGTGGGCGACCATCAGCGGCAGCCCGGTGTCGGCGTCGGTGACGACGCAGGTCACCAGCCCGTCGGCGTCGAACTTCGGGCGGAACGCGGCCGCCTCGTCCTGGGCGGCCTTGTCGAGCGGCGGGGGGAACGGCGTCGTGCTGTCGGCCATGCTCAGCCCCGCACCATCGAGATGAACCGCGCCTGCTCGGCCGCATCGTCGCGCAGCAGGCCGGAGAAGCGCGTGGTGATGGTCAGCGCGCCGGCCTTGGCGATGCCGCGCATCGACATGCACAGGTGCTCCGCCTCGATCATCACCGCCACGCCGCGGGTGCCCAGCGCGGCGTCCATGGCGGCGACGATCTGCGCCGTCATCGTCTCCTGGGTCTGCAGGCGGCGGGCGTAGATGTCGACCAGCCGGGCGATCTTCGACAGCCCGACGACGCCGTTCGCCGGATAGTAGGCGACGTGCACCTTGCCGAAGAACGGCAGCATGTGGTGTTCGCAGTGGGAGTGGAAGGCGATGTCCTTCACCAGCACCATGTCGTCGTAGCCGGCGACGTCCTCGAACACCCGGTCGAGCACCAGCTGCGGGTCGGCGTCGTAGCCGGAGAACAGCTCGGCGAACGCCTTGGCGACCCGCGCCGGGGTTTCCAGAAGGCCTTCGCGCGAGGGATCGTCCCCCGCCCACGCGATCAGCGTCTTCACGGCGGCCTCCGCCTCGGCGCGCGTGGGACGGGTCGCGTCCTCGGGGCGGGCGGGGGTGTCGGCTATGGCATCCATCTCGAGACCTTCTCGCATGCGTCGGGCCGGACATGCCCGGGCGGGCGCGTCCGGACCGCCAGAGGTAGACCGGGTGCGCCTGGAGCGCGACCCCTTCATTGGAGAATCCGCCCAAGGGGCCATATAAGGAAAAACGCGCGCTTCGCCATGCGCGCCCACGACATTGCGCTCCCACATTGCGCCCGATGGATTCGCCATGCTCGACGACCTCTACAACGACCGGATCCTGGAATTCGCCGGCAACATCCCGCGGCTCGGTCGCCTCGATCATCCCGACGCCACCGCCACCGCCCATTCGCGGCTGTGCGGCTCGACCGTCACCGTCGACATCCAGCTCGCCGACGGCGTCGTCAGCGATTTCGCCCACGACGTGAAGGCCTGCGCGCTCGGGCAGGCGTCGTCGTCGATCATGGCGCGGACCGTCGTCGGCTCGACGCCGGAGGAGCTGCGCGGCGTCCGCGAGGCCGTCCGCAGAATGCTGAAGGAGAACGGTCCGCCGCCCGAGGGGCGCTGGGCCGATCTGCGCTATCTCGAGCCGGTGCGTGCCCACAAGGCCCGCCACGCCTCGACGATGCTGACGTTCGATGCGGTGGTCGACGCGCTCGACCAGATCGAGGCCCGCGCCGACCAGGCCGCCACCGCCTGAGGGCACGCGCATGTCCGCCGATCCGGCGCCGCATCCCGAACCGGTCGAAGGGCACCGCGGCTGCGGGCATGATCATTCGGCAGCCCCCGCGATCCCCGGCCGTCGCCGCGGTCCCGGCGTTCTCGTCGGCCGCGGCCTGATCCGCCTCTACCAGCTGACGCTGTCGCCGCTGGTCGGGCGCCACTGCCGCTATCTGCCCACGTGCTCGCAATATGCCGACGAGGCGATCGCCCGGCACGGCTTCTGGGCCGGAGGCTGGATGACGCTGGCGCGGATGGCCCGCTGCCAGCCGTTCGGGGCGTCGGGCTTCGATCCGGTCCCGGAGCGGGCCGGGCATTCGGGCGGCCGCTGGTACCGGCCGTGGGCCTATGGCTGCTGGACGGGGCGCCACATCGCCCCCAACACCCGCCTCGACCGCTGAGCCGATCTGCCGCAGGCGCGCTCCGCGCCCGTCGAGGTTGACCGGACGTCCGCGCGGCGCCAAAAGCTCGACGTCCGACTGTCGCGGCCACCGGTCCGGTCCGCGGCGAACGCCTGAACCAACAAGCTTACCTGCGATCGTTGGCAGTGAGTGAGCAAGGAGAACACCATGGTCGACCTGACTTTCCCCGATGGATCCGTGCGCGCGTTCGAGGACGGCACGACCGGCTTCGACGTCGCCGCCTCGATCTCCAAGTCGCTGTCCAAGAAGGCCGTGGCCGTCACGCTGGATGGTGAGCTGGCGGATCTCGCCGAGCCGATCCGCGCCGACGCGGCGATCGAGATCGTCACCCGCGACGACGACCGCGCCCTGGAGCTGATCCGCCACGACGCGGCCCACGTCATGGCCGAGGCGGTGCAGGAGCTCTATCCCGGCACCCAGGTGACCATCGGCCCGGTGATCGAGAACGGCTTCTATTACGATTTCGCGCGCAACGAGCCGTTCACGCCCGACGACCTGGAGGGCATCGAGGCGAAGATGCGCCAGATCATCGCTCGCGACGCCGCCTTCACGAAGGAAGTGTGGAGCCGCGACGAGGCGAAGCGCGTCTTCTCGGAGAAGGGCGAGGCCTACAAGGTCGAGCTCGTCGACGCGATCCCGGAAGACCAGGACGTCAAGATCTACAAGCAGGGCGACTGGTTCGACCTCTGCCGCGGTCCGCACATGCCGTCGACGGGTAAAGTCGGCGACGCCTTCAAGCTGATGAAGGTGGCCGGCGCCTACTGGCGCGGCGATTCCAACAACCCGATGCTGACGCGCATCTACGGCACCGCCTGGGCGTCGAAGCAGCAGCTGGCCGACTACCTCCACATGCTGGAGGAGGCGGAGAAGCGCGACCACCGCCGCCTCGGCCGGGAAATGGACCTGTTCCACTTCCAGGAGGAGGGGCCGGGCGTCGTGTTCTGGCACGCCAAGGGCTGGCGCATGTTCCAGTCGGTGGTCTCCTACATGCGCCGCCGCCTGGAGGGGACCTACGACGAGGTCAACGCGCCGCAGATCCTCGACAAGGCGCTCTGGGAGACCTCGGGCCACTGGGGCTGGTACCAGGAGAACATGTTCGCGGTGAAGTCGGCCTACGCCTTCACCCACCCGGACGACGAAGAGGCCGACCATCGCGTGTTCGCGATCAAGCCGATGAACTGTCCGGGCCACGTGCAGATCTTCAAGCACGGGCTGAAGAGCTACCGCGACCTGCCGATCCGCTACGCCGAGTTCGGCACCGTCCACCGCTACGAGCCCTCGGGCGCGCTGCACGGACTGATGCGCGTGCGCGGCTTCACCCAGGACGATGCCCACGTCTTCTGCACCGAGGAGCAGCTCGCCGCCGAGTGCCTCCGGATCAACGACCTGATCCTGTCGACCTATTCGGATTTCGGCTTCGACGAGATCACGGTGAAGCTGTCGACACGGCCGGAGAAGCGCGTCGGCCCGGACGAGAACTGGGACCACGCCGAGGCGATCATGGCGCGGGTCCTGGAGCAGATCGAGGCGGACTCGGGCGGCCGCATCAAGACCGGCATCCTGCCGGGCGAGGGCGCCTTCTACGGCCCGAAGTTCGAGTACACGCTGCGCGACGCCATCGGGCGCGAGTGGCAGTGCGGCACCACCCAGGTGGACTTCAACCTGCCGGAGCGCTTCGGCGCCTTCTACATCGACAGCAACTCGGAGAAGACCCAGCCGGTGATGATCCACCGGGCCATCTGCGGCTCGATGGAGCGCTTCCTCGGCATCCTGATCGAGAACCATTCCGGTCACATGCCGCTGTGGCTGGCGCCGGTGCAGGTGGTGGTCGCCACCATCACGTCGGACGCCGACGCCTATGCCACCGATGTCACGCGGAAGCTGAAGGCCGCCGGGCTGCAGGTGAACGCCGATCTGCGCAACGAGAAGATCAACTACAAGGTCCGCGAGCACAGCCACGCCAAGGTGCCGGTCATCCTCGTGGTCGGCCAGCGGGAGGCGGAGGGCGGATCGGTCAACGTGCGCCGTCTCGGCTCGCGCGACCAGACCGCCATGAGCCTCAAGGAGGCCGTGACCAGCCTCGTCGCCGAGGCGACCCCGCCCGACCTGAAGCGGGCGCTGGCGGCCGTCGAAGCCGCCTGATCCACCACGGCCGTCGACATCAAGCAGAGGGCCGCGTCCGCACCGGGCGCGGCCTTCTCGCATTTCAGCGTGAACTGTCCTGGCATTGCGGGCCGGCGGCCGCCGTGGATAACTCCTTGCGATGATCAGCCTCACCGACATCCAGGCGCTCGAGGAGCGGGCCTTCAACGCATGGCCGTCGCGGCGGACCGTGATGGCCGACGGTTGGCTCTACCGGCTCGGCGACGGCTACACCAACCGCGCCAACTCGGTGAACGCCTGCGTCCCGCATCCGTCGTTCAAGGGCGTGCTGGAGACGGCTGAGACTCTCTATCCGGCGTGCGGGCTCAAGCCCGTCTTCCGCCTGTCGCCGCTGGCGCCGCCCGAGGCCGACGCGGCGCTCCACGACGCGGGCTATGCGGTCTTCAGCCCCACGGTGGTGCTCACCGCTCCGCTCGCCCCTGCGGCGCCCAGTGACCCGCCCGCGGCCCGCTCGGTGCGGGTCGAGCCGGCTCCGTCGGACGGTTGGATGGAGGGCTTCGCGCGCCTGACCGGGCTGTCGGCATCCAGCGCCACCGCCCACGCGGCCATCGTCCAGGCGATCGCCGTGCCGGCGGGCTTCGCAACGGTGCTGGTCGACGACCGTGCGGTCGGATTCGGCCTTGCCGTTTATGAGCGGCAAGCCGTCGGCCTGTTCGACCTGGTGATTTCCGAAGACGCGCGGCGGCGGGGGCTCGGTTGCGCCCTCATCGAGGCGCTGCTGGCCTGGGGCAGGGGCCTCGGCGCCACGAGCGCCTATCTGCAGGTCGCGGTGGCCAACGACGGCGCCCTGCGCCTCTACGACCGTCTGGGCTTCGCTGAGGCCTACCGCTACCGCTACCGGATCAAGCCGCAATAGCGCTGGCCGCAAGGCCGGAAGCCGTGCGCATCGCGGATATCTTCGGGATCGTCAGCCGACGCACGAACGTTCGACGCCAGATCTAAAACTTAGCCAATCGTGAAAGTTTTCTTGACCGCGCGAGGCCCGCGCTGATACTTTCCGACATGGCTAAGTGTTTGACCGATCTGGACAGGGCTTTCTCCGCGCTCGGGGATCCGACGCGGCGGGCGATCGTCAGCCGTTTGTGCGATGGCCCGAAATCCGTCAGCGAGCTTTCCGAGCCGTTCGAGCTGGCGCTTCCATCGCTGCTCAAGCACGTGCGCGTGCTTGAAGAGAGCGGGCTGATCACCTCTCAGAAATCCGGGCGCGTTCGCACCTGCCGGATCGAGCCGCACGCCCTTCGGGCGACCGAAGCGTGGATCCACCAGCACATTTCCGCCTGGGAGGAACGCCTCGATCGCATGGAAGCCCACATCGAGCGCATGACGAGAAAGGGACCGGACCATGAATGACCCGACCAACGCCCCCAGCTCCCCCTGGCGAGACTGGCCTCTCGACCGCGAAATCGTTCTCGCCCGCGTGATCGATGCCCCCCGGAGCGTCGTCTACGCGGCCTGGGCGGACCCGGATCAGATCGGCGCGTGGTTCGGACCGGACGGCATGGCGATCGAAACCCGGGAGATCGACCTCACTCCGGGCGGGGTCTGGCGGTTCGACATGGTCGCCGCGGACGGCACCCGGTACACCAACCGGATGGTCTTCCTCCGCATGGAGGCCCCCGCGCTCATCGAGGTCGAGCACGGGGCCGATCAGGACAACGACCCCGGTCGGTTCAGGATGCTCGTCACCTTCGACGAACAGAGTGACGGCAAGACCGTCCTGACGCTCCGTCAGATGCATCCGTCGCGGGAGCGGCGCGAATGGGCGATCGGCTTCGGCGCGGTCGAATACGGAGGGCAGACGCTGGGGAAACTCGCCCGTCACGTGGCGAAGCTCAAGAACGGCTGAGTGAAGGAGGGTCGTTCCGGGAGCTGGCGTGCAGCTCGGGGGCGCTGCCCCAATCCAACCGTCGCCCGCCCTCTGCACGTCCGAACTGTCTACCGCGCAAAGGGCCTGGGTCGCTTCGTTCGGCCAGGTCGCGTCGAGTTGGACGCGGACGTCAGTTCACCGCGTTGTTGGCGACGACCTCGACCTCGCGGTCCTCGCCGGCATCGACTTTGAAGTTGCGGCTGTAGATCTGGTCGCGGTTCTTCGCCACCACCGAATAGTCGCCGTCGGCGAGCACGAAGGTGGGGAAGGCGCCGACGCTTTCCACCACGATGTCGCCGCCGGGCGTGTAGACGGTCCAGGCCGTGTCGGCCAGCGCCTCGCCGCCGGCTTCGCCGACCAGCTTCAGCGTCACCGTCGCCGCCCGGTGGCGCATGGTCGCCTCGATGACCTTGCCCGCCTTCACCTCCAGGTCGGCCCGGCGCACGGCGTTCACCGAGCCGTAGTGGCTGACCACGTGATAGGTGCCGACGGGAAGCGGGACCACCTCGTCGGGAGCGGCGTCGGCGATCAGGCGCCGCCCGTCCGGAAAGCCGTCGTTCGATTCGTAGATGGAGAACGACAGCGGCTCCTTGGGAACCTGGTCGTCGGCGCCGATGACCGCGCTGAGCTTCAGGCCGCCGGCGTTCAGCACGAACGATTCCGTCTGCACGTCGCGGAACAGGTCGATCCGCTTGGCCGCCGTCGCCCGTCCGAACGACGCGTGCACCAGGTAGCGGCCGGGCTTGAGCCGGAACTCGGCGTCGCCGCCCTCGCGCTCGGCGATCAGCGGCAGACGCCCGTCCGGATCCGGGATGACCGCGAAGACGCGCCAGTGAACGCCGGCGTCGAGCGGCCGGCCGTCGTCGGTCAGCTTGGCGACCAGGTAGAGCGCGGTGTCGACGTCCGACGGGGTGCCGGTGTCGATCTCCGACGGCGAGGCGTAGTTGGACAGCGTCGAGGTGAAGGCGGGGCTGCTCAGCACCGGGAAATTCGAGACGGTGGAAAAGTCCGGGATCTGCCGGTCGGACACCGCATTCGGGTCCGGCTTGGCCTGCGGCACGGGGACGTCCGCCGCGATCGCCGGGGCGCCCAGGGCCAGAAGGAGGGCCACGACCGCCATCAGTCGCCCGGTCGCCATCACCTTCATCCCGTCTGGTCCTCTTCGCTCGTCACGACCGTCTGCAGCCTGCGGGGCCGCCGGTCCTTTTCGCGTCGTTCGGATACCGTTAGATGCTGAATACGATGTCGATATCGTGGCCACAAGGCTTTCTCGCCCCGCATTTGCCCCCTTCGCGGCCCAAGGGGCACCCTTTCCCACTCCCGTTCCGCAAGGGATTCTGCAGTCGATGACGGATCTTCTCGAGCATCTGCGCACCCGCCGTTCCGTTCCCGCCGCCAGCCTGGCCGGCCCGGGGCCGGACGAAGAGACGCTGCGCGACATTCTCACCATCGCCGCCCGCGTGCCCGACCACGGCAAGCTGGCACCCTGGCGGTTCATCCTCTTCGAGGGTGATTCGCGGAGCCGATTCGGCGAACTGCTGGCCGATCTGGTGAAGAAGCGCGACCCTGACGCGGGCGAGGACCGCCTGGAGCTGGAGCGCCGCCGGTTCGACCGCGCCCCGCTCGTCGTCGCGGTGATCAGCTGTGCCGGATCGCATCCGAAGATCCCCGAGTGGGAGCAGATCCTGTCGGCGGGTGCGGCCTGCATGAACCTGGTCCACGCCGCCTGCGGCCACGGCTTCGCCGCCCAGTGGATCACCGAATGGTACGCCTACGATTCCGAAGCCCTCAAGCTGCTGGGCCTGGAGACCACCGAGCAGGTGGCCGGCTTCGTCCACATTGGCCGCGCCGACGGCGCCCCCATCGACCGGCCGCGGCCGGTGCTGGAGGCGATCACGCACCACTGGAAGCCGCGGGGCTGAGCGGGGCGGGCGGTCCCGCCCGACCGGTCGCCGCGTTGATTACCGGCACCTGGTCCGGATGGATCGCCAGCTTGCCGGTGAACCCGTCGCGGGCGGCGGCCTCCGCCTCCCGGGCGAGGCCCGCGAGGTCGCGGGCGTCGGGGTAGGCCGCGTCGATCGGCTGGGCGCCCGCCGCGACCGCGCCGGCCAGGCAGAGCGTTCGGGCCAGGCTCCAGGGATCGCTGAGGGCGCCCCCGGCATCGCGGGCGGCGGTCGACCCGAGGTCGGCGGCCAGGCCCGCTCCGTCCCAGGCGAGGCCGGTGAGGCGGCGGCTGGCGCCCCGGTAGGTGCCGAGCCCGAACAGCGCCTCGGCGCGCGCGGTGGCCTCGGCGACGATCCCGGTCGAGAGGTCCGGCAGGCCGAACTCGGCCTCGCAGACGGTGAGCATCGCGTCGAGCCGGGCGACGTCGCGTCCGCCATCGCAGTCCGTCAGGACGATGCCGTCGGGGGCCGTGCGCATGACCGCTGCGAGGTCGCTGCGCGCAGCCGCCGTGCGCAGGCCGTGAATGCGCACGAAAACGCGCGAATCGCGCGGAATCGCGCAGTTTGAGGCCATCAACGCGCACACCCGTTCGCGCGCGGCCGCCTGGGCCTCGGAGCCCACGGAATCCGCCAGATTCAGCACCAGAACGTCGGCGCCGGAGGCGCGTGCGCACTCCAGCGCGCGCGCGCTGTCGACGGGTACCAGCAACCAGGAGCGCATCGCCGACGTCTCCCCGTGACCGCCTGTCAGTAGCGGAACTGTTCCGTCAGGATCCGCTCGTCCCAGCTGTGGTCCGGGTCGAACATGACGAGGCTGCGCGAATGCTTGTCCTCGGCCACCTCGACCCGCACCACCGAGCGGATCTCGACGTGGTCCGCGGCGGCGGCGACCGGTCGCTTGGCGTGGTCGCAGACGTCGATGCGGACGGTGACGTGGTTCGGCAGCAGCGCGCCCCGCCAGTTGCGCGGCCGGAACGCGCTGATCGGCGTCAGCGCCAGCAACGGCGCGTAGATCGGCAGGATCGGGCCGTGGGCCGACAGGTTGTAGGCGGTGGAGCCGGCCGGCGTGGAGACCAGCACGCCATCGCAGATCAGTTCGTCCAGGCGCACGCGCTTGTCGATGGAGATCTTCAGCTTGGCGGCCTGGTGCGTCTGGCGCAGCAGCGACACCTCGTTGATGGCGCGCGCCGTGTGCTCGCTGCCGTGCGCGTCGGTGACCGTCATCAGCAGCGGCCGGATGGCGGTGGTGACGGCCCGGTCGATGCGCGCGTGCAGATCGTCGACGCCGTACTCGTTCATCAGGAAGCCGACCGACCCGCGGTTCATCCCGTAGATCGGCTTGCCGGTGTTCATGAAGCGGTGCAGCGTCGCCAGCATCAGCCCGTCGCCGCCGAGCGCGACGATGACGTCGGCTTCTTCGGGCGCGATGTCGCCGTACAGCCGAACGAGTTCGTCGCGCGCCCCCTCGGCCTCGTCGGACGGGCTCGCGACGAACGCGATCGCGGTCTGGGCGGAAGGGGTCATGGGCTGGGTCCGGCCGCGCGCCGCCGGCCGCCTGAGCGGCCTCATCATCGGCGTGGTTTCAGAGGATCGCGCTAAATTATTGAATTTTCGAAGTTTTTCCACTTCGCCGCGGGCGGTGCGACGCGGCTGTTTCATCTAGCATGCCCCATCCGGCCTGCCAACGGCAGTGCAGAGAGGTCACACCGCGCGCCGCGGGCGATGACGGGGGTTGGAATCGCGGCCGGTTCCGGTTTCCATGCCGGCGACATCTCCAGGCAAGCGGGAAGCGACCATGCGCGACGGCGATCTCACCCTGGTCTATGCGACCTTTCCCGACATCGGCGTCGCCGAGACGATCGGCGCGTCGCTGGTCCGCCAAAACCTGGTGGCCTGCGTGAACATCCTTCCCGGCATGATTTCCATCTACCGCTGGGAGGGGGCGATCGAGCGGGACGCCGAGGTGTCGATGCTCGCCAAGACACGCGCGGACCTTGTCGAGGCGGTCACCGCGGCGATCGTCGCCGAGCATCCTTACGAGACGCCGGCGGTGGTGGCGGTACCGGTTTCCGGGGGCTCGGGGCCGTTTCTCGACTGGATCCGTGCGGAGACCGGCAGCGCAGACGAATGACGCCGTGAGCCGCCTCGGCCGTCAGGCGCCCTCGGGAGGGGCGAGCAGCCGCTCGGCCTCGGCGAGGTCTTCGGGCGTGTTGACGTTGAAGAACGGATCGACGCGGCTGCCGCCGACGGACTGGGGCCCGAACGGCACGAGCCTTGGCTTGTGCCGTTCGATCCACGCCATCATCGAGCGGGGTCCTTCGCCGGCCAGGAAGCGGGCCGCGTCGTCCAGGAGATCGACCGAGAAGCGTCCGGCAACCGGGTGCACGCGGTCGCCCGAGGTGGCCACCGCAATGCGTGCGTCGGGCTCGGCGGAGAGGCGGGCGGTGAAATCGGCCGGCAGGAACGGCACGTCGACGGGGACGACGATGAGATGGGAGGCGCCATTGCCGCGGGCCCAGGCGAGACCGGCGGCGATGCCGGCCAGCGGACCGGGCCAGCCGATGGCGCTGTCGGGGATCACCGGCAGGCGGAAGCGGGAGAGGCGGCGATCGCCGTCGGGAGCGTTGATGGCGATGGCACCGGCCTGCGGCGTCAACCGGTCCAGCACCACGGCGAGGAGTGGCCGGCCGGAAAGCGTGCGGAAGGCCTTGTCTCCGCCAATCCGGCTCCCACGTCCTCCGCAGAGGACAACGGCCGGGATCGCGCTCAGGTCGGATCGGGACATGGGACTCCATTGGGGCTGGCCGAAGCGGACCACCGCTGCGTGCCTGTCGGACCGGCGAAGGCGCGCTTGCAGAGATGGTCTCGGGCCAGGCTATCAGACGAACGACCGGAAAGGGCACCGGTCTCAACGGCTTGATCCGATCCGCTTCCTTTAGACCAGTTCGATCTGCCCGGGAAATGCTCTAGGGATACGGACCTGACACCGCCAACGACGCCACAGACAAGATCGGGACATCGACAAATGGCAACGCCGACGAAGGAGATGGTGCGCGAGCAGCTCGCACGCGTGCCAGGACCGGACGGACAGGGTGACCTCGTCTCGCTCAACCTCGTGTCGGAGATCTATGTGTCGGACGGCCGGGTGGCCTTCTCCATCACCGTGCCGGCCGAGCGCGCCCACACGCTCGAACCGATGCGCAAGCGTGCCGAGGAGGCCGTGCGGGCGATCCCCGGCGTCGAGCGGGTCATGGTGGCGCTGACGGCGGAAAAGGCCGCGGGGCAGGCCCCGGCAGCAGCCGCAGCGCCGAGCCGACCGGCGCAACCGAAGCCCGGCCCGAAGGCCGCGCCGCCCCAGAGCGCGCGATCGGGCGCGATCGCCGGCATCAAGTCCGTCGTGGCAGTCGCCTCCGGCAAGGGCGGCGTCGGCAAGTCGACGACGGCGGTGAACCTGGCGTTCGCGCTGGCCGCGCAGGGCCTGGCGGTCGGCATCCTCGACGCCGACATCTACGGGCCGTCGATGCCGCGCCTGCTGGGGCTGACCCAGAAGCCCGAGACCGTCGGCGGCAACCGGCTGAAGCCGCTCGAGACGCATGGCGTGAAGGTGATGTCGATCGGCTTCCTGGTCGACCCGGAGGCGCCGATGATCTGGCGCGGCCCGATGGTCGTCTCGGCGCTCACCCAGATGCTGCGGGACGTCGAATGGGGCGAGCTCGACGTGCTGGTCGTCGACATGCCGCCCGGCACCGGCGACACCCAGCTGACGCTCGCCCAGAACGTTCCGCTGGCCGGGGCGGTGATCGTCTCGACGCCTCAGGACCTGGCGCTGATCGACGCCCGCAAGGGGCTCGCGATGTTCCAGAAGGTGGACGTGCCGATCCTCGGCATCGTGGAGAACATGAGCCACTTCGTCTGCCCGCACTGCGGCGAGCGCTCGGACATCTTCGGCACCGGCGGGGCCCGCGACGAGGCGGCGCGGGTGGGCGTGCGCTTCCTCGGCGAGATCCCGCTGCACATGTCGATCCGCGAGCACTCCGACGGCGGCTCGCCGATCGTGGTCGCGGCCCCGGAGAGCCCGCAGGCGCTGGCCTTCCTGCACGTGGCGGCGGGGGTCATCGACGGGCTGGGGCAGGCCGCCGCGGGTGCGCGGCCGCAGCCGAAGATCGTCATCGAGGACTGACGCGGGGCCGTCGCGGTGCGGCAGCCGGCTACTGCAGCAGCCGGCTCTTCGCGAAGAAGCCGAGGCACAGGGCCGAGACGCCGCCCAGGATCATCGGGATGAACATCGGCCACGGCGTGCCGGCGAGGGCGTCCGTGTCGAACAGGCGCCCGACTATGAGGGTGGCGATCGCCCCGCCACCCACCTGCAGCGCGCCGGCGACGCCCGAGGCGGCCCCGGCAAGCTCGGGCGCGACGCTGACGGCGCCGGCAATGGCGTTCGGCAGCGAGAAGCCGTTGCCGACGCCGGTGAGGATCATCGGTCCGAACAGCGCCAGCGGGTGGAGGAAGCCCAGCAGGTAGAGGCCGATCGAAATGAACAGGCCGAGCAGCGTCAGCACGTTGCCGATGCTGATCATCCGGCCGACGCCGATCGAGGCGCCGAACCGGCCGGTGACGAAGTTGCCGCAGATGTAGCCCAGCACCATCGGCATCAGATAGAAGCCGAATTCGCCGGGGCTGACGCCGAGGATCTTGATCGCCACATAGGGCGCGCCGGAGATCAGGGCGAAGAACATGGTGGAGAGAAGCATCAGGGTGCCGGCGAAGATCCAGAACGTGCGGAGGCTCAGAAGCCGCCCGCTGCTGGCCAGCCAGATGCGAAACGACGAGGCGGCGCCGGTCACCGGCCGCGTCTCACCCAGCGCCACGAAGGCGTAGGTGAGCACGATGCAGCCCATCGCGGTCATGAAGTTGAAGCTCGCCCGCCAGCCATAGGCCTGGTCGAGCAGCCCGCCGATGGCCGGCGCGAACACCGGCGCGATCGCCATGCCCATGTTGAGGTAGCCGATGCGGCCGGCCGCGGTGGCCGAACCCGACGTGTCGCGCACGATGGCGCGGGCGAGCGACAGGCCGGCGCAGGCGCCGATGGCCTGGAGCACCCGCGCCAGCAGCAGCGTGCCGATCGTCGTCGCGAGCGCGCAGGCGATGCTGCCGAGTACGAACAGGGCAAGCCCGCTGAGCAGTACCGGGCGGCGGCCGAACCGGTCGGAGAGCGGCCCCATGATGATCTGCCCGATGGCCGTGGCGATCAGGTAGACGGTGATGGTGAGCTGGATGCTGGTCGCGTCGGTCGACAGCGCGCGCTCCATTCCCGGCAGGGAGGGCACGTACATGTTGATGGCGACGGGCTGCAGCATCGACACCGCAACCAGCACCATCAGAACCGGCGGACGCGATCTCAGGGAAGCTGTCTTGCGGAGGATCATGCCATCGCTTTGGCAGCGGGGCGGCCCCTGTGGCAAGCACAATTGTCGGTAGCACGGGTTTTCGCGGGCGGTCCGGCCGGCAGCCGCGGCGATCCCCGGCGACGGCCGGCCGGCGCGATTGCCAGGCGGGCGGCCGAACCGGACGCCGCCGCCGGGGTCAACCGCCGGTGACCGACATGTGGCGGGTGAGGGCCGGAGCCTGGCCGCGCCGGTCGATCACGAAATCGTGGCCCTTCGGCTTGCGGGCGATGGCGCGCTCGATCTCGGCGTGGAGAAGGTCGTCGCCCTCGGACGCCCGGAGCGGGCCGCGCAGGTCGGCCGCGTCTTCCTGGCCCAGGCACATGTAGAGCGTGCCGGTGCAGGTGAGACGGACGCGGTTGCACGATTCGCAGAAATTGTGGGTCATCGGGGTGATGAAGCCGAGCCGCCCACCGGTCTCACGGACGCGCACGTAGCGCGCCGGGCCGCCGGTGCGGTCGGGCAGGGGCTCCAGCGTGTAGCGCGCTTCCAGCCGCCTGCGGACCTCCGAGAGCGCCAGGAACTGGTCGGTGCGGTCGCCATCGATGTCGCCGAGCGGCATCGTCTCGATGAGGGTGAGGTCGTGGCCGCGCTCGTGGCAGAAGCGCATCATCGGCTCGATCTCTTCGGCGTTGACGTCGCGCAGGGCCACCATGTTGATCTTCACGTGCAGGCCGGCTTCCTCCGCCGCGCGCAGGCCGTCCATGACCTTGCCGAGATCGCCCCAGCGGGTGATCGCCTTGAAGCGGTCGGGATCGAGGGTGTCGAGGGAGATGTTGACCCGGCGCACGCCGGCGGCGCGCAGTTCGTCGGCGAAGCGCGACAGCTGGGAGCCGTTGGTGGTCAGCGTCACCTCCTCCAGGCTGCCGTCGGCGAGATGGCGCGACAGCGAGCGGAACAGGTCGAGCACATTGCGCCGGACCAGCGGCTCGCCGCCGGTCAGCCGCAGCTTGCGCACGCCGCGCGCCACGAACGCCGAGCACAGCCGGTCGAGCTCCTCCAGCGTGAGCAGGTCGCGCTTGGGCAGGAACGTCATGTTTTCCGCCATGCAGTAGACGCAGCGGAAATCGCAGCGGTCGGTCACCGAGATCCGGAGATAGGTGATTTCGCGGCCGAACGGGTCGACCAGCTGCGGGCGCGCCGTGCCGGTCAGGTGCTGGATGTTCAGATCGCCCATGATCGGGACCGTTCCTCCATTCGCAGGTCGATAGGCACGCACGTCGATGCCCGAAGGCGCGAAACGCGGCGCCGGTGCCGCCGCCCGCACACCGTTCGCCCCAGGCGCTCGGGCCGTGGCCGTCGGATGGTGAGCGCGCCGGGACGCGGCGCATGGCCGTCGACACCGCCATATACAACCGAATATGACGGTCCGGGTTGCCTCCGACAAGGGCATCCATACCTATGGATGAGGCATCGAGCCGGGAGGGCGTGCTGTCCCTCCGCCGCATCGGCCGGTCAGGCCGGGGCATGGGGGCTCGCGGCAGCCCGGGCGCAGATGCAGAGGAGCCGAGGAGCCGGCATGACTTCAGAGACGACGCCATGGCCGCGCGAGATCCGCGTGAAGCGCGGGCGGCAGGTCCTCGCCATCAGCTGGGACGACGGCACCGAGAGCGAACTCGATGCGGAGTATCTGCGGGTCGAATCGCCCTCGGCCGAGGTGAAGGGCCACAGCGAGGCCGACCGCAAGACGGTGGGCGGCAAGCGTGCCGTGAAGCTCTCCGGCGCGGAGCCTGTGGGCAACTACGCTGTGCGCCTGACCTTCGACGACGGCCATTCGACCGGGATCTTCACCTACCGATACCTGAAGACGCTCGCCGCCGATCGCGAGCGGCTCTGGGCGGCGTACCTGGCCGAGCTCGACGCCAAGGGCCTGTCGCGCGACCGGCCCGGCCAGGCGTGAGGGCAACGGTCCACAGCCGCCGTCCACTTTTTTTGCCCCAGACGGTTCCCATCCGCGCGGTCTTGTTTTAGGAACGCGCTCTCGTTACATCCGGCGTGCGACGCGATCGTCCGAAGCGGTGCTTCGGACCGGCGCCGGTTCCCGGTGGGGGATAGTTTAACGGTAGAACAACGGACTCTGACTCCGTTGGTCCAGGTTCGAATCCTGGTCCCCCAGCCACCCCGCCTCTGGCGGCAGAGCGTTTCCGGATCGCCTCGAAACCGGATTTCCAGCCTCCGTCGCCCTTCGCCAGTGCCCGTTCGATCCCGTCCGCTCGCTTCGATCTGAGCGGCGCCGGGGCCCCGATCACGATGACGTCAGGTCGCGACGACCCGGCGAATGGGTCGGTGACCGATGCCGCAGTCCCTGACGGGTCACGGGCGGCAAAACGGCCGCCTTTCGGGCTCGGCCAAGGGGCGAGCGCCCTGAAAGCTTGCCTGCAGCCTCTTCCGATCGGATGGGCGCACCCGATCGCGTGGAAATGACCCCGGAATCAAGATCTTGAGCCGTTCCCCTTCGTTCAGATCGCTGCGATCCGGACGGGAAATGACCTGGCGCGGTCATGGCGCCGGCGAGGGCCGGGGGCCCGCTGCTTTTCGATGGTCAATTCCCGAGTTGCCATGTAGTCTCCATCTTTCCTGCTCTGTTGCGGAGCGGGCGTTCTTCTTGCCGTTCCTCTCGCGGGCGCGGGTTGCGCAGTGTTGGCGGGACTGCACGGTGCCGCGTTCGTCCGCTTTGGGCGGCCCGGCTCTCCGGCGACTGGACCGAAGCCTTTGCCGACCGGCTGTCGACAGCCGAACGGGAAGACATCGCTTGCAATTGACTGCCGCGAACACGCTTCGGCCGGCATGCCGTCCGGGGCGATCCGGGCGCGGTTGCCCGACGTAACTCCGACGACGCGCTCTGTCGTAACGACGACGACGCGACCTATCGTAAGAACACTGACTACAGGGCGGACGACGCGAGATGATTTCGACGAAGCACGGCGCGCGCCATGGGGAGATCCCGCCGGCGCAGGCCTCCCAGCTGCTTCCCCGCGACCTGCAGCTCGACTGGAGCGGGCAGGTCCGCGAAGCCGTGCGTCGCGACAAGCTGATCCCCCACTATCAGCCCATCGTCAACATGCGGACGGGCGACATCGTCGGCGTCGAGGCGCTGGCGCGCTGGATCCACCCGTCGGACGGCGCCATCGGTCCGGACCGCTTCATCCGCACGGCGGAGACCGGCGGCTTCATCGGCGACCTGTTCTTCCAGATCCTGCGTCGCGTCTGCGTCGACGCGCGGCGCTGGGACGAGCTGAAGGTGGCGGTCAACGTCTCGCCGCAGCAGTTCCACGATCCGTGCCTCGCCTCCAAGATCCTGTCGGTGCTGCGCGGCACCGGCTTCCCGGCACGGCGGCTGGAGATCGAGGTGACCGAGGGCATGCCGCTGCTCGACTGGGCACGGACGGCCGAGACGCTGCGCCAGCTGAAGGCGGAGGGCGTCCGCTTCGCCCTCGACGACTTCGGCACCGGCTACGCCAACCTGAGCCATCTGCGCGAGCTGCCGTTCGACTGCCTGAAGATCGACCGGTCGTTCGTCTCCGCCCTACCGGCGCGCGAGGAGAACCGCAAGATCGTCCGCTCGATCGTGACGCTTGCGGCCGATTTCGGCCTGACCACGGTCGCCGAGGGCATCGAGACGAAAGCGCAGCTCGACTGGCTGGGCGACGCCGGCTGCGACCTCGCCCAGGGCCACTACTTCTTCGTTCCCCAGCCGGCCTCCGAGATCGACGCGCTGCTTTAGAGCGGAGCTGAGGGGAGCTGGAAGGCGGCTTTCCGTCAGTCTCCCGCTCCCATGAACGGGCCCGGACTCGACCGCTTGAGCCGTTCCTTTTCGCTCGGATCGCTTCGGGCTCATCGGGGCGCTGCCCCAGGCACTTCAGGATATGTGCCCAAGCCTCAGACCCGGAAGCGAAATCCGGTTCGGATCTCCACTCAGACGTCGAGGGGCGTGCCCAGGCGGCCGGCGAGATCCTGAATATATTGCCAGGCGACGCGGCCGGAGCGGGCGCCGCGGGTGGTGGCCCATTCCAGCGATTCGGTGCGCAGCCGGTCGGGCGCCACCGCCAGGCCGAAATGGTCGGCATAGCCCGACACCATCGCCAGATATTCGTCCTGGTTGCACTTGTGGAAGCCCAGCCAAAGGCCGAAGCGGTCCGACAGCGACACCTTCTCCTCGATCGCCTCGCCCGGGTTGATCGCCGTCGCCCGCTCGTTGTCCATCATGTCGCGGGGCAGCAGGTGGCGCCTGTTCGAGGTGGCGTAGAACAGGACGTTGGCCGGCCGTCCCTCGATGCCGCCTTCCAGCACCGCCTTCAGCGACTTGTAGGAGGCATCGCCGCCGTCGAAGGAGAGGTCGTCGCAGAACACCAGGAACCGGTGCTCCGAGGCGCGCAGCAGCGCCATCAGGCCCGGCAGCGATTCGATGTCCTCCCGGTGGATCTCGATCAGCTTGAGGGGCATGTCCTGCGCCGCGTTGACGGCGGCGTGAGCGGCCTTCACCAGCGACGATTTGCCCATGCCGCGGGCCCCCCACAGGAGCACGTTGTTGGCCGGCAGGCCCCGGGCGAAGCGCTCGGTGTTGTCGACGAGCTGGTCGCGCATCCGGTCGACGCCCTTGAGCAGGCCGATCTCGACGCGGTTGACGCGCGGCACGGGCTCCAGCCGGCCGGGGCGCGGATGCCAGACGAAGGCGTCGGCGGCGTCGAACTCGGGCGCCTGCGCCACCGGCGGGACGGCCCGCTCGACGAGGGCGATCAGGCTGTCGAGCCGGGCGGCGAGGGCGGCGAACTCCGGATTGGACAAGGAAGGCCTCCTGCTGGCGCATTCTTCCCGCCCGGATCGAATCGATCCCCCGGGCGGCGAAACCGCCGTATCTATTGAACCCGCAGCCCTTTCCTGTCGACCGGATGTCGCCACCGGGCCGGTGGCCGCGGCGGCCTGGACGCGCCCTGGAGCGGCACTCCTGCGGCAGAATCGCGCCCGGCGCGGCGACGATCCGCGATCGGGGCCCAGGCGAGCAGACGGACCGGTGCGGCCAGGCGCGGCCGATGCCCGCGGAAACCGCGCACGCGGGAGGAATCGGAGCGGCTGGAGGCGCCGGACCAGGCGCTCCCGGAGCCGCCACGGGTTTCATTTGCAATGGCCCGCATGACAGCTATAGTCCGCGCCGTTTTCCAGGATCACAGCGGATGACCGGGGTGAGGGGAGATTTCCTCCGTCGCGGACCGTACAAACGGAGCTAAGAGCGGTACATGTTGGTGACACCAGCCTACGCCCAGGGATTTGGCGCCGGCGGCGGCAGCGAGCTTATCGTTTCGCTTCTTCCGTTCATCCTGATCTTCGTCATCATGTATTTTCTGGTCCTGCGTCCGCAGCGCCAGCGCATGAAGGCACATCAGGAGATGGTCTCTTCCCTGCGTCGCGGCGACAGCGTGGTGACCGCAGGCGGGCTGATCGGCAAGATCACCAAGGTGATCGACGACACCGAGGTTCAGGTCGAGATCGCCGATGGCGTGAGGGCCCGCCTCCTGCGCACCACGATCACGGAAGTCCGTTCCAAGGGCGAGCCGGTCAACGACAACGCCTGAGGCACTCGCGGCGGTCCCGCGCTGGACCCGGCCCGCATGATCACCGCGAGCCGGACGCTCGGCGCGTTCCGGCCGCGGTGAAGATCGATAGGCTCTAGATGCTGTATTTCGCCCGCTGGAAGATCACGCTGATACTCGGAGCCGTGCTGCTCGGGTTTCTGGCGGTCTTGCCGAACCTGTTTCCCAAGGCCACCGTCGATGCCTGGCCCTCGTGGCTTCCGCACCGGCAGATCGTGCTCGGCCTCGATCTCCAGGGCGGCGCGTACCTGCTCTACCAGGTCGACCGGGAGGACTACGTCAACAAGCGGCTGACCAGCCTCGTCGGCGAGATGCGCAACACGCTGCGCGAAGAGCCGCGGATCGGCTACACCGGTCTCGGCGTGTCCGACAGGGGCGCCCAGGTCCGCATCCGCGACCAGGCCGATTTCGAAGCGGCGCAGGAGCGGCTCGGCGAGCTCGTCAATCCGCTGCAGTCGACGGTGTTCGGGCAGGGCGAGGTGAACGAGTTCGAGATGACGACCGGCGACGACGGTCTCATCCGCTTCACCTTCACCGACGCCGGCCTCGCCCAGCGCGTGCGCTCGATCGTCCAGCAGTCGATCGAAGTGATCCGCCGCCGCGTCGACGAGCTCGGCACGACCGAACCGAACATCCAGCGCGAAGGCGAGGACCGCATCCTCGTGGAGGCACCGGGTCTCGACGATCCGGAGCGGCTGAAGTCGCTTGTCGGCCAGACCGCGCAGCTGACCTTCCATCTGGTCAACACCACCATCAACCCGCAGCAGGCGGTCGAGACGCGCGCGCCTCCGGGCGAGATGCTGCTCTATTCGATGGACGATCCGCCGCAGCCCTACGTGGTTGAGGAAGCGCCGCTGCTCACCGGCGAGGACCTCGTCGACGCGCGGGCGAGCTTCCAGCAGCAGACCAACGAGCCGGTGGTGACGTTCACCCTGTCGACGGGCGGCGCGCGCAAGTTCGCCAACGTGACCACCACGAACGTCGGCCGGCCGTTCGCCATCGTCCTCGACGACGAGGTGATATCGGCCCCGGTCATTCGCGAGCCGATCACCGGCGGACGGGGGCAGATCTCCGGAAACTTCTCCGTCCAGACCGCCAACGACCTGGCGATCCTGCTGAGGGCCGGCGCGCTGCCGGCCAAGCTGACGATCGTCGAGGAGCGCACGGTCGGGCCGGGCCTCGGAGAGGACTCCATCCGGGCGGGCGAGACGGCGGCGATCATCGCGGCCATCGGCGTGGCGCTGTCGATGCTGCTCGTCTACGGGCTGTTCGGCGTGTTCGCCAACATCGCGCTGTTCGTCAACATCGTGCTCATCCTGGCGCTGCTGTCGCTCCTGCAGGCGACGCTGACCTTGCCGGGCATCGCCGGCATCGTGCTGACCATGGGCATGGCGGTCGACGCGAACGTGCTGATCTACGAGCGAATACGCGAGGAATCGCGCGCCGGCCGATCGGCGATCACCGCGATCGACGCCGGCTTCTCGCGCGCGCTCGGCACGATCCTGGATGCCAACATCACGACCCTGATCGCTGCGGTGATCCTGTTCCAGCTCGGTTCCGGTCCCGTTCGCGGGTTCGCCGTCACGCTGGCGATCGGTATCATCACCACGGTTTTCTCGGCCTTCCTCTTCACCCGTTTCCTCGTCGCCACGTGGGTGAGGATGAAGCGGCCATCAGCCGTCCCGCTCTAGGGCGGGAACGGCGGAGCCTCGTTCATGCGACTTATCAAACTGCCCAGCGACACGAACTTCAGCTTCATGAAATACTGGAAGCTGGGATTCACCATCTCGACCGTGCTGTCGGTCGTGTCGGTGATCCTGTTCTTCGCCGTGGGCATGAATTACGGCATCGACTTCCAGGGCGGTACGCTGGTCGAGGTCCAGACCAAGGACGGTCCGGCCGACATCGCCGCCATCCGCAGCGACATCGGCGAGCTGAACCTGGGCGACGTCCAGATCCAGGAGTTCGGTGCGCCGGACGACGTGCTGATCCGCGTCGTGCGCCAGCCGGGCGGGGAGGACGCGCAGCAGCGCGCCGTCCAGCTGATCCGCGACATGTTCGGCGACACGGTCGAGTTCCGCCGGGTCGAGGTCGTCGGCCCGAGGGTCTCGGCCGAACTGGCCCAGGCCGGCGTCCTCGCGGTGATCGCCGCGCTCCTGGCCATCATGGTCTACATCTGGCTCCGCTTCGAATGGCACTTCGCCATCGGCGCGGTGATCACCACCGTCCACGACGTGCTGTTGACGATCGGGATATTCGCGGTGGTGCAGCTGGAGTTCAACCTGACCAGTATCGCGGCGGTGCTGACCATCGTCGGCTACTCGCTCAACGACACCGTGGTCGTCTACGACCGCCTGCGCGAGAACCTGCGGCGCTACAAGAAGATGCCGATGGCGGAGCTGATCGACCTGTCGATCAACCAGATGCTGTCGCGCACCGTCATGACCTCGCTGACCACGCTGATCGCCCTCATCGCGCTGTTCATCTTCGGCGGCGAGGTGATCCGCTCGTTCACCTTCGCGATGATCTGGGGCGTGGCGATCGGCACGTACTCGTCGATCTTCGTGGCCGCGCCGCTGCTCATCTGGTTCAACCTGCGGCCGGACAACAAGGCGGACGCCGACACGACCGAGGCGCCGGTGGCGGACGGGGCGGCATCCTGACATGAGCGAGCCCGGGGACGGCGATGCCGCGCCTCGGGGCATCGTCCTGAAGGAGGCGCACTATCCCGGACGGGCAGCCGTCGATGCCTACGGCAACGGCGGGTTCCGCTTCGCCGAAATGTCCCACAAGGGATCGATCCTGTGCGTGCCGTCGGGGATCTATGCGTGGGCGCCGACGGCGCCCGGCGGGATCGATGCCGCGGCGCTGGAGCGCGTGGTGGCGGAAGCCGAGGGCATCGAGCTCCTGCTGATCGGCATGGGGATGCTGCCGCGGCCGCTGGCCGAGCCGATGAAGGACATCCTGCGGACGGCCGGCATCCGCTTCGAGGTGATGGCGACGGGACCCGCGGTCCGGACCTTCAACGTCCTGCTGGGCGAAGGGCGGCCGGTGGCCGCGGGCTTCATCGCCGTCGACTGAGCGGACGCGCCGGCCACCAATCCCTTCGGTCCCCTTCGATCGGTGCGGCGTCCCGCCCTGCACGGATCGCAACCAGGCCCTATCTTTCCTTTCGCCATGAACGATTCCTTTTCAGAATGTCAGGCGATCGTGCGCCAGGGCGATCCGGACCGGTTCGCGGCGGCGCTCTACGCCGACGCGACGCACCGGCCGGGGGTGATGGCGCTCTACGCCTTCCATCTCGAACTCGCCCGGGTGCGCGAGCTGATCCATGATCCGCTGCCGGGCGAGATCCGCCTGCAGTGGTGGCGGGACCTGCTGGAAGGCGCCGGCCACGGCGACGTGCGCGGCCACCCGGTGGCCGATGCGCTGCTGCAGACCGTGGAGCGCTACCGGCTGCCGCGGGCGCCGCTGATCGCCATGACCGAGGCCCGGATCTTCGATCTCTACGACGATCCGATGCCGGATCAGGACACCTTCGAGGGCTACGCCGGCGAGACCCATGGCGCGCTGTTCCAGCTCGCCGCGCTGGTGCTGTGCGACGGTCGCGATCCGGGCACGGGGACGCTGGCCGGGCACGCGGGCGTCGCGGAGACCATCGCTGCGGTGCTGCGGGCGCTGCCGCATCACCTGCGGCGCGGCCAGGTGTTCCTGCCGGCGGATCTGCTGGCGCGGCACGGCACGACGCCGGAGCGCATCGTCGCCAGCCCGGGCGATGCGGGCGCCGTCGCCGCCGTGCGCGAACTGGCCGAGCACGGCCGCCACCATCTGGCCCGCTGCCGGCTCTACGGCGACACGGTGCCCGGGGCGGCGGCGCCGGCGTTCCTGACGCTGGCGCTGGTGCCCTCCGTGCTCGATGGGGTGGAGGCGGCCGGCTACGACCCGTACGGCACCGATCTCGCGGCGCCGCGGCTGCGCAGCCTCTGGCGGCTGTGGGGGGCGTCGCGCCGGATGCGGTCGGCGGCCGGCGGCGGCGCGGTGCCGGTGTCGGCCTGGCTCAGGGCGTGAGCGCCGCGTCCGGCGGCGCTCCTGCGCCTATTCGGCCGCGACGGCCTGGGCGTCGGCCAGCCAGGCCTCGAAATCGGCGCGGCCGCGGGCGGTCATCACCCGCTTCTTGGCGATGCCGCGCGCCGAGCCGGTGATCCGCTTGCCGTCGGCGTCGTGCTTCGGCGCCTCCATCGGCGGAAACAGGCCGAAATTCACGTTCATCGGCTGGAAGGAGCGGGCACCGCCCACCTCCTCGCCCTCCAGGTGGCCGCCGGTGATGTGGCCGAGCAGGGCGCCCATCGCCGTCGTCGCCGGCGGGCTGGCCAGCGGCCGACCGAGCCGCTCGGCGGCGGCGAACCGGCCGGCGAGCAGCCCGATCGAGGCGGATTCCACATAGCCCTCGCAGCCGGTGATCTGGCCGGCGAAGCGCAGCCGCGGCGCCGCCTTGAGGCGGAGCGTGTCGTCGAGAAGCTTCGGCGCGTTCAGGTAGGTGTTGCGGTGCAGGCCGCCGAGACGGGCGAACTGGGCGTTCTCCAGCCCCGGGATCATCCGGAAGATGCGCGCCTGCTCGCCGTAGACGAGCTTGGTCTGGAAGCCGACCATGTTGAACAGCGTGCCGAGCGCGTTGTCCTGGCGCAGCTGGACGATGGCATAGGCCTTGACGGTGGGGTTGTGGGCGTTGGTCAGGCCGACCGGCTTCATCGGGCCGTGGCGCAGCGTCTCGCGGCCGCGCTCCGCCATCACCTCGATCGGCAGGCAGCCGTCGAAATAGGGGGTGTCGAGCTCCCATTCCCGGAAGACCGTTTTCTCCGCGGAGATGAGGGCGTCGATGAAGGCGTCGTACTCGTCCTTCGACATCGCGCAGTTGAGATAGTCGGCGCCGGTGCCGCCGGGCCCGGGCTTGTCGTAGCGCGACTGGAACCAAGCCTTGTCCATGTCGACGGACTCGAGATGGACGATCGGCGCGATCGCGTCGAAGAAGGCGAGCGACGTCTCGCCGGTGAGCTCCAGAATGGCATTGGCGAGCGCCGGCGAGGTGAGCGGGCCGGTGGCGACGATCACCGAGCTCCAGTCCTCCGGCGGCAGGCCGCCGATCTCGCCGCGCGCGATGGTCACCAGCGGGTGCGCCTCGAGGGCCTTGGTGACGGTCTCGGAGAAGCCGTCGCGGTCCACCGCCAGCGCGCTGCCGGCGGGTACCTGGTGGCGGTCGGCCGAGCCGATGACCAGCGATCCGGCGCGCCGCATCTCGTGATGGAGCAGGCCGACGGCGTTGGTCTCCGCATCGTCGGAGCGGAACGAGTTGGAGCAGACGAGCTCGGCGAAGCCGTCCGTCTTGTGGACGGGCGTGCCGCGCTCCGGGCGCATCTCGTGAAGAATGACCGGGACGCCGGCCTCGGCAAGCTGCCAGGCGGCCTCGCTTCCCGCCAGACCGGCTCCGACGACATGTACGGGTTCCATGGGTTTCCTATGCAGGGCGGGCGGCCCGTCGGTCAACCGTCCGATGGGGCGATTCGGTCCCAGGGGCGCTCGGAGTGGCAGGGGCATTGCGAGCTGACGGCATCGTGATGCGGAGCATGGCGGCGGCGGGCGGACACGATGATGTGCCGTCCTGCGGCGCCGGGAAGCTCAGCGGGCGGTGCGGTCCCGCGGCGCAGCACGCAAACAGGCTGGTCATCGTTGCGGTGACAGGATACCGCATACCGATGCCACAAGGGGGAATCATCCGGGTGCTCGGTCGCGTTGCAGGCATATTGGTCGCAACCCTGACGATGGCCGGGTGCATGCAGCAGCAGGTTGGCCAGCCGGGGCTCTGGTACGCCGCCAACCAGGCGGTGCTCCCGACGGCGACCCGGGTGGTCGTGTGCCACGGCTTCGGCTGCGTGCGGCGGACGCCGGTCACCCTCAGCGCGAAGAATCTGCGGACCTACAAGACCATTCTGGCACGCGGGCGGAGCTCTCCGGCGGCCGAGCGCAAGGCCATCGCCGAGGCGATCGCGTGGATGGAGAAGACCGTCGCGCCGACCGTCGGCTCGGAAAACGACGTGGCCGGGCTCGACCTGCGCAACGCCGGCGTCGTCGGCCAGATGGACTGCATCGACGAATCGACCAACACCACCAGCTATCTGCTGCTCGCCGAGAAGCAGGGCTTCCTGGTCCACCACACGGTGGTGCGGCCGGTGGCGCGCGGCTTCTTCCTCGACGGCCGCTACCCGCACGCGACGGCGGTTGTCGACGAAATCGAGACCGGCCGCCCGTTCGCCATCGATTCCTGGCCGCACGCCAACGGCGAGCGCCCGGACGTCATGCCGCTGGAAGAGTGGTTCGCGGTCTATCCGCTGCTGGCGCGGTCGTGATCAGGGTCGGCGTGCACTCTAGCCGGCCGAGAAGGTGCGGTCCGACAGGTTGAGCCGGCGGGCGGCGATGGTGCGGGCCGCGTCGGCGGCGACCGGGTCCTTGTCGGCCGCGTCGAGATCGTCGAGCAGGTTGCGGGCGATCAGCGTCAGCAGGTCGCGACGCGGCTTGCCGGCCGGATCGGCGGGCAGCGCATCGACGATCTGCACCAGGTCGGGCGTGCCCGGTCCCTCCAGCGTCTCCCGGCACCAGGCCTGCAGGGCGGCCGGCTCCACCGGGCCTTGGGCCTCCACAAATGCGTAGAGCCCGGCGCCGTGGCGCGGATAGGGGTAGCTGGCGACGGCGGCGCGGCGGACCTCGGGATGGGCCTCCAGCCGCTCCTCGACCTTGGCACCGAAGTGCTTCAGCCGGTCGTGACCGCCTTCGCCGTCCGACCAGGAGAAGAGGCCGCGCGTCACCGTGTTGTAGACGCGCTTGCCGCTGGCCATCCACAGCCGCGTCGGCAGGCTCTTGGTGGCGAGGATTTTGCGCTCGCGCGCCGTCAGCGCCTCCGGGCAGTAGCGCTTCTTGTGCTTGAGCAGATGCCGCAGGTCCTCGTAGGCGAGGACGCGGTAGAGCTTGCCCTTGTGCGGATGGACGCTGGCCAGCTGGAAATCGATGAGCGCCGGTCCGCCGTCCGACAGCCGCAGCCAATTCTGCTGCTTGGCGAGGTCGTTGTGGACGACGCCGCGCCGGTGCAGCGCGTAGAGGCTCTGCTTGGCGGCGCGGAAGAAGGCCTCGTCGCCGTGCGGTTCGGCGATGTGGAGCGGCACGCCGGACAGCCACGACCGGTAGAGGCGGCGGCGGTCGCTGGCGACCAGCTCGGAAACGCCCGGAACGCCGCTGAGGCGGCGCAGCGCCCGGCGCTCGCGCCAGAACAGCACGTAGGCCAGCGGCTTCGACCACACCGGCGTCGGGCCCACGTCGCGCTCCACCACGACCGTGCTGCCGAGCCGCCCGAGGGTGACGCGGCTGAAGACGTCGCTCTTCAGGACGGTCTCCGCTTGGAAGGGCGGGCGCTTGGCGGGGGTGTCGGTCGTCAAAGGGCGAACTCTCCGGCTTCCCGGGGTCAAACGTCCGATCAGGCGGGCGGGCCCGACCGGTCGAAAGCGGCTCCAGGGTCAATCAGTCGCGCCCCCGTTCGGGTTCCGTCGGGCCGAACCGGGACGGGAGGCGCTCCGGGCCCCTGCATAGATCATTTTTGGGCCGGGGGGAGCCTCGTGTGCGCGGGAAATTGCGCCGCGCGGGCGGGCGCGCAAATGGAAAACGCCCGCCGGAGGGAGGAGCCGGCGGGCGTTCCATTTCACCGCGGCCCAAGGGGAGGGGATGGCCGCGGCTACCGAGCCGGACGGATGTGAGGGGCACATCCCGGCTCGTATTGGGTTGGCATCGGCCGCGACAGGCGCGGCAGCGCCGAATTCGGTCAGTTGGTGGGGCCGGCGCCTTTATGAGGCGGGCGGCCCGGAAACTCACGGGCGAGAAAGATCTCTGGAGCGACCGACGAGCTTCTCGATATCCAGCGAGGTGAGCCCGAGATCCATCTGCTGACGCGGCGACAAGCGACGGATGTCAGCGAGATTGCGGTTGTCCTTCCAGGACTGAAACGTCCGAACGAAAATGTCGAACATGGCGGCGCTCCACTAAACGCAATGAAGGTTGCCAAACCCCCATGCCGTGACGGTATGAAAAAGATCGTCGGGCAGCCGTGCCGCTCCGTCGACTGCCCCGTATATGGGCGAACGTGATCGCTTTGTAATCAGATAAAAAAGCATGTCAGGCCTGCGAAAGCTGCATTGCACAAAGGCAGCTTCGCGGCAGCTTGGAGGCAGGCCGGAGGCGGCTTTCCGCCCGGCGCCCCCGGCGCCTGGAAAGGCGCCGGATGGTGCGGTGCCGAAAGCGGCCGCCTCATTCGGCGGCAGTGGCTGCCTTTTGCTTGGGCCGCCGCGACAGGAGCTCGGAGAGGAACTGCCCGGTGTGGCTCTCGGGATTGGCGGCGATGTCCTCCGGCCGCCCCATGGCGACGACCCGGCCGCCGCCGTCGCCGCCCTCCGGGCCAAGGTCGATGACCCAGTCGGCGGTCTTGATGACCTCCAGGTTGTGCTCGATCACCACGACGGTGTTGCCGGTCTCGACGAGGCGCTGCAGCACCTCCAGCAGCTTGGCCACGTCGTGGAAGTGGAGGCCCGTCGTCGGCTCGTCGAGAATGTACAGGGTGCGGCCGGTGGCGCGCTTGGAGAGCTCCTTGGCGAGCTTCACCCGCTGCGCCTCGCCGCCGGAAAGCGTCGTCGCCTGCTGGCCGATCTTGATGTAGCTCAGCCCGACCTGCTTCAGGGTCTCCAGCTTGTCGCGCACCTGCGGCACCGCCTCGAAGAAGGTGCAGCCTTCCTCGACGGTCATGTCCAGCACGTCGGAGATCGACTTGTCGCGGAAGGTGATCTCCAGCGTCTCTCGGTTGTAGCGCTTGCCGTCGCAGACGTCGCAGGTGACGTAGACGTCCGGCAGGAAGTGCATCTCGATCTTGATGACGCCGTCGCCCTGGCACGCCTCGCAGCGGCCGCCCTTGACGTTGAAGGAGAAGCGACCGGGGCCATAGCCGCGCGCCTTGGACTCCGGCAGCCCGGTGAACCACTCGCGGATCGGCGTGAACGCGCCGGTGTAGGTGGCCGGGTTGGAGCGCGGCGTGCGGCCGATCGGCGACTGGTCGATGTCGATGATCTTGTCGATCTGCTCCAGCCCCTCGATGGAATCGTGGGGCGCCGGCACGTCGCGGGCGCCGTTCAGCCGCCGGGCCACCGCCTTGTAGAAGGTGTCGATCAGCAGCGTCGACTTGCCGCCGCCCGAGACGCCTGTCACCGCGGTGAAGGTGCCCAGGGGCAGCTCGAACGAGACGTTCTTGAGGTTGTTGCCGCGGGCGCCCGTGAGCTTGATGCTGCGGCCCTTCTTCGCCTTGCGCCGCTGGGCCGGCACCGGGATCTCGCGGGTGCCCGACAGGTACTGGCCGGTGAGCGAGGCCGGGTCGGCGACGATCTGGTCCGGGGTTCCCTCCGACACGATGCGGCCGCCGTGCACGCCGGCGCCGGGCCCCACGTCGACCACGTAGTCGGCCGCCAGGATGGCGTCCTCGTCGTGCTCGACCACGATTACCGTGTTGCCGAGGTCGCGCAGCCGCTTGAGCGTCTCCAGCAGCCGGGCGTTGTCGCGCTGGTGCAGGCCGATCGACGGCTCGTCGAGCACGTAGAGCACGCCGGTGAGCCCCGAGCCGATCTGGGAGGCGAGGCGGATGCGCTGGCTCTCGCCGCCCGACAGCGTGCCGGAATTGCGCGACAGCTGCAGGTAGTCGAGGCCGACGTCGACCAGGAAGCGCAGGCGCTCGCGGATCTCCTTGAGGATGCGGCTGGCGATCTCGTTCTGCTTGTCGGTCAGCCTGTCACCGAGTTCGCCGAACCACACGTGGGCCTCGCGGATCGACAGCTGGGAGGCCTGGCCGACATGGAATCCGGCGATCTTCACGGCCAGCGCCTCTGGCTTCAGCCGGTAGCCGCCGCAGGCCTCGCAGGGCTTGTCGGACTGGTAGCGCGACAGCTCTTCGCGCACCCACTGGGAATCCGTCTCGCGCCAGCGCCGCTCGATGTTGGTGACGACGCCCTCGAAGGACTTCTTCGTCTCGTAGCTGCGCAGGCCGTCGTCGTAGCGGAAGGGAATCTTCTCCCTCGTGCCGAACAGGATGGTGTCGCGCACGACCTGCGGCAGGTCGCGCCACGGCGTCGTCATGGCCACGTCGTAGTGCCGGGTGATCGCCTCCAGCGTCTGGGTGTAGTAGGGCGAGGTGTTGCCGGTGCGCGACCACGGCAGGATCGCGCCGCCGCGCAGCGTGAGCCCGTCGTCGGGGACGACCAGATCGGCCTCGAAGCTCAGCATGGTGCCGAGCCCGTCGCAGGTCGGACAGGCGCCGAACGGATTGTTGAACGAGAACAGCCGCGGTTCGATCTCGGGGATCGTGAAGCCCGACACCGGACAGGCGAACTTCTCCGAGAAGACCATCCGCTTCGGGGCGCCGGCCTCGTCCGTCTCGTCGGCGAACTCGGCGAACGCGATGCCGTCGGCAAGCCCCAGCGCCGTCTCCAGCGAATCCGCCAGCCGCGTGCCGATGTCGTCGCGCACGACCAGGCGGTCCACGACCACCTCGATGTCGTGCTTGATCTTCTTGTCGAGGGCGGGCGCCTCGGTGATCTCGTGGAAGGTGCCGTCGATCTTGACGCGCTGGAAGCCCTTCTTCTGCAGCTCGGCCAGCTCCTTGCGGTACTCGCCCTTGCGGCCGCGCACGATCGGCGCCAGCAGGAAGAGCCGCGTCTTCTCCGGCAGCGCCAGCACCCGGTCGACCATCTGGCTGACCGTCTGGCTTTCGATGGGCAGTCCGGTGGCCGGGGAGTAGGGCACGCCCACCCGCGCCCACAGGAGCCGCATGTAGTCGTAGATCTCGGTGACGGTGCCGACCGTCGAGCGCGGATTGCGCGAGGTCGTCTTCTGCTCGATCGAGATGGCCGGCGACAGCCCGTCGATCTGGTCGACGTCGGGCTTCTGCATCATCTCCAGGAACTGGCGGGCGTAGGCCGAGAGGCTCTCGACGTAGCGCCGCTGGCCCTCGGCGTAGATGGTGTCGAAGGCGAGCGACGACTTGCCGGAGCCCGACAGGCCGGTGAACACGACGAGCGAATCCCGCGGGATCTCCAGATCCACGTTCTTCAGGTTGTGCTCGCGCGCACCTTTGATGGAGATCGTCTTATGCATGGGAGCCAGGATGTCCGGTCTTGGGGGAGCTCGCCGGCGCGGCCGTCAGGTAGGCCTTCCGGGAGAGAGCGAAGAAGGCATGCGGGCGGCCGGCGTGATGCCGATCGGCAATATAGGGTAGACCGACCCGCCGGATAACCCTGAGCGAGCGGATATTGTCGGGGAGGGCGAAGGCCACGACGCGCTCCGGCCGGACGACGTGCATGGCATGGTCGAGAACGGCGCAGGCCCCCTCGGTGGCAAATCCCTGGCCCCAGAACCGGGGCAGGAGGTGCCAGCTGATTTCCGCGTCGTCGGCCGCGTCGCAGACGGGTTGCCGCTCCCAGAAGAACACCGCCGGATCGCGCATCAGCGCGGCCAGCCACGGCCGGTCTTCGGGTTGAAAGGGCCGCAGGGCCAGCCGCTCGGTCGCAAGTTCGGTCATCGTTGCCTGGAATCGCTGCCGTGATCAGCGGAGAGCTTGCCTTGATCGGCGAAAGAGAACAATATAGGAACATCATATTGCGGCGCACGCCCGGATGCAATGCGAAGATCCGGGCGACCATGTGGGCAAACAGGGTCGGTCGCATCGGGTTCCCCGCCGGTCTCCGGCCCGCACATCTGTGGACGGGGACCGCGGATGGGGAGACGCGCAGCCTGCGCCGCGCTATGGGTGCGGGGATCATGATCGTCTGGGAATGGAGAATGGGATGGCCGGCAGCGTCAACAAAGTGATCCTCGTCGGAAATCTCGGCGCAGATCCGGAAATCCGTCGCACCCAGGACGGCCGCCCCGTCGGCAACCTGCGCATCGCGACCTCCGACAGCTGGCGCGACAAGACGAGCGGCGAGCGGCGCGAGCGCACCGAGTGGCACCGCGTGGTGATCTTCAGCGAAGGCCTGTGCAAGATCGCCGAGCAGTATCTGCGCAAGGGGTCGAAGGTCTATCTCGAGGGCCAGCTGCAGACCCGCGAGTGGGAAGACCAGTCCGGCCAGAAGCGCTACACCACCGAGGTCGTGCTGCAGGGCTTCAACGCGACCCTGACCATGCTCGACGGCCGCAGCGAAGGCGGCGGTGGCGGCGGCGGCGCCTCCTACGGCGGCGGCAGTGGCGGCGGCGGCAGCTCGGGCGGCTTCGGCCAGTCCGGTCCGATGGACACCGGCGGCGGCAGCAGTGGCGGCGGTGGCGGCGGCTATGGCCGCGACCTCGACGACGAGATCCCGTTCTAACCCCGCTCCGGGCGTTGCCCCCGGCCGGGTCGTGCCTCCGGCCGACCGCGCGCCGTGTACCCGGGAGTGGCCCACCGTCCGGCGCCCGTCACACGGCGGTGCGACACTGTCTCCGCATCGATCCCGCTCTCCAGGAGCGGGATGCGAGGGCGCCTGTCAGAAGACGGAAGCGCGGTGACCGGCCTCCAGATCATCGATGAACTCTCGCGTCCCGGAAGCCCCTCGCGGCCCAATGAGGACGCGTACGGGACGGCGGGCGCGTTCGCCTGGGTGATCGACGGCGCCACCGGGATCGGCGATTTCGAGTGCCTGGAGGGGCCCAGCGATGCGGCCTGGCTGGCGGCCACGGCGAGCACGCTGCTCGCCGCGCGGATCGAGGCCGGAGAAACGGACCTCGTCGGCCTGCTCGACGGCACCATCGAGGAGCTTGCCCGCCGGTTCGAGCGGGAGCAGGTGCGCGCGCCCCAGGGCCGCTACCAGCGCCCGACGGCCTCCATCCTGATCGCCCGCTTCGACGCCGACGGCATCGACGTCGCCGAGCTCGGCGACTGCTGCCTGTTCGTGCGCGCCGGCAACGGCGCCGTCCTGACGGTGGGCAGTGACCGGGCCGGCCGGGCGGCCGAGCGGGACGCGGCGCGCCGCATGATCGCCCACAAGGCGACGCTCGAGACGCCGGAGGTGCGCCGGCTGATGCGCGACGGACGCTCCCGCCACAACACGCCCGACGGCTACTGGGTCCTCGGCCTCGACCGCGAGGCGGCCGTCCACGCCCGGCGGCGCCGGCTCGACGTGGAGGCGCCCTTCGCTGCGCTGCTCGCCACCGACGGGTTCGCGGCGCTGGTCGAGGACTACCGCCTCTACGACGCGCCGGGCCTGCTGAGCGCGGCCGGAACGGACGGGCTGTCGGCGCTCGCCGACGAACTGCGGTCGCTGGAGCAGGTCGAGGACCCCGACTGCCGGAGCTTTCCGCGCTTCAAGCCGTCCGACGATGCCACCGCGCTGCTGGTCCGCGCGGACCGGGGCCGGCGGTGACGCTCGCGCCGCTCATCGCGGCAAGTCCGGCCATCCAGCTTCATACGGTGGTGGCTCTCTCGGCATTTTTCCTTGGCCTCCTTCAGGTGGTGGGTCCCAAGGGCCGGATGATCCATCGCGCGCTCGGATGGATCTGGGTGGTGCTGATGGCCGTCGTGGCCGTCTCCGCCTTCTTCATCCACGAACTGCGCGTGTGGGGCGATTGGAGCCCGATCCACCTGCTGGCCGTGGTCGTGCTGGTAGCGCTGCCGTTCGGTGTGATGGCGGCGCGCCGGCACGACGTGAACCGCCACCGGCGCACGATGCTCGGCCTGTTCCTGGGGGCGCTGGTGATCGCTGGCGCGTTCACGTTTGCTCCCGGTCGGCTCATGCACGCGCTCGTCTTCGGCTGATTCGGGTCACACCGTCTTGGCCAGCGTGATGACGCCGTCGGCGACGAACTGGACGGCGAGCGCGGCCAGGATCACGCCGAGCAGCCGGGTCAGCACCGCGCGTCCGGTGGCGCCCAGGAAGCGGTCGACCGTCGGGGCGGCCAGGAAGATCGCCAGCGTGCTGCCGAGCACCAGCGCGATCGTTGCGATCATCGCGCCGAACGCGGCGTTCGACGGCGCGTGATCGGCCAGCAGGATCACCGCCGAGATGGCGCCCGGCCCGGCGATCAGCGGGATCGCCAGCGGGAACGCGGCAATGTCGGCGTGATCGTCCTCCGAGGCGCTTGCGGTCGCCGCCCCGGACCGCGCCGGGGCCGGGCCGTCGCCGCCCCCCTCACTGTCGCCGGCGTCCTCGCTGGTGGCTTCCTGGGCGAGCGTCGCCTTGCGCTCGGTGCGCTTGCCGAAGACCATCTCGGCGGCGATCCAGAACAAGAGCAGGCCGCCGGCGACCCGGAACGCCGACAGCGAGATGCCGAGGAAGCCGAGCAGCGCATTTCCGACCAGTGCGAAGGCGAGCAGGATGGCGAAGGCCACGGCGCTCGCCTTGATCGCCACCACCCGGCGCGCCGCCCGCGACCAGCCCGGCGTGAGCGCCAGGAAGATCGGCGCGAGGCCGATCGGGTCGACGGTGACGAACAGCGTCGTCAGCGCATTCAGCAGATAGTTGGTCATGCCGGCGTCCCCCCGATCGTGTTGCCGTCACCCGGCGCGCAGCGCATTGATACCGGGGCCGCGGCACCCCATTTCGACGAAATCGACACGGTCACGGCCCACGCAAATTTCAGGGCCCGAAATTCCAATCCTAAGCGATTGATTTGGTTTGGGTTATTGGTTCAGCTGCGGGCTCGGCGAAGTGGCCCCGCGGGCGGGAATCGGCTATAGACTTATCGATCGATCAAAGACGCGAGTGTGATTCCCTGTGAGTGACGACCAAGTTCCGCCGCCGGGCGACGAGCCGAAGGGCGTGCGCGGCATTTCCATCACCGACGAAATGGAGCGTTCCTATCTCGATTACGCCATGAGCGTGATCGTGAGCCGGGCGCTTCCGGACGTCAGGGATGGCCTGAAGCCGGTTCATCGACGCATCCTCTACACGATGCACGAGAACGGCTACGAGTGGAACAAGCCGTACAAGAAGTCGTCGCGCATCGTCGGCGACGTGATGGGTAAGTACCATCCGCACGGCGACCAGGCGATCTACGACGCGCTGGTGCGCATGGCGCAGGACTTCTCCATGCGCCTGCCACTGATCGACGGGCAGGGCAACTTCGGCTCCGTCGATGGCGATCCCCCGGCGGCCATGCGTTACACCGAGGTGCGGCTGGAGAAGGTCGCCAACCCGCTGCTAGAGGACATCGACAAGGCGACCGTCGATTTCCAGGACAACTACGACAATTCCGAGCGCGAGCCGGTGGTGCTGCCGGCGCGCTTCCCCAACCTGCTCGTCAACGGCGCCGGCGGCATCGCCGTCGGCATGGCGACGAACATCCCGCCGCACAATCTCGGCGAAGTGATCGACGCGACGATCGCGATGATCGACGACCCGACGCTCTCGGCGGAAGCGCTGTGGGAGTACATTCCGGGGCCCGATTTCCCCACCGGCGGCATCATCCTCGGCCGCGGCGGCATCCGCTCTGCCTACTCGACGGGGCGCGGGTCGGTGACCATGCGCGGCCGCGTCGAGATCGAGGCGGCGGGCAAGGACCGGGAAGCCTTGATCATCAAGGAAATCCCGTACCAGGTGAACAAGGCCTCGATGGTCGAGAAGATCGCGGAACTGGTCCGCGACAAGCGCGTCGAGGGCATTTCGGATCTGCGCGACGAGTCCGACCGCGACGGCATGCGGGTGGTCATCGAGCTGAAGCGCGATGCGGTCGCCGAGGTGGTGCTGAACCAGCTCTACCGGTTCTCGCCGCTGCAA
Source organism: Amorphus sp. MBR-141 (assembly GCF_053628695.1). Classification (NCBI taxonomy): domain Bacteria; kingdom Pseudomonadati; phylum Pseudomonadota; class Alphaproteobacteria; order Hyphomicrobiales; family Amorphaceae; genus Amorphus; species Amorphus sp. MBR-141. Next base: position 96,697 of record NZ_JBRJGW010000017.1, read on the forward strand.
TCGACGTTCGGCTGCAACCTGGTGGCGCTCAACTACGGCCGCCCGGAGCTGATGCAGCTTCGCGATTTCCTCACCGCCTTCATCGGCTTCCGCGAGGAAGTCATCAACCGCCGCACCAAGTTCCTGCTGAACAAGGCCCGCGACCGGGCCCACGTGCTGGTCGGCCTGGCCATCGCGGTGGCCAACATCGACGAGGTCATCCGCCTCATCCGTACGTCGCCCGATCCGGCGACGGCACGCGCTGAACTCATGAGCCGCGACTGGCCGGCGCGGGACATGGTCCCGCTGGTCAAGCTGATCGACGATCCGCGCCACGCGGTGGCCGACGACGGCACCTGCCGCCTCTCCGAGGAACAGGCCCGCGCCATCCTCGACCTGCGCCTGCAGCGCCTGACCGCGCTTGGCCGCGACGAAATCGGCGACGAGCTGAACAGGCTCGCCGAGGAGATCAAGGACTACCTGGAGATCCTGCGCTCGCGGCTGCGGGTGTTCGAGATCATCAAGGACGAGCTCACCGCGGTGCGCGACGAGTTCGCCACGCCGCGCAAGACGGAGATCGTCGAGGGCGGGGCCGACCTCGAGGACGAGGACCTCATCCAGCGCGAGGACATGGTCGTCACGGTCAGCCATGCCGGCTACGTGAAGCGCGTGCCGCTGATCACCTACCGGGCCCAGCGCCGCGGCGGCAAGGGCCGCTCCGGCATGTCGACCCGCGAGGCGGACTTCGTCACCCGGCTGTTCGTGGCCAACACCCACACCCCGGTGCTGTTCTTCTCCTCGCGCGGCATCGTCTACAAGGAGAAGGTATGGCGGCTGCCGCTGGCGGCCCCCCAGGCGCGCGGCAAGGCGCTGATCAACATTCTGCCGCTGGAACAGGGCGAGGCGATCACCTCGATCCTGCCGCTCACCGACGACGAGGCGAGCTGGGCCGAGCTGGACGTGATGTTCGCGACCACCAAGGGCACCGTCCGCCGCAACAAGCTCTCCGACTTCGTGCAGGTGAACCGCGCCGGCAAGATCGCCATGAAGCTCGACGAGGGCGACGGCATCGTCGGCGTGCAGATCTGTTCGCCGAACGACGACGTGCTGCTGACGACGGCGACCGGTCAGGCGATCCGCTTCCCGGTCACCGACGTGCGTGTCTTCGCCGGACGCAACTCCACCGGCGTGCGCGGCATCACGCTGCCGGCCGACGACCGCATCATCTCCATGTCGATCCTGCGCCATGTGGATGCGTCGCCGGCCGAACGCACCGCGTACCTGAAGATGCGGCGCGCGGTGGCGGGCGAGGGCGATGCGCCGATCGAGGCCGAGCCCGATGAGGGCATGGCCGTCGAGCTGGGCTCGGAGCGCTACGCGGAGCTGAGTGCGGCCGAGCAGGTCATCCTCGCCATCTCCGAGAACGGCTACGGCAAGCGGACCTCAGCCTACGAGTACCGGGTCACCGGGCGCGGCGGCAAAGGCATCGTCGCCATGACCGTCAACGACCGCAACGGCGAGCTGGTGGCCACCTTCCCCGTGGAGGATGCCGACCAGATCATGCTGGTCACCAACGGCGGCCAGCTGATCCGCTGTCCGGTGGACGGCATCCGCCAGGCCGGCCGCAACACCCAGGGCGTCATCGTCTTTTCGACGGCCGAAGGCGAGAAGGTCGTGTCGGTCGAGCGGGTCTCCGAAGTCGACGACGAGGAGGACTTCGAGGCGGGCGAGAACGGCGCCGAGGGCGGCGAATCCGGCACGGACGGCGGCGCTGGCGAAGGCCCGGCCGACGATGGTGCGGGCGATCCGCCGACCGGCGAGTCCGATCAGGAGTAGGCGGCCTCCGGGGCGCCCACCCGTTCGCGCTGGACGGCATCACCCAGACGGGGGATGTCGCAGGCCCGCGAGCATGGCAGACTTCCTCCGTAGCACATCGTTTCCGATGGCATCGCGACGTGTCGATGCCGGCGGGCGGTCTGCGCCGCATACGGAGATCGCGCCTTGCTCAGTCGCGTCAGCCTCGCCGCCGTCCTGGCCGGCATGTCATCCGGACTGATCGGCCTGGCGCCGGCAGGCGCAGACGATCGATGGGAGCAGGCCGGCTCGGCGACGCTTCACACCATCGCCGACGGCGACGACGAACGGAACCGTGAGATGGCGGCCTATTTCCTCATATACCGGGGGATCAAGGGCTGTCAGAGCCTGGGGTCGGTGTTCAGCGAAGCGGACGTGGCGCTGGCGGAGGGCTACATTCAGGCCCGCTTCGCCGGATCCTCCCTGGCCGACCGCCAGAAGGCCTGGGCCTATGCCGAGACCCACGCGGGCGATTCCATCAACAAGCTGTATTTCATGCCCGAGGCGAAACGGGACGCGGAATGCCAGGAAGTTGCCGACGTTGCCGGCCAGTTCGGCGTCGATCTCCCGAGCCAGCGCTGACCTCTGGTGCGCCGCGCCGGGTTCCCGGGAACACCCTTTCCATTCAGCGGCATCGGACCAGACGTTCGTGCGGTAGCGCGCCTGGCCGATGGGCGCTCTCGCGGCGCGCCGGGCTGTGCGGCACAAAAAAATGCCCCGCAGCGGTAAACCGCTGCGGGGCTGACGTCGGATCGGCTTGGGGGGAAGCCGACCTGACGATCCAGTTGGCTTGGAGGACGCCCTAAAGCGCCAGTCGGTCAGTCGTCAGTCAGTCGGTCGGTCGGTCAGTCACAGTCAGGACCACCAGAATCTCCGCCAAACGAACGGTATTCATGAGCGGTGGTCGCATCTCGTCTGACGCCGGGAGGGGGCACAAACGCACACCCCGTCATCCCCGCGTCAGCAAGTCGTCACGCCTGCGGCTCAGCGCTGGGCCAGAACCGTTTCCGGGCTGCGGGCCAGCACGGTCACCGCATTGGCCTCGTCGGTCCGCGTCTCGGTCACGAAGCGCACCTTGCGGGGCGTGGTCGCCGCCGATTCCCAGGTGATGCAGGCGTTGGAAATGTTGGGCCAGTTCTGGTCCGCGCAGAGACGCTCCGCCACGGTGTCGAACCGGTCTGCCTTCGGCGTCGAAGAGAAGCCGACGGTGTTGACGCCCGCCGTAACGGCGATGGCGGTGATGGCGACGATGCCGGAAGCGGCAGCCATGCGGACGGAAAGGCGTTTTGCGAACATCATCCCTGACCCCTTGATCCCTTTGGAACGAGCAAACTGTCCTCGATGATGATGAGATGGTGAGAACTGGGCGGCACGCGAGTGATCCTCGTCACGGTTCATCGCATTGTTTACTTTCGCGCCGGAAGTCCGGGCGCCAGTCGCGTCCGCCGAAGCGGAGCGTTTTGCGTCGAGCCGGGTGTTGAGCTTCATCGTGTGTCGCATCGTTGCTGTCCTCCTGGCATCACAACGCAAGACTTGGCGAAGCGGTTCCACCGCGGTGAAGAAAGTGTAAAGAAAGGCGGTGGGGTTGCAGTCGTTCTGCGGGACGGCTAGACCAACCGGCCATCGGGCAAAAGCCGCAGGATCCGGCAGCGCGCGGCCCCTTTTGGAGCCTTTCCCTGCCGGTCCGACCGGAGCGATCCGGCCGGCCGGGACGGACCCGGGAAAATGAAACGGGAGTCATTTTTCTCGAGCGGGCGAGGGCGCCCGACCGGGAGGGGCTCGAGGGCGACGGCGGACCCATGCGAATAGCGCTCTATCCCGGCTCGTTCGATCCGGTCACCAACGGCCACCTCGACGTGCTCTCGCATGCGCTCGGCATCGCCGACCGGGTGGTGGTGGCGATCGGGGTGCATCCCGGCAAGGCCCCGATGTTCACGTTCGAAGAGCGGGTCGAGATGCTGCGCGACGTTGCGCGCGAGCTCCTTCCCGCCGACGAGCAGGATCGGCTGCAGGTGGTCTCCTTCACCAACCTGGTGATCGATGCGGCCGTCGACCATGGCGCGTCGCTGCTGATCCGCGGCCTGCGCGACGGCACCGACCTGGATTACGAGATGCAGATGGCGGGGATGAACCGCACGCTGCGCCCGCAGGTGCAGACGGTGTTTCTGCCCGCGTCGCCCGAAGTGCGTCACATCACAGCCACGCTTGTGCGGCAGATCGCGAAGATGGGCGGGCGCACCGCCGAATTCGTGCCTGCGGACGTCGCCCGGCGCCTGGCCGAGAAGTCCGACAGGAAAGACTGAGGCCCGTTCCCGGGCGGCGACGCGACGCCGGCAGGGTGCGGGTCCGACGCACATCCGATCCAACCGCATCCCGACCGCGCCGCGTGCGCCGGTAGCGCGGACTGCTCAAGAGGTCTCACATGTTCGCACGCCTTGCCGTTCTTTTCGCCTTCGCCCTTGCGGCCGCACTGCCGGCCGCCGCCCAGAAGACCCCCGACCCCGAGAACATCCTCGTGCTCGAGACCAACAAGGGCGCCGTCGAGATCGCGCTGCGCCCGGATCTGGCGCCGAAGCACGTCGCCCGCATCAAGGAACTCGCGCGCGAGGGCTTCTATGACGGTGTGGTGTTCCACCGGGTGATCGAGGGCTTCATGGCCCAGACCGGCGATCCGACCGGCACCGGCAGCGGCGGCTCCAAGCTGCCCGACCTCGAGGCGGAATTCACTTCCACCCCGTACGAGCGCGGCACCGTCGGCATGGCGCGTGCCCAGAGCCCCGACAGCGCCAATTCGCAGTTCTTCATCATGTTCAACCGCGTCTCGAGCCTCGACGGCAAGTACACCGTCTTCGGCGAAGTCATCGAGGGCATGGACGTGGTCGACACGATCAAGAAGGGCTCGCAGAGCGCCAATGGGCAGGTCTCGAATCCGGACAAGATCGTCAAGGCCTATATCAAGGCCGACAAATAGGCCGGACCACCGGTCCGACCGTCAGAACCGACACTGAGAAGGAGTAGAGCCTGTGGCCACCGATCCCGAGAACACCCTGGTGCTGGACACCACCCGCGGCCAAGTGACGATCGCGCTTCGGCCCGACGTCGCGCCGAACCACGTCGCCCGCATCAAGGAGCTCGTCCGCGACGGCTTCTATGACGGCATCGTCTTCCACCGGGTGATCGAGGGCTTCATGGCCCAGACCGGCTGCCCGAAGGGCAACGGCACCAGCGGTTCGGGCAAGAAGCTGAACCAGGAGTTCAACGACGCCCCGCACGAGCGCGGCACCGTGTCGATGGCGCGCACCCAGGACCCGAACTCCGGCGACAGCCAGTTCTTCATCTGCTTCGATCGGGCGCCGTTCCTCGACAAGCAGTACACCGTGTGGGGTCAGGTGACCGACGGCATGGACGCCGTCGACCAGATCAAGCGCGGCGAGCCGGTCGTCGATCCGGACCGGATCCAGAAGGCCTGGATCGCCGCCGACGCCGCGTGAGCTCCGCGACGCACACCGAGGAGGAGGCGGCGGTCCGCGCCGCCTCCGCCGCCGGCGACACGCTGGCGGATTACGATTTCGAGCTGCCCGCCGAGCGCATCGCGCTGAGGCCCGTCCGCCCGCGCGACTCTGCGCGGCTGCTGACGGTGCGCCCCGGCGCGGAGCCGCTGCTCGGCGACCGGATCGTTTCGGATCTTCCGGACCTTCTGGAGCCCGGCGACGTCCTCGTCTTCAACGACACCCGGGTCATCCCCGCCCAGCTGTTCGGCGTACGCATGCGCGGCGCGGCGGCTGCGCGCATTTCCGCGACGCTGCACAAGGATCTCGGCGACGGCCGCTGGCGGGCGTTCGTGCGCCCGGCGAAGCGGCTCGCCGTCGGCGAGACCATTCAATTCGCCGCAGGACCCGACGTGGAGCCGCAGCCGGGCGCCCTCGAGGCGACAGTGACGGCGCTCGACGGCGGCGAGGCGACGCTTGCCTTCACCACCGGTCCGGCCGGGCTCGACGCGGGGCTGGCCGTCGTCGGCCACATGCCGCTACCCCCCTATATCGCGCGCCGCCGTCCCGACGACGATGCCGACCGCGAGGACTACCAGACCGTCTATGCGCGCCTGCCGGGATCGGTGGCGGCCCCCACGGCGGGGCTGCATTTCACCGATGATCTGCTGGCCCGGCTGGCCGCCCGCGGCATCGGCACGGAATTCGTCACGCTGCACGTGGGGGCGGGCACGTTCCTGCCGGTGAAGGCGGAGGACCTCGCCGCCCACAAGATGCACGCCGAGTTCGGCACCGTGACGGCGCAAGCGGCGGCGCGGCTGAACGCGGTGCGCGCGGCGGGCGGACGGGTCGTCTCGGTCGGCACCACCAGCCTGCGGCTGCTGGAATCGGCGACCGACGAGGAGGGCCGGATCGGCGCGTTCTCCGACGAGACGTCGATCTTCATCCGGCCCGGCTATCGCTTCCGCGCGGTCGACGCGATGATGACCAACTTCCATCTGCCAAAGTCGACGCTGTTCATGCTGGTCTCGGCGTTCGCGGGGCGGGAAGCGATGCGCGCGGCCTATGCCCACGCGGTGGAAACCGGCTACCGCTTCTATTCCTACGGCGATGCCAGCCTTCTCTTTCCCGACAGGACCCGGTGACAGACCCTTTCGCGTTCTCTCTCCTCGCAACCGACGGCCAGGCCCGGCGCGGCCGGATCGCCACGGCCCACGGCCTCGTCGAGACCCCCGCCTTCATGCCGGTCGGCACCCAGGCGACGGTCAAGACGATGCTGCCCGAGCACGTTCGCGAGACCGGCGCCGATGTGGTGCTGGGCAACGTCTATCACCTGATGCTGCGCCCCGGCGCGGAGCGGGTGGCGCGGCTGGGCGGCCTGCACCGGTTCATGAACTGGCCGCACACCATCCTCACCGATTCCGGCGGCTTCCAGGTGATGTCGCTGGCGGCGCTCCGGAAGCTCGATGCCGACGGGGTGACCTTCAAGAGCCACATCGACGGCTCCACCCACCGGCTGACGCCGGAACGCTCGGTGGAGATCCAGGGACTGCTCGGTTCCGACATCCAGATGCAGCTCGACGAATGCGTGCGGCTGCCGGCGACGCGCGACGAGATCGAGCGCGGGATGCGCCTCAGCCTCGACTGGGCGGCGCGCTCGCGGGCCGAGTTCGAGCGCCTCGGCGGGCCGGCCAAGGGCCAGGCGCTGTTCGGCATCGTGCAGGGCGGCGACGACAAGCTTCTGCGCGAGCAGTCGGCCACCGCGCTGGCTGCGATGCCGTTCGAGGGCTACTCCATCGGCGGGCTGGCGGTGGGCGAGCCCCAGGAGGTGATGTTCGACATCACCGCCGCGACCACCGCCTTCCTGCCGGTCGACAAGCCGCGCTACCTGATGGGGGTGGGCACGCCCGATGACCTCATCGGCTCGGTGGCGCGCGGCGTCGACATGTTCGACTGCGTGATGCCGACCCGCGCCGGCCGCCACGGCGTCGCCTACACCCGCTTCGGCAAGCTCAACCTCAAGAACGCCCGCCACGCAGAGGATCCGGCACCCCTCGATCCCGACGGCCCGACCGAGATCTCGCGCATCTACAGCCGCGCCTACCTGCACCACCTGATCCGCGCCGGCGAGGCGCTGGGCGCGATCCTGCTGACCTGGAACAACATCGCCTACTACCAGGAGGTGATGCGCCGGCTCAGGACGGCGATCGAGGCCGGGCGGTTCGACGACGAGGCGGCCGACATCCGGGCCGGCTGGGCCCGTGGCGATGCGCCGGCCGCCTGAGCCTTTCGGCCAGCGCCTGCGAGGGGTGGCGTTTGTCGTCGCCGACCCCATCTCCCGAAAGAAGCTGAGCGAATGGGGCAATGACGATGCAGGAAACCGGGTTCGTTGACATGCGCACCGTCGAGACGGTCGACGCGATGGCCGTCCAGAACCTGAGCGACTGGATCGTCGAGGAAGGGCTGGCCCGCAACAATCTTGATGTGCTGATCCAGGGCTTCAGCGAGGGCGTCGCGGAACTCGGTATTCCGTTGGTGCGCATGCACGTCTCGATCGCCGCACTGCATCCCACGGTGAAGGGCTATGGCGGCTACTGGTGGCGGAATCGCGGTTTCATCGCGGAGGAATACGAGCGCGCCAGCCTGCCGCGCGTCGGCTGGGCGACCAGCCCGCTCCGGGTCATGCTCGAAAACGGCATATTGGCCATGCGCTACCGGCTCGACGGGAACGCGCCGCTGGAGTTCCCGGTTCTGGAGGAGTTCCGCGAGGAGGGCGGTACCGACTGGGTCGGCCGCCTGGTGCGCTTCGGCGAGGCGGGCACCCAATCGGGCCTTCCCGGAATGCTCCTGTCGTGGCTCGCCGACCGGCCCGGCGGCTTCAGCGACGCCGACATCGCCACGCTGGATCGGCTGGTGCCACGGCTCGGGCTCGCTTGCTACCGGATCGCCCTGAAGCGCGCCGCGGAGGATCTGCTCGACGCCTATGTGGGGACCGATGCCGGCCACCGTGTCCTGTCCGGCCAGATCGAACGCGGTGCGGCGACACGCCTCTATTCGGTGGTGATGGTCGCCGACCTGCGCGGGTTCACCAACTTCGCCGACGAGACGCTCGGCGAGGACGTGCTGGCCTCGCTCAACGAGACGCTCGGCGAACTTGCCGACATCGTCGATGCCCACAAGGGCGACGTCCTGAAGTTTCTGGGTGACGGGTTCCTGGCGATTTTCAGCCTGGAAGGTCGCGACCCGGCCGTGGTGTGCGCCGAGGCGCTTGGGGCGGCGGAGGAGATGCGCGCCGCCAATGGCCGGCTGAACATGGCGCGCGGTGCGGCCGGCAAGGCGCCGCTGGTCGTCGATGTGGCGCTGCATCTGGGCGAGATGATGTACGGCAATGTCGGGTCGAGCCGACGGCTCGACTTCACCGTGATCGGGCCGGCCGTGAACGAGGCGGCCCGCATCGAGGCTTTGTGCCAGCCGCTCGGCGAGCAGATCCTGGTGTCGGAGAGTTTCGCCGCCGCCTCTGTCGAAACGCTGCGCTCGGTTGGCACGCACCAGCTGCGCGGCGTGGCGCGCAGCCAGGAGCTGTTCACGCGCTAGAGCCTTTCCCGACTAGGTGGAATCACTTGATCGATTAGAAAAGGCTCTAGGCGCGCTGCGCCACTCCTGACGTGGCCTCGTCTAGATCCCCAGCAGCCGCTTCAGTTCGGCGTGGAACGGCGCGGCCAGGTCGTCGCGGTCGAGCGCGTAGGCGACGTTGGCGGCGAGGAAGCCGACCTTGGAGCCGCAGTCGTAGGTGTGGCCCTTGAAGCGCAGGCCGCTGAAGGGTTGCTCGGCCATCAGGGTCAGCATGGCGTCGGTGATCTGGATCTCGCCGCCCGCGCCCTTTTCCGTCGTCTCCAGCAGCTTGAAGATCTCCGGCTGCAGGATGTAGCGGCCGGTGATGATGAGGTTCGACGGCGCGGTGCCCTTCGGCGGCTTCTCCACCATGCCGGTGACCTTGAAGACGTCGCCGTCGCCCTCGATCTCGACGACGCCGTACTGGTGGGTCTGGTCGGCGGGGACTTCCTCGACGGCGATGACGTTGCCGCCGCCCTGGTGGTTGTAGACGTCGATCATCTGGGCGAGGCAGCCCGGGTCGGCGTGGACGAGCACGTCGGGCAGCAGCAGGGCGAATGGCTCGTTGCCGACGAGTTCGCGGGCGCACCAGACGGCGTGGCCGAGGCCGAGCGGCGCCTGCTGGCGGGTGAACGACACCGCGCCGGCCTCCGGCTGGGCGCTCTGCACCTCTTCGAGACGGTCCAGCTTGTCGCGCTCGCGCAGCGTCTGCTCGAGCTCGTAGGCGATGTCGAAATGGTCCTCGATGATCGCCTTGCCGCGCCCGGTGACGAAGATGAACTTTTCGACGCCCGCCGCCTTCGCCTCGTCGTAGACGTACTGGATCAGCGGCCGGTCCACGACGGTGAGCATCTCCTTCGGCATCGCCTTGGTGGCCGGCAGGAACCGGGTGCCAAGGCCTGCGACGGGAAACACGGCGGTGCGGATCGGGGCAGGGGCCATTTCGTCTCTCGCTGTTATCGGTCGTTGAACGGCAGGTGTTCGGAAAATGCGACCGGGCGCCTTTCGTTCGGATTTGTTAGCAAACGGTGGGGCGGCCTGCCATGGAATTCCCGCCCGGCCGGCGGGCGGCTGCCCGTTTCGGTTGCTCCGAGCGCGGTCTTTCGCCATCGCCGCCAGTCCGGGCGAATGCCCGTGCACCGAGAATTCGCGCGGCGGAGGCGCCTTCGCTGCATACTAAGGGTTCAAGCCGCTCAAAGGTTGGGCTATGGACGGGTCCGACGCTGCCGCGGCCGAGGCGGGCCTGCGGCGCGCAGATGCACCCTTGTCCCAGTTTTCCCGGAGATCCCAATGACCGCGATCATCGACATCATCGGCCGCGAGATCCTCGACAGTCGTGGCAACCCGACCGTCGAAGTCGATGTCCATCTCGAAGACGGCTCGATGGGCCGCGCGGCGGTTCCCTCCGGCGCCTCCACCGGCGCCCACGAGGCGGTCGAACTGCGCGACGGCGGCTCCCGCTATCAGGGCAAGGGCGTGCAGGAGGCCGTCGCTTCGGTGAACGGCGAGATCTTCGATGCCATCGGCGGCCTCGAGGCGGAGGACCAGGTCCACATCGACGAGATGCTGATCGCCCTCGACGGCACCGACAACAAGGGCCGGCTCGGCGCCAACGCGATCCTCGGCGTGTCGCTGGCCACCGCGAAGGCGGCGGCGATCGCCTCCAACCTGCCGCTCTACCGCTATGTCGGCGGCGTCTCGGCCCGCGAACTGCCGGTGCCGATGATGAACATCATGAACGGCGGCGCCCACGCCGACAATCCGATCGACTTCCAGGAATTCATGATCATGCCGGTCGGCGCGCCGACCTTCTCCGAGGCGCTGCGCGCCGGTGCGGAGATCTTCCACACGCTGAAGGGGCAGCTGAAGAAGGCCGGCCACTCGACCAACGTCGGAGACGAGGGCGGCTTCGCGCCGAATCTGCCGTCGGCCAAGGCGGCGCTGGACTTCATCATGACCGCCATCGAGACGGCCGGCTACAAGCCGGGCGAGGACATCTGCCTGGCGCTCGACTGCGCGGCGACCGAGTTCTTCAAGGACGGCAAGTACGCGCTGGACGGCGAGAACCGCAGCCTCGATGGCGCCGGGCTGGCCGACTATCTCGCCGAGCTCGCCGACGCCTATCCGATCGTCTCCATCGAGGACGGCATGAGCGAGGACGACTGGGACGGCTGGGCGGCGCTCACCGAGCGCGTCGGCGACCGCTGCCAGCTCGTCGGCGATGACTTGTTCGTGACCAACACCGAGCGCCTGGCGAGCGGCATCGAGCAGCGCATCGCCAACGCGATCCTCATCAAGGTGAACCAGATCGGCACGCTGACCGAGACGCTCGAAGCGGTGACCATGGCCCACAAAGCGGGCTACCGGGCCGTCATGTCGCATCGCTCCGGCGAGACCGAGGACACAACCATCGCGCATCTGGCGGTGGCGACCTCGTGCGGCCAGATCAAGACCGGCTCGCTCGCCCGCTCCGACCGGCTGGCGAAGTACAACGAGCTGCTGCGCATCGAGGAGGAGCTCGGCCCGCAGGCGGTCTATCCGGGCCGTGCGGCGCTGAAGCTCGGCTGACGCCGGGCGCGCGCAGGGACAGCCGGGCAGGGCCGGTCCGTCCGTCGGGACGGGCCGACTTTCCAAAGCGGGCGATGCGAGCAACCCATCGTTAAGAGGCTGCTGGCATAAAGGGCGCGGGTATCTTGTTCCTGCGTTTCGAGTATTGGCCCCACATGGCTACCCGCCACCGTCGATCGACCATCCTTTCCCGTCTCCCGGCGCCCGTGCTGATGATCGCGATGATCGTCTATTTCGGATGGCATGGGGTGCACGGCGACTACGGAATCCGGGCCCGGCTGCAGTTCGAGACCGAAATCGGCCGGCTGGTCGAGCAGCGCGATGCGATCGTCGCACGGCGGAAGGAGCTGGAGAGCCGGGTGGCGCTGCTTCAATCCGCCGCCATCGACGCCGACATGCTGGACGAGCGCGCCCGCGCGAATCTCAATCTGGCCCATCCCGACGAGATCATCATCTACACGTCCCCGGCGCTCAGCTCCGGCGGCACGCGCGGCCTGCCCGAGACGCTTGCCCAGGCCGGCTCGCTCTCCCTCCAGTAGCCCGCTCCCCGGGCCCGGCAGGGCAGCCTCCCGAAATCTGCAGTCCAAATTGACCCATTCCTGTGGCTAGTGTGCGCCATCCGTTGCCGCCAACCCTTTGACGGCACTGGATTTGGGTGCGCCGGCTTACGCTGCACCGCAATATTGAAACCCCGCCGCCGGTGCGGCCTTTCACACGAGCCGCCCCTTCGCTAATGTCCGTCCGACCCGCCGCGAACGAACGCCGGAGAGAGCCCTGATGGCCGAGAAGAAACCGACCACGAGCCGCAAGCGATCCTCGGGACCGAGTGGATCCACGGGCGCGTCCGGCAACGGCGACGACGCCAAGAAGCCCGCCGCCCGCGCCAAGTCCTCCACGTCCCGCGCGACGAAGTCGACGCCCTCCCGCTCCAGCGCCAAGTCCGGCGGTCCGAAGACCAGCACGGCCAAGTCGGCGACCGGCGAGACGGTCCGCTTCACCAAGGACGACGATCTCTACGCCTACCGCGAGATGCTGCTCGTCCGCCGCTTCGAGGAAAAGGCCGGCCAGCTCTACGGCATGGGCCTGATCGGCGGCTTCTGCCACCTCTACATCGGCCAGGAGGCCGTGGTGGTGGGCATGCAGATGGCGCTGAAGGAAGGCGACGAGATCATCACCGGCTACCGCGACCATGGCCACATGATCGCCTGCGGCATGGAAGCCAAGGGCGTGATGGCCGAGCTGACCGGCCGCCGCTCGGGCTACTCCAAGGGCAAGGGCGGCTCGATGCACATGTTCTCGGTGGAGAAGAACTTCTACGGCGGCCACGGCATCGTCGGCGCCCAGGTGCCGCTCGGCACCGGCCTGGCGTTCTCCAACAAGTACCGCGAGAACGGCGCCGTCTCGATCACCTATTTCGGCGACGGCGCGGCCAACCAGGGCCAGGTCTACGAGAGCTTCAACATGGCGAAGCTGTGGAGCCTGCCGGTCGTCTACGTCATCGAGAACAACAAGTACGGCATGGGCACCTCCGTCGAGCGCGCCTCGTCGACGACCAACCTGTCGCATCGCGGCGCCTCCTTCGAGATCCCCGGCGAGCAGGTCGACGGCATGGAGGTCCATGCGGTGCGGGCCGCCGGCGAGCGCGCCATCGCCCATGCCCGCGACGGCAAGGGCCCGTACATCCTGGAAATGCTGACCTACCGCTATCGCGGCCACTCGATGTCGGATCCGGCCAAGTACCGGACCCGCGACGAGGTCAACAAGATGCGCACCGATCACGATCCGATCGAGCATCTGCGGGCGCGGCTGATCGACGAGCACGGCATCTCCGAGGACGACGTCAAGAAGATCGACAAGGAGGTCCGCGACATCGTCAACGAGGCCGCCGAGTTCGCCCAGTCGGATCCCGAGCCGGATCCGGCGGAGCTGTGGACCGACATCGTCCGATGAGCACGTGTCCCCGCGCCTGCGCCGACCATTGCGTACGACCCCAGACGATTCCTGCTGACGGGAGCCAGTAATGCCGACCGAAATTCTGATGCCGGCGCTCTCGCCCACGATGGAAGAGGGCAAACTCGCCAAGTGGGTGAAAAAGGAAGGCGACAGCGTTGCGGCAGGCGACGTCATCGCGGAGATCGAGACCGACAAGGCCACGATGGAAGTCGAGGCGGTCGACGAAGGCACGCTCGGCAAGATCCTCGTCGAGGAGGGGACCGAGGGCGTGAAGGTGAACACGCCGATCGCCCTGCTGCTCGCCGAGGGCGAGGACGAGAGCGCGCTCGAGGGTGGTGCCGCGTCGAAGTCGGACGGCGGTGAGAAGGCCGAAGCGCCGGCTCCGGCGGCCGAGGCCGACGAGAAGAAAGACGACGGCAAGGACGACGGCGAAGGCGCCCTCGGCGCCAAGGCGACCAAGGTGCCGCCGGCGCCGTCGGTCGGTCCCGCGCCGGCCGAAAAGACCTGGACCGGCGGCGATCCGGAAATCCCGGAAGGCACCAAGATGGTGTCGATCACGGTGCGCGAGGCGCTCCGCGACGCCATGGCCGAGGAGATGCGCCGCGACGGCGACGTCTTCGTCATGGGCGAGGAGGTCGCGGAGTACCAGGGCGCCTACAAGATCACCCAGGGCCTGCTGGCCGAGTTCGGCGCCCGCCGGGTGGTCGACACGCCGATCACCGAGCACGGCTTTGCCGGCCTCGGCATCGGCGCCGGCTTCGGCGGCCTGAAGCCGATCGTCGAGTTCATGACCTTCAACTTCGCCATGCAGGCGATGGACCAGATCATCAACTCCGCCGCCAAGACCCACTACATGTCCGGCGGGCTGATCGGCTGCTCGATCGTGTTCCGGGGCCCCAACGGCGCGGCCGCCCGCGTCGCCGCCCAGCATTCCCAGGACTACGCCTCCTGGTACGCCCACATCCCGGGCCTCCGGGTGATCCAGCCCTATTCGGCGGCGGACGCGAAGGGCCTGCTGAAGGCCGCCATCCGCGACCCGAACCCGGTGGTGTTCCTGGAGAACGAGATCCTCTACGGCCACACCTTCGAGGTGCCGGACATGGAGGACTTCGTCGTGCCGATCGGCAAGGCGAAGATCGAGCGCAAGGGCACTGACGTCACCATCGTGTCGTTCGGCATCGGCATGACCTACGCCATGCAGGCCGCCGACGCGCTGGCCAAGGAGGGCATCGAGGCGGAGGTGGTGAACCTGCGCACGATCCGGCCGATGGACATCGAGACGGTGGTGGAATCGGTCAAGAAGACCAACCGCTGCGTCACCGTGGAAGAGGGCTGGCCGGTCTGCTCGATCGGCTCGGAGATCTCGGCGCGGCTGATGGAGATGGCCTTCGACCATCTCGACGCACCGGTGCTCCGGATCACCGGCAAGGACGTGCCGATGCCCTACGCCGCCAACCTCGAAAAGCTTGCCCTGCCGACGGTCGCGGAAGTGATCGAGGCAGTCAAAGCTGTCACCTACACGGCCTGAGTCCAGGTTCCGGGAGACGACGCGCCATGCCGACACCGATCCTGATGCCCGCCCTGTCGCCGACGATGGAGACGGGGACGCTTGCCAAGTGGCACGTGAAGGAGGGCGACACCGTCTCGGCCGGCGACATCGTCGCCGAGATCGAGACCGACAAGGCGACCATGGAGGTCGAGGCGGTCGACGAGGGCACCGTCGGCAAGCTCCTCGTCGCCGAGGGCACCGCGGACGTGCCGGTGAACCAGCCGATCGCCATGCTGCTGGAAGAGGGCGAGGACGCCAGCGCCCTCGACGATGCCAAGGCCTCCGCGCCGAAGGCGGATGCCAAGCCGGCGGACAGGAAGGCCGACGAGAAGACCGACGAGACCAAGGCCGAGAAGCCCGCCGAAGCGGCGGCGCCGGCCAAGGCCGCTGCGCCCGAAGCCCCCGCCAAGGCCCAGGCGCCGGCCGCCGGTGAAGGCGTCACCCCGTCGATCCCGCCGGCCGCGCCGAAGGCCAACGGCGACGGCCGGGTGTTCTCCTCGCCGCTCGCCCGCCGGCTGGCCGACGAGAACGAGATCGACCTCGCGCAGTTGTCCGGCTCCGGCCCGCACGGCCGCATCGTCAAGCGCGACGTGGAGGAAGCCATCGAGAAGGGCGTTCCGGCTACCGCCGCCAAGGCGCCGTCCGAGAAGGCCGCTGCCGCTCCGGCCGCCGGCGCTGCCCAGGCGCCCGCCGCGCCGGCCCCGGCCGCCGGCATGTCCGACGACCAGGTCCGCGCCATGTACGCGGAGGGCAGCTACACCGAGCTTCCCCACGACGGCATGCGCAAGACCATCGCGCGCCGCCTGACCGAGGCCAAGCAGACCGTTCCGCACTTCTACCTGACCGTCGACGTCGAGCTCGACGCGCTCCTGAAGCTCCGGAGCGAGCTCAACGCCGCCGCCCCGAAGGACAAGGACGGCAACCCCGCCTACAAGCTGTCGGTCAACGACTTCATCATCAAGGCGCTGGCCAAGGCGCTGATGGCGGTGCCGATGGCGAACGCCACCTACACCTCGACGGCGCGGCTGCTGCACTCCCATGCCGACGTCGGCGTGGCGGTGTCGGTCCCCGACGGGTTGTTCACTCCGGTGATCCGTCAGGCCGACGTGAAGCCGCTGTCGGTCATCTCCAACGAGATGAAGGACCTCGCCAGGCGCGCCCGCGACAAGAAGCTGAAGCCCGAGGAATACCAGGGCGGCGCCACCGCGGTCTCCAACCTCGGCATGTACGGGATCCGCGAGTTCGCCGCCGTCATCAACCCGCCCCAGAGCACCATCCTGGCGGTCGGGCAGGGCGAGAAGCGCCCGGTGGTGAAGGACGGCGCGCTGGCCATCGCCACCGTCATGAGCGCGACGCTGTCGGTCGATCACCGGGCCGTCGACGGCGCGCTCGGCGCGGAACTGCTGGCCGCGTTCAAGCCGCTGATCGAAAACCCGATGGCGATGCTGGTATAGAGCAAAGGTTGAGTCGGCGTGCCTTTGTTGCGTACTATGGTTGCTCGATTGAACGGCCATGGGAATCGCCCGCGTGAGCAAATCACCCGATGCGCAGATTGCTGCCTTGGGCCAAGGGCTGATCCTGGCGAATTCCGCGCTGATTCAGATCTACGGGGCTCTCAATGAGCTCCGCCCTGCGGTCGCAGCTTGGGCTGGCGACGATTTTCGGCAGCGGATGGATGTCCTCGACGACAACATTTCCCGTATGCAGGAGATTCTTGCGGACCTGAGCGAAAATGTCGGCGGATGAGGAAAAGATTTCCCTCGATCTGCTGCGACGTCAGCTTCAGGAGGCGCGGCGCGCCAAGGACACCTTGAGTTCCGGCGGTGGCGGTGGCACATCAGACGGTATGGAACCGCGCATCGCCCGCCTCGAGAAGGACATGTCCGAGATCAAGAGCGATCTGAAGAAGATCGGTCTCGACGTTTCGGAGACGAAGGGGCGTCTATCCGCCATGCCGACGACCTGGCAACTGGCGGGGCTCATCATCGCGATCATGGGCCTGAGTTTCGTCGTCATCCGGTTCGGCTTGCAGGGGCACTGATCCGCGCCCGGCACATGACGATGCCGACCATCCGACCCGCCCGGACATCCGATGCCGCCGCGCTCGCCCGCCTGATCGACATCGCGGGCGAGGGCATTCCCAGCTATTTCTGGGCGTTCTCGGCCACCGGCGGCCTGGGCCCGCTGGACGTCGGCGCCGCCCGGGCCGCGCGGCCGACGGGCGGCTTCTCCTATCGCAATGCCCACGTGGTGGACGTCGCCGGCGCCCCGGTCGCCATGCTGCTGGGCTATCTCCAGGCGGCCCCGGAGGAGCGGGTGCCGATCGACGAGCTGCCGGCCTTCGTGCGGCCGCTGCTGGAGCTCGAGGCGCGCACCGTCGGCACCTGGTACCTCAACGCGCTGGCGACGCTGCCTGCCGCCCGCGGCAGGGGCTATGCGGGGCGGCTGCTGCCGCTCGCCGACCGGCTGGCGGCCCGGGCCGGCGCGGACACCGTCACGCTCGTCGTCAACAGCGCCAACGCCACCGCCTGGCGCCTCTATGCCGGCCACGGCTTCCAGGAGCGCGAACGGCGCAAGGTGCTGCCGATGCCCGGCCGACGGCAGTCCGACGGCGAGTGGGTGCTGATGGCGCGCCCGGTCGCGGCCGGCCCCCAGGTCGCCTGAGCGGTCGCGGCCAACCGGCTGATCCCGCGGATCTTTCCTCGGAAGGCGCCCGGCCGCCGCGCCGTCTTTGCGGGGCCTGGCGACCCGGCCGCCCCCGTGGCAGCCTTCAGCCGTCGCCCTTCAGGCTGGCCGCGGCGGCCGCATAGCCGCCCTGGGCGCCGTCGATGAAGTGGAAGTGGGTGTTGGTCGTCACCGACGGCACGAAGCAGGTCATCACCGCCGACTGCTGGCGCAGCAGGCCGTAGTCGAGGGTTCTGGCCTCGCGGGCGGCCTTCAGGATCGCTTCGATGCGCTCCACCGTCGCCGGCGCGCAGTCGACGGTCATGCGGATCCCGTCCTGGTACTTGCGGAAGTCGGCGTTGAGGGCGGTGTACTTGCGATAGACCACCGGGTCGAACTGGCCGAGCGTCTGCCGCGTCCGGTCGAGCACCCAGGCGAGCAGCGAGACGGCGCTGATCTTCAGCTTCTGCATCGCCAGCGAGCGGGTGCCGCGCGTGGCCCGCGCCTCGAGCTCCAGGCCTTCCGGCGGCCAGGCGAACGACGGGCCGTCGTCGGCCAGCGGCCGGCCGCCGCGGTCGGACGCCTCGATCACGTCGATGAGCCTGTGAACGACCTCCCGGAAGGCCGGGTCGTTGTCGTCGTCGCTCGGCGGCACCGCGAGGATCGTCAGGATGGTTCCGCGCTGCGGCTCGAGCGCCTTCCAGCGGCAGGACAGCCCTTCCAGGTCCGGGCGGGTCCCGGGCGGCGCCAGGTGGGCCGGAAACCGGCCGGCCTTCATCTCGCGCTCGGCCCAGGAAACGCCGCCCCCGGAAAACAGCGCGTAGGTCATGGCATCCGACGCGGCGAACCGCGCGACGCGCACGTCGTGGCCGGCGCGCCGGATCTCGGCGACAGAGACCGTGGCGGTCCTGAGCGTCAGCTCGAGGTCCTCCTCGACCCAGCGGGCGGTGGCGGCCAGTGCCGCCTCGGTGGTCTCGCGCGACGTTTCCGGCAGCGCCAGCGCGGTGCCGTCGCCGCCGAAGATGAAGGGAAACGAGGCGTCGCCGTCGAGCGCGTTGATGACGGCGGCGATCGCCGCCGCGCCCGCCATGTTGACCGCCTTGTAGTGCCCGTCCCGGATCGCCTGGGTCGACTTGACCACGTCGGTGAGCGCGACGAACCAGTCGTCGGGCAGCGGCACGTAGCGCTCGGTGTCCGCCACCGAGGCGAAATCGGAAAACAGCGGCAGGTCCGAATAGGCCTTGTAGGTCTGCGAAGTGGACACCTGCGATGCGCCTTCCATGAGCGTGCGCCGGACGAGCGGCGGATGCGGCCGGGCGGCCCCGGCTCGGCCGCCGCATCCCGTTCTAAGCTATTAGAATGGATCGCGTTTTGTGATTGTCATGTCGCGCCGGCCTGAACTCGTCGTGATCTGGGTCTATTTGGCCCTGGCAGGCGCGGGACAAGGGCGGGCCGCGGCTGGAATCGATTGCACGCCGCGCCGCGGGGCCGGCTGCCGGAATGCGCGTGATCGCCGGAACAGGCTCGACAAGCCGGTCCGAACGGTGCTGAAAGGGTGGGCAACCGGTGCCCGCACGACCGGCGGGGACGCAGCAGCAAGGAGAGCTCGATGGCCGACGGGTATGACGTGATCGTGATCGGAAGCGGGCCGGGCGGCTATGTGACCGCGATCCGGGCGGCACAGCTCGGCCTGAAGACGGCCATCGTCGAGCGCGAGCATCTCGGCGGCATCTGCCTCAACTGGGGCTGCATTCCCACGAAGGCGTTGCTCCGCAGCGCCGAGGTCTACACGAACTTCAACCACGCCAAGGAATTCGGCCTCTCCGCCGAGAAGGTCGGCTTCGATATCGGCGCCGTGGTGAAGCGCTCGCGCGGCGTCTCGGTGCAGCTCACCCAGGGCGTCGGCTTCCTGATGAAGAAGAACAAGATCGACGTGATCTGGGGCGAGGCGACCATCTCCAAGCCGGGCGAGGTCGTGGTGTCGGAGACGAAGAAGAAGCCGATGGAGCCGCAGCCGCCGATGCCGAAGGGCACGCTCGGCAAGGGCACCTACACGGCGCAGCACATCATCCTGGCCACCGGTGCCCGCCCGCGCGTGCTGCCGGGCCTGGAGCCGGACGGCAAGCTGATCTGGACCTATTTCGAGGCGATGGTGCCGCCGACCATGCCGAAGTCGCTGATCGTCGTCGGCTCCGGCGCGATCGGCATCGAGTTCGCCTCCTTCTACCGGCAGATGGGCGCCGAGGTCACCGTGGTGGAGCTGCTGCCGCAGATCCTGCCGGTCGAGGACGCCGAGATCGCGGCGCACGTCCGCAAGCGGCTGGAAAAGCAGGGCATGAAGATCCACACCGAGGCGAAGGTGACCAAGGTCGACAAGGGGTCGGACGGCGTCACCGCGACGGTGGAGATGAAGGGCGGCAAGACCGAGACGATCAAGGCCGATCGCCTGATCTCGGCCGTCGGCGTCGTCGGCAACATCGAGAATCTCGGCCTTGAGAAGCTCGGCGTGAAGACCGATCGCGGCTGCGTCGTCATCGACGCGTTCGGCCGCACCAACGTGAAGGGTGTCTACGCCATCGGCGACGTCGCCGGCCCGCCGATGCTTGCCCACAAGGCCGAGCACGAGGGTGTCGTCTGCGTCGAGAAGATCGCCGGCCACGACGCCCACGCCATGGACAAGCTGAAGATCCCGGGCTGCACCTACTGCCAGCCGCAGGTCGCCTCGGTCGGGCTGACGGAGGCGAAGGCGAAGGAAAGCGGTCGCGAGATCAAGGTCGGCCGCTTCCCGTTCATCGGCAACGGCAAGGCGATCGCGCTCGGCGAGCCGGAAGGGATGGTGAAGACCATCTTCGACGCCAAGACGGGCGAGCTGCTGGGGGCCCACATGGTCGGTGCGGAAGTGACCGAGCTGATCCAGGGCTTCGTGGTGGCGATGAACTGCGAGACCACCGAGGAAGAGCTGATCAACTCCGTGTTCCCGCACCCGACGCTGTCTGAGACCATGCACGAGAGCGTGCTCGACGCCTTCGGCCGGGTGATCCACGTCTGACGCCGTGTCCGGCCCGCCGGCCGGCCTGAGCCCCGGGAAACCGACTTCGAGGGACGATCCGAAGGCCCCGCCGGCGCCCGCCGGTGGGGCCGGGTCGTGGCGCCGCCGCCGGGGTCGGCAGGCAGGCTCGGTACCTGGCGCAGGCGGGTGATGCGCGCCGGCTCGGCCGTGCTATGACTCGCGGCGGGCAGGTCGGCGACGGGGAATCGCGCCTATGAGCATCGTGATCAGAGCCATTCAGCTCGCGGCGGCGATCGTCGTGCTGGTGGCGGCATGGTTCGCCGTCTATCGGCCGGTGACGTTCCAGTCCTATTTTCCGCAGCCGCCGATGGAGGCGCCCGCGCCCGATCGCAGCTTTTCCCGGGTCGAGTCCCAGGTGCTCGACACCGTGCAGTCGAGCCACGACGTGCTGCGGGACGCCAACGCCGCGATCGAGGCCCTGACGCGCCAGCTCGCCGCCACCAACGAGAAGCTCGAGGACGTCATCGCCGCGTCGGGGCTCTCCGAAGAGGAGGCCGCCAGGGCGATGGCCGTCACCGCCGAGAACGACGCGCTGATCGCCGCCTCGGCCGAGGTGCAGAAGGCCGTGAAGGCGACCGCCCTGGCCGCGGCGTCCCAGGCCGACGTGGCCGTGCGCGCGGCGGGCACCGACGACGAGGTCGCCGTGGCCGCGCTGATGTCGGGGCAGCCGGGCAACGGCGCGGAGGGGGATGCCGAGGGCGCCGCGATGGCGCCGCGCTGGGGCATCGTGTTCGGCGCCGAGCTGACCCAGCCCGCCGCCGAACGCCTGGTGGAGCGGGCGACGGAAGGCCATCCGGACGACGTGGCGCGGCTCTACAAGCGCAACGGCTTCATCCGCGCGGTGATGCTGTATCCGACCCACGCCGCCGCGATGCAGGACCTCGCGTCGCTGCGCGACCGCGTCAATGCGGATGCCTATGTGGTGTCGCTGGACCGGTGGTGCACCGGCGGGCAGGAGGCGGAAGGCGTCATCCAATGCGGTCCGTGACGCCGGCCGCAACGCCCCGCAGCCTCCAGGAGTGACCGGTCGTGCCAAAGGCTGACGCGGCGAAGGCCGTGCTGCGGATCAGGATCGATTTCCCCGACCGCCCCTCGCTCGGGCCGGGCAAGATCCGTCTGCTCGAGAGCATCGACGAGGCCGGCTCGATTTCCGCGGCCGCCCGGGCGATGGAAATGTCCTACCGGCGCGCCTGGCTGCTGGTGGAGGAGCTCAACGGCATGTTCGCCGGCCCGCTGGTGACCACCCAGCTGGGCGGCAAGCGCGGCGGCGGCGCGGCGGTGACGGAGGCCGGCCGCAAAGTGGTGGCGCACTACCGCGAGCTCGAGGAGGAGGCGGCCCGGGCGACCGCGCCGCTGCTGCAGGGGATCGAGGGGATTTCGGAGGCCTGAGCCCGCAACGGCCCGGCCGCCGGCGTCGGGATCAGTAGGCGCGCGAGATCGAGAACTCGACCACGTCGGCGAGGATGTCGCGCAGCGGCGACGGCGGCACCTGCTGCACGGCCTCGATCGCCCTGGCGCCGAATTCGTGGGCCCGCTTGACGCTGTCCTCGATCGCGCCGGAGCCGTTGACCTTCTCGATCGCCGCCTCCAGGTCGCCGTCGCGGATCTCGCCCGCCTCGATGCAGCGGCTCCAGAACGCCCGGTCGGCCGCGTCGCCGCGCTGGTAGGCGTAGAGAACGGGCAGGGTGGCCTTGCCTTCGCGGAAGTCGTCGCCGGTGTCCTTGCCGAGCACGGCGGCGTTGCCGGAATAGTCGAGCACGTCATCGACAAGCTGGAACGCCAGGCCGAGATTCAGGCCGTACTGGCGCATCGCCTCCTGCACGGCGGCCGGCTGGCGGGCGATCACCGGCCCGACCTCGGTCGCGGCGGAGAACAGCGCCGCCGTCTTCGCCTCGATGACGGCCATGTAGTGGGCTTCGCCGTTGGCGAGGCTCTTGGCGCCGGAGAGCTGCAGGACCTCGCCCTCGGCGATGACCGCGGAGGCGTTGGCGAGGATGCGGAGGCATTCCAGCGAGCCCGCCTCGACCATCATCTTGAAGGCCTGGCCGAGCAGGTAGTCGCCGACCAGCACGCTCGCCTGGTTGCCCCAGATCACCCGGGCGGCCGGCTTGCCCCGGCGCACGGCGCTGTCGTCGACCACGTCGTCGTGCAGCAGCGTCGCGGTGTGCATGAACTCCACGCTCGCCGCCAGCTTCACGTGGTCGCGGCCGTCATAGTCGAACAGCTTGGCGCTCGCCAGCGTCAGCATCGGTCTGAGCCGCTTGCCGCCCGACGACACCAGATGGTTCGCGACCTCCGGAATGAGCTCGACATTGGAGCCGGCCATGTCCAGAATCAGGTCGTTGACCTGTCCCATGTCGCTCGACACGGCACGCACGAGGCGCTCTACACTGCTCTCGCCGGATCGTAGGTCAGCGGCAACGTTGCCAATCGACACGCGGCACCATCCTTCTGATTGCCTCTGCCGGGACATTAAGCAGGGCGCGAAAGCTCCCGCAACCCCGCGGGGCCGGCAGCAGCCATCCGGATTGTCACATCGGGTGCGGCCGGGCATCGTGCGCGGGGACGCGCCGGCTCCCGACCGCGCCCCGCAAGGGGTGTGACGCGGCCGGCACGGTTCCGCCGGCGCGCTGGCCGATCCGGTCGGAAACGTCGGGTGGACGGGAACCGGCGCGATGGCGATACGTTGAGCAACACCCTTTGGTTCAGGTCGATTCGATCCGGATGAGACGGGCTCCAGACCACGACAGACAGGTGAGGACGATTTGGACGAGCTCCTGAAGACCAACGACATGACCGTGATCGCCTTCGTGGAATCCCTGCTCAAGGAGGCGGAGATCCCGTATCAGGTGTTCGACCAGAACATGAGCGTCATCGAAGGGTCGATCGGCATCCTGCCGCGCCGGGTGCTGGTGGCCTCCGACCGGCTTGCCGAGGCGCGCTCGATCGTCAGGGACGCCGGCGCGGGCGACGACCTGCCGCCCGACGCGTCCGCGCGCTGACGCCGTGAGCGGGGCCGCACCGGTTGAAACGGCGGCGGAGCGGACCGTCGATCGCTTCCTCTCCGGCGCGTTCGCCGTCATTCAGGCGGCGCGCGGCGCCCACCGGTGCGGCTCCGACGCCATCCTGCTGGCGGCCATGTTGCCGTCCGACACCCACGGGCATGTCGTCGACCTCGGGGCCGGGCCGGGCGCCGCCGGCTTCTCGGTCGCCTGCCGGACTGCGGCGCGCGTGAGCCTCGTCGATGTGGACTCCCAGGCGCTGGCGTTCGCGCGCGACAGCCTGGCGCTGCCCGAGAACGCCGGCTTCGCGGATCGCGTCGCCCTCTGCCTCGCCGACGTGGGCGGCCCGGCGGCGCCTTTCGAGGCGGCGGGACTGGCCGCCGGAACCGTCGATCACGTTGTCGCGAACCCGCCGTTTTTCCGGCCGGGCGTGCACCGGGCCGCCCCGTCGCCCGACCGGGCGCGCGCCCGCATGCTCGGCGCCGACGGTCTGGCGCCATGGCTGCGCCGCGCCGCGTCGCTGCTGCGCACCGGGGGAAGCCTCAACCTCATCCTGCCCACCGAGCTGCTGCCGCAAGTCATCGCCGGCGTCGACGGCCGCTTCGGGGCACTCGACGTGCTGCCGGTGCATCCGCGCGCGGGGAGCGCGGCGGACCGGGTCCTGGTGCGCGGGGTGAAGGCATCGCGGGCCGGCCTGCGGATCGTCCCGGGCCTGGTCATGCACGACGGCGACGGCGCCTACAGCGCGGCGGCGCGCGGCATCCTGCGCGCCGGCGAGGCCATTGCCTGGCCGCCGCGATAGGGTCCTTTCCGGCGACCCGACGGGCTCCCCTCCGGCCGGAGGGCTCGTCCGATCGACCCGAACTACCCTCAGAATCAATGGCGTGCGCGGATTTCCTTGGGTCGGTCGATTCCCATGCCGACCGCGTCGCGTCGGCCCGGCGGCAGATGCCCGAAGGCCCGGCTCAGATCGAACCGGCCGCCGTCCACCAGCCCGGCCGGCGCCGTGCGATCTCATCGGCGGCCCGGCGCGCCCCCGCCGCATCGGCGAAGAGGCCGAAGCACGTCGCCCCCGATCCCGACATCCGGGCGAAGCGGCAGCCATCGCTGGCGCCGAGCGCCGCAAGAACGTCGGCGATCGCCGGAGCCACCGACAGCGCCGGCGCTTCCAGGTCGTTGCGGGCGGTGGCGAGCCACCCCGCCAGCGCCGCCAGATCCGTGAAACGGTCGGGCAGCGGCGGCAGCGGCGGGTTGTCGCGGCCGGCCAGCGCGCCGAACACGGCCGGCGTCGACACCGGCACGCCCGGATTGACCAGCACGATGCCGGCGGCGGGGAGCGCCGGCAGCGGCGTCAGCCGCTCGCCGATGCCCTGCGCCCGCGCCGGCAGCTGATCGAGGCACATCGGAACGTCGGCACCGAGCGCCGCCGCGATCCGCTGCAGCGCCGCGGCGCCGGGCGACCGGTCCCACAGCCGGCAGAGCGCGCGGAGTGTCGCCGCCGCATCCGCCGAGCCGCCACCGATCCCCGAGGCGACCGGCAGGAATTTGTCGAGTGCGATGTCGGCGCCGCACGGCGGCTCTGTCGCTGAACAGACGGCCGCTGAACAGACGGCACCAAGTGCCTGCGCCGCCTTCAGGACCAGGTTGTCGGGGCCGGCCGTAAGGGCGCCTGCGAACGGCCCGGTGACGGTCAGCGCGAAGCGGCCGTCGGGGCGCGGCGAGGCGTCGATCCGGTCGCCGATTGAGGGAAAGACGACCAGGCTGTCGAGCAGATGGTAGCCGTCGGCGCGCCGCCCCACGATGTGGAGCGCCAGGTTCACCTTGGCCCTGGCCTCCTCGCGCACCGGCCCGGACAGGACCATCGGGCCCGGCCTACTCCGCGGTGGCTGCCGGGGTGGCGGCGGCCGCGTCGGTCTTCGGCTCGCTCAGGCCGTCCTTCAGCTTCAGCTCGATGGCGAGGCGGTCCTTCTCCGTTGGCTCCAGCTCCAGGGCGTGGTTCCACTGGAACATCGCCTCGAGCTTCCGGCCGACCTGCCAGTAGGCGTCGCCGAGATGGTCGTTGATCACCGGGTCGCTGGAGCGCAGCTCGACGGCGCGCTCGAGCTCCTGCACCGCCTCGTCGTAGCGGCCGAGCCGGTAGTAGGCCCAGCCGAGGCTGTCGACGATGTAGCCGTCGTCCGGCCGCTGGCTGACCGCCTTCTGGATCATCTCGACCGCTTCGTCGATGTTCATGTGCTTGTCGACCCAGGAATAGCCCAGATAGTTCAGCACCAGCGGCTGGTCCGGATAGAGCTCCAGCGCCTGTTTGAAATCGGCTTCCGCCTCGTCCCAGTGATCGGTGCGCTCGTTGGAGATGCCGCGAAAATAATACAGGGTCCAGTGGTCGCGCACGGGGTCCTCGATGGTGGCGATGCCCTGGCTGTAGACCTTGCGGGACCCTTCGAAATCCTCCTGGCTGCGCAGCACGTTGCCCAGCGCCACGACGGCGCTGAGGTCGCTCGGATCGGCATCGACGATCGGCTCGAGCTGCGCCTTGGCGGCCTCGAAGTCGTCGTCGGCGTTCAGGTTGAGGCCGATCTGGATCGCCGCCGCGTCCGCCAGCGGCGAATCCGCCGGGATCGTCCGGTAGATGGCCACGGCGTTGTCGTACTGCTGCATGCTCTCGTACAGCGAGGCCAGCGAGAACGCCGGCAGGTCGGTGTCGGGACCGAGGTGGATCGCCAGCTGGAGGTAGCCGGCGGCATACTCCTGGCCGCCTTCCTGGCCGACCGCGACGCCGAGCCCGTACAGGGCCTCGGAGGCGCCGCTGGAGGCGTCGTCGATCTGCGGCGCGACGTCGCCCGCCGCGAGTTCCGTCTTCAGCGCCTGGACGAGCGGATGGTCGCCGCCGGCCGCGATGTAGCCGTCGACGATCGTCTCGGCTTCCTCGGTGCGCCCGGCCCGGGCCAGCGCCCGCGCATAGGCGTCAAGCACCCGCAGCGCGCGCGGATCGTTGTCGAACGACAGCTTCAGCCGCTCGACGGCCTCCTCGTGCTCGCCGGCCATGTCGGCGATCAGGCCGGAATGGAGCGTGGTGAAGGTCTGGAACCAGTCCGGGCCCTCGAGCGCGTCGAGCGTCGACAGCGCCTTGTCCCAGTTTTCCTCGGCCGCGTAGCTCCAGGCGGCGAGCAGCGCCGCGGTCAGCTCCGGCAGCGGCGAGCCCGTCGACAGCGGCGCCAGCGCCGTGCGGGCCGCGGTCGGGTCGCCGTTCGACAGCGCGTCGACGGAGAGGGTGAGGGCGGCCAGCTGGTTGGTCGGGTCGCTGGCGGCGAGGTCGTCGGCGAATTCCACGGCTTCCGGCAGCGCGCCGCTGGCCACCAGCAGCATCACCGTGCGATCGAGGAGCAGCTCGTTGTCCGGGTCGGCGGCGAGCGCGCGCTTGTAGAACGCCGCCGCGGAGGCGAGATCCTTCAGGTTGCCGGCATGCCGCGCTGCGAGATAGCTGCCGGAGAGCGTGCTCAGGCCGTAGTTGGCGATCTTGTCGGCGACTTCGGCGCGCGCCCCCGCACCGGACACGGCCACGGCGAACAGCGCCACGGCGAGGGCGCGTTTGGAGCGCAGAACCATGGCCGGCAAAGGGTCGCGGCTGGCGAAGGACAGCAAATTCATCGCGGTCGACTCGTTCGTTCTCATGGGGTGAGCGTGACCGGACGATGGGGCTTTTCAATGGCCCGTGCAAGGCGAGCGGACGGCGTGCCGCCCAAAAACCGGCACATCTTGCTCGAAGAAGGTGCGCGGGACTTGCCTTTGCATCGGCCTCCATGCTTTCGCTCTGTGGCGAATTCGGTGTGGCCATGCCGCACTGCCATGCGAAGCCGCTCTCAATCCTCCGCTTCGCACACGACGATCAAAAGGTCGTAAGAAGGACGAATGATGAACAAGTGGGTCTACACGTTCGGGGACGGCACCGCAGAAGGCCAGGCCGGCATGCGCGATCTCCTCGGCGGCAAGGGCGCCAATCTGGCCGAGATGTCCAACATCGGCGTCCCCGTGCCACCAGGCTTCACCATCACCACCGAAGTCTGCACCCACTTCACGAAGACCAAGGGGACCTATCCGGACGAGCTCGCCGCGCAGGTCGAGGCCGCGCTGGAGAAGGTCGGCCAGGCGACCGGTCGCGGGTTCGGCGACATGGCGAAGCCGCTGCTCGTCTCGGTCCGCTCCGGCGCGCGCGTCTCGATGCCCGGGATGATGGACACCGTCCTCAATCTCGGCCTCAACGACGAGACCGTCGGCGCGCTCGCCGAGGACGCCGGCGACGCCCGCTTCGCCTACGATTCCTACCGCCGCTTCATCCAGATGTACGGCGACGTGGTGATGGGCCTGGAGCACCACGACTTCGAGGGGATTCTCGAAGGCTTCAAGGACGCCAAGAACGTCGAGCTGGACACCGACCTCACCGCCGAGGACTGGCAGGTCGTCATCGAGCGCTTCAAGGCGCTGGTGAATGAGAAGCTCGGCAAGCCGTTCCCGCAGGACCCGCGCGACCAGCTGTGGGGCGCGATCGGTGCCGTGTTCGGCTCGTGGATGAACGCCCGCGCGATCACCTATCGCCGGCTGCAGCAGATCCCCGAGAGCTGGGGCACCGCCGTCAACATCCAGGCGATGGTGTTCGGCAACATGGGCGACACCTCGGCCACCGGCGTGGCCTTCACCCGCAATCCGTCGACCGGCGAGAAGAAGCTCTACGGCGAATTCCTGGTGAACGCCCAGGGCGAGGACGTCGTCGCCGGCATCCGCACCCCCCAGGCGATCACCGAGGAGGCGCGCCTGGATTCCAGCGCGCCGGAGAAGCCGTCGCTGGAGACGGCGCTGCCAGAGGCGTTCGCCGAGTTCCGCGCCATCTGCGACCGCCTGGAGCAGCACTACCGCGAGATGCAGGACGTCGAGTTCACCATAGAGCGCGGCAAGCTGTGGATGCTGCAGACCCGCGGCGGCAAGCGGACGGCCAAGGCCGCCCTCAAGATCGCCGTCGACATGGTCGAGGAAGAGCTGATCAAGCCGGACGAGGCGGTGATGCGCGTCGACCCGGCCTCGCTCGACCAGCTGCTGCACCCGACCATCGATCCGAAGGCCGAGCGCAAGCTGTTCGCCACCGGCCTGCCGGCATCGCCCGGGGCTGCCTCCGGCGAGGTCGTGTTCTCCTCCGACGAGGCGGAGCGCCTGGCCGGGCAGGGCAAGGCGGTCATCCTGGTGCGCATCGAGACCAGCCCGGAGGACATCCACGGCATGCATGCCGCCCAGGGCATCCTGACCACCCGCGGCGGCATGACCAGCCACGCGGCGGTGGTCGCCCGCGGCATGGGCAAGCCGTGCGTGTCCGGCGCCGGCGCCATTCGCGTCGACTACCAGGCAGGCACCTTCACGGCCGCCGGCCAGACCCTCAAGGCCGGCGACGTGATCACCATCGACGGCGCCAACGGTCAGGTGCTGGTCGGCTCGGTGCCGATGCTGAAGCCGGAGCTCTCCGGCGACTTCGCGCAAATCATGGTGTGGGCCGACAAGGCGCGCCGCATGAAGGTGCGCACCAACGCGGAAACGCCCGCCGACGCCCGTGCGGCGCGCGAGTTCTCCGCCGAGGGCATCGGCCTCTGCCGCACCGAGCACATGTTCTTCGATGCCGACCGGATCACCGCCGTGCGCGAGATGATCGTGGCCGACACCGAGGAGGGGCGCCGCGCGGCGCTCGCCAAGATCCTGCCGATGCAGCGCAGCGACTTCATCGAGCTGTTCGAGATCATGGCCGGCCTGCCGGTGACGATCCGCCTGCTCGACCCGCCGCTGCACGAGTTCCTGCCGAAGACCGAGGAGGAGATCGGCGAGGTCGCCCAGGCGATCGGCGTGTCGCCGACAAAGCTGCGCCGCCGGCTGGATCTGCTCGCCGAGTTCAACCCGATGCTGGGCCACCGCGGCTGCCGTCTTGCCGTCTCCTATCCGGAGATCGCGGAAATGCAGGCGCGCGCCATCTTCGAGGCGGCCGTCGAGGCGGCCAAGCGCACCGGCGCCCCGGTGCGGCCGGAGATCATGGTGCCGCTGGTCGGCCTGAAGGCCGAGCTCGACATCGTGAAGGCGCGGATCGACGCGGTCGCCGAGATGGTGGCCGGGGAGACCGGCGCCGAGCTCACCTACGACGTCGGCACCATGGTGGAGCTGCCGCGGGCCTGCCTGACCGCCGACAAGATCGCCGAAACGGCCCACTTCTTCTCGTTCGGCACCAACGACCTGACCCAGACCACGTTCGGCATTTCGCGCGACGACGCCGCCTCGTTCCTGCCGACCTACCAGGCACAGAACATCTTCGAGGTGGACCCGTTCGTCTCCATCGATGTGGAAGGCGTCGGCGCGCTGATGAAGATCGGCGTCGAGCGCGGCCGCCAGACGCGGCCGGACATCAAGCTCGGCATCTGCGGCGAGCACGGCGGCGACCCGGCCTCGATCCGGTTCTGCGAGACGATCGGCCTCGACTACGTCTCCTGCTCGCCGTTCCGCGTGCCGATCGCGCGCCTGGCGGCGGCGCAGGCGGCGCTGGCCTCCAGGAAGGGGTGACGGTGGCGCCGTCGCTCCCTCCGGGCGTGACCGCCGGGGCAGGGTGATGGCGCCCGCGCCGACGCTCGAAGCGGTCCGGTCCGGCGGCAAGCCGGCGGTCGCCCGGGCGCTCGCCGCCATCGAGACGAAGGACGGCACGATCCGCCATGCCGCCTTTCTCGACGCCGCGCGGGCCGATCCGCGCGGCCGGGTCCTCGGCCTTACCGGGCCGCCCGGCGTCGGCAAGTCGACCCTCACCAACGTCCTGATTTCCGAGGCGCGCGGCCGCGGCGAGAGCGTCGCGGTGATCGCCGTCGATCCGTCGTCGCGGCGGACCCATGGCGCGCTTCTCGGCGACCGCACCCGGCTGCGGACGGATCCGGACGACGCCCAGATCTTCATCCGCTCGTTCGCCGCCCGCGACCGCCTCGGCGGCCTGTCCGACGCGGCGATCGCCGCCACCGTCGTCATGCGCGCGGTCTACGACCTCACCATCGTCGAGACGGTCGGCATCGGCCAGTCGGAGGCCGACATCGCGCTCGTCGCCGACACCGTCCTGCTGTGCGTGCAACCGGGCTCCGGCGATTCGCTGCAGTTCATGAAGGCCGGGGTGATGGAGCTCCCCGACGTCATCGCGGTGACGAAGGCGGATCTGGGCGCCGCCGCCCGCCGGGCCAGGGCCGACGTGGAGGGGGCGCTCTCGCTCGCCGCCGACACGGACGGCTGGCGGCCGAAGGTGCTGATGCTCTCGGCGACGGATCGATCCGGCTTCGACGACCTCCGGGCCGCCCTGACGGAGCACCGGGCCTGGCTCGACGCGGACGGGCGGCTGGACCGCCGCCGGCGCGAGCAGGAGCAGGCGTGGGTGCACGACGTGCTGGCCGACCGGTTCGGCCGCGACGGGCTCGAGATCTGGCAATCGAGCCCGCAGGCCGGAGCCCCGGACCTGCCCTTCGAGCGGATCGCGGCGGCGAGCGCGCTGCTCCGGACCCGGCTCGGCCGGAAGGCCTGAGGCCGCCCTTTGGCGCATTCCGGCGACGGCGCCCGAACATTCCATCAACAATTACGGATCCGCTTAACCAGATGGCAACCGTGACACCACACCATGTGGGTGTCATTCGCGGGCAGGCATCTGCCGTGAGCCCGCGATCATCCGGCCGTGCCTGCGGGAGAATTCGTATTGCGTTTCCCAGCGAAAAAGCGGCGCCGGCGGGCGTCGGTCCGTCCTGCGCTTCGCCGTTTCGGCCTCGCCGCAGGTCTCGTCGTCGCCCTCGGCGGGCAGACCGGCCAGGCCGATATCCTCGCCTACATGCTCGCCCAGCAGGACGCGCCGCGCTACCTGGCGCGCGTCGTGGCGGCGCCCTACGGCTCCGAGATCGAACCGACGTTCGTCTATGCGCGGCCGTTCGCGCCCGATGAGGCGGGCAAGCGGACGGGCTCGCAGCTCGCCGTCGCCGGCATCGACGGGTTCGAGACGCTGGCGCTCGCCGACGGCGGCGGCGCCGTCGCCACCGGCGAGTTGCCGGTGCGCAGCCGCGCCGACACCAAGGGCAACCTGCTGACCACGATGGCCGCGTCCGTCGATTCCCGGGCGCTCGGCTCGGGCGCGGTCGCGACCGCCGTCAACCTGATCACCCCCGGCACCGTACAGGATTTCCCGCGTGTCGCGTTCGTGCGGCCGATGCCGTTCGACCAGGCGCCGGGCGCCACCAGCCTGCTCGCCTCGGGCACCGGCAAGGCCGACCAGGCAATCCAGGATGCCCGCATTCTCGCCGCCGCCACCGCCGCGACAAGCGCCTCGCTGGCGTCTGCCTACGCCCCGGAAGGCGGCGGCGACCTCAATGCCCCGTTCGACGCGCTGCTCGGCGGCGGCGCCGGCACCGCCCGGCAGACCGGACCGCTCGACCACTGGTGGTCGGATCGGCCGCTGCCCAAGGACATGACCGACGCCCGCCAGGTGAAGTGCCTCGCCGAGGCCATCTACTTCGAGGCGCGCAGCGAACTGCGCCAGGGCCAGATGGCCGTTGCCCAGGTGGTGGTCAACCGGGTGAAGAACCCGGCCTATCCGGACACCGTCTGCGGCGTCGTCTACCAGAACAAGCACTGGCTCAACCGCTGCCAGTTCTCGTTTGCCTGCGACCGCATCCGCGACGTGGTGACGGACCAGGCGTCCTGGACCCAGGCCATGGAAATCGCCGAGGGCTTTGCCGGCGGCAAGATGTGGCTGCCCGACATCGGCGCCTCCACCCACTATCACGCCACCTACGTGCGGCCGGCCTGGGCGCCGACCATGAAGCGGGTCGAGCGCATCGGCCAGCACGTCTTCTACCTGACCTACGGCGGCGACTGGACCTGACCGGCGCCCTGCCGGGACGCGACATGCGGCGCCGACCCGGCGCCGCATCCATGAACGATCCCGATCGAACCCATCACAAAGTTTCGATACTCCGCGGCTCCCGACCGGCCTATAGATAGGTGTCATGGCGCCTAATCAGAGCGCCCGGGCATTTCCCCGTTGCGATCCGGTGGATCCGGTCGCGCGGCGAGTGCCCCAGGCAGGCCATGCCGTTTCGGGGGAAAGCCAGTGAGCACCGCGTCGACGACCGCACCGAAGCTGGCGGTGCCGCTTCCCCTCATCATCGTCTCCGGCTGTCTGATCGCGGCGCTGTCGCTCGGCGAACGCTCGGGCTTCGGGCTGTTCCTCGGTCCGATGACCGAGGCCCGCGGCTGGTCGCGCGAGACGTTCGCGCTCGCGGTGGCGCTGCAACAACTCGTCTGGGGCATCGCCCAGCCGGTGATGGGCGCCATCGCCGACCGCTACGGCACCGGCCGGGTGCTGGTGGTGGGCGGCATCCTCTATTCCGCCGGCCTCTATGTCGCCAGCTTCGCGGCCTCGCCGCTCATCTTCCAGCTCGGCATGGGCCTGCTCATCGGCGTCGGCCTGGCCGCCGGGTCGTTCACCATCATCCTCGCCGCCTTCGGCCGGTCGGTCTCGCCGGCGAAGCGCTCGATCGCCTTCGGGCTCGGCACCGCCGCCGGCTCGTTCGGCCAGTTCTTCTTTGGCCCGCTCAGCCAGGGGCTGATCGACGGCATCGGCTGGGAGAAGGCGCTCGTCGTTCTCGCCATCATCGTGCTGGCGATGGTGCCGCTGGCCTATGCCATGCGCGGCCGCGCCCAGATCGACCTGAGCGCCCCGCCGCAGACCTTCCGCGAGGCGCTCGGCGAGGCGTTCGCCTACCGCAGCTACGTGTACCTGGTGTTCGGCTTCTTCGTCTGCGGCTTCCACGTCACCTTCATCGCCGTCCACCTGCCGGCCTATCTCACCGACCTCGGCATGAGCCCGATGCTCGGCGGCTGGGCGCTCGCGCTCATCGGCCTGTTCAACATCGTCGGTTCGCTGGGCGCCGGCGCCATCGGCGCGCGCTACTCCAAGGCCTACGCGCTGTCGATCCTCTACTTCTGCCGCTCGCTGGTCATCCTGGCGTTCATCTCGTTCCCGGTGACCCCCGTCAGCGTGCTGCTGTTCGCCGCGGCGATGGGGCTGCTGTGGCTGTCGACGGTGCCGCTCACCTCGGGGCTGGTGGCGGTGATGTTCGGCTCGCGCTACATGGCGACGCTGTTCGGGTTCGTGTTCTTCTCCCACCAGGTCGGCTCGTTCCTGGGCGTCTGGCTGGGCGGCGTCGTCTACGACCGGACCGGCTCCTACGACATCATCTGGTGGATCTCCATCGCACTCGGCCTGTTCGCCGCCCTGGTACATCTGCCGATTCGCGACGCACCGGCACCGCGCCTGCAGCCGGCGGGCTGATCCCGCCGCCTGGCCCTTGCGTCGGCGCGTCGTCCGGGTAAACCGGGGGGAGAGCGAAACGCCCCCGCAGGAGACGCGCATGGAACGCTTCAGGGCGATCTGGATCACCAGGGATGCCGACGCCAGGCAGCAGAACCCGGCCGAAATCCGGGAGATCGGCCTCGACGACCTGATGGACGGCGACGTCACCGTCCGCGTCGAGCAGACCACCATCAACTACAAGGACGGCCTCGCCGTCACCGGCCGGAGCCCGGTGGTGCGGCGCTTTCCGATGATCCCAGGCATCGACTTCACCGGCACGGTGACGGCCTCCGACAGCGCCGACTTCGAGATCGGCGACAAGGTGCTGCTCAACGGCTTCGGCGTCGGCGAGACCCACATGGGCGGCTTCGCCGGCATGGCCCGGGTGCGCTCCGACTGGCTGATCCAGCGCCCCGCCGACCTCACCGGCCACGAGGCGATGGCCATCGGCACCGCCGGCTACACCGCCATGCTGTGCGTCATCGCGCTGGAACGCCACGGCATCCTGCCGGAGCGGGGCCCGGTGCTGGTCACCGGGGCGGCCGGCGGCGTCGGCTCGGTGGCCGTCTCGCTGCTCGCCCGCCTCGGCTACGACGTGGTCGCCTCCACCGGCCGCCGGGAGGAGGAGGGCTACCTCAAGGACCTCGGCGCGGTCGAGGTGATCGACCGGGCCGAGCTCCAGGGCCCGGGCAAACCGATCGCCAAGGAGCGTTGGGCCGGGGCGATCGACACCGTCGGCTCCGAGACGCTGGCGAACGCCCTGTCGATGATCCGCTACGGCGGCGCAGTCGCCGCCTGCGGCCTCGCCGGCGGCATGGACCTGCCGGCCTCGGTGGCGCCGTTCATCCTGCGCGGCGTGTCGCTGCTCGGCATCGATTCGGTGATGGCGCCGAAGCGGCTCCGCATCGAGGCGTACCAGCGGCTCGTTCACGATCTCGACCGCGACCGGCTGACCCGGCTGTCGACGGCCATCGGCTTCGACGAGATCATCCCCAACGCCGAGGAGATCCTCGCCGGGCGGGTGCGCGGCCGGCTGATCGTCGAGGTCGACTGAGCCGCTCGCTCATTCCATCGGGAAGACCAGGCACGTCGTCGTTCCGTGCGCGTAGAGCCGGCCGGCGGCATCCGTCAGGCGCGCCTCGGCGGTTGCGGTGCGCTTGCCCGAATGGATGACCTTGCCCTCGCTGGCGAGCGGCCCCGACGTGTCGAAGATCGGCCGCACGAGGTTCACCTTGATCTCGAGCGTGGTGTACGCCTGACCGGCCGGAAGCGTCGTGTGGACGGCGCAGGCCAGCGCCGAATCGAGCAGCGTCGCCGCCCAGCCGCCGTGGATGGTGCCCAACGGATTGTAGAACTCGGCGCGCGGCGTGCCTTCGAAGCGGGCGAAGCCCGCCGCCACCGCAACGAGCGCGAAATCGAGGTGGGCGGCCATCGGCGGCACCGGGAACGTCCCGTCGACGATCCGCTGCAGCTGCTCCAGCCCGGTGAGATGCCGGATTTCCGCCAGCGGGAGCGTGCCCGCACCGGGGGAGGCGGACCAGGACGGGGCGCTCGATGTCATCTCGTTATCCGGACATTAGTTGTTACGGCACCTATATTGGACCCGTGGAGGGTCCCCGGCAACGTTGGCGCGGGACCCGTGCGACGGACTGGAGGATACGGCAGTGAGTGAGCGCACCCGGGAACTCGCCTGCACGGCGTTTCGCCTGCGCAAGGCGGCGCGGCGCGTGAGCCAGACCTACGAGGCGGCGCTGGACGCCAGCGGTGTGTCGATCGTGCAGTTTGCCGTGCTGGCCGAACTCAGCCGGTCGTCGGCACGCACGCTGTCGGTGCTGGCCGACCTGCTGGCGACCGACCGCACCACGCTGTCGCGCACCATCGACCGGATGCAGGCGCTCGGCTGGGTGTCCGACTGCGAATCGGCCGACCGGCGCGAGCGCCGCCTGATCCTGACGTCGGCCGGCGAGACCGCCTATCAGCGGGCGATCCCGGCGTGGCAGCGGGTGGAGTGCACCATCGGCCGGACGCTCGGCACCGAGCGGCGCAACCAGCTCTGGTCGCTGCTGGAGGAGCTGGAGGACGGCCTCGCGGAGGCCGAGGCACGCCCCTGCGAGGCGAAGGCCGTTCCCGTTCGCGCCGCATCGGCCGACTGACGGAAATCTTCACAACTCGTTGAACTTGAAATCGTTTCCGCTCAGGCGATGGCGATGAGGAAGGGTTCTCCGGCGAAGGCGTCGGCGCCCCGGCCGATCGCCTTGGCCGCCGCGCGCATCCGGCCCTCGCGGCCCAGCCGTTCGTCGGCCAGCGCCACCAGCAGCGCGTTCGGCGTCGCGCTCGGCGATGCCTTGCGGATCTCCCAGGCGATTTCCTGTTCGTCGCGCGCCGGCTGCAGCGCGCAGGCCGCGATGAAGCCCGCCGCCGTCGACCGGCTGATGCCGGCGAAGCAGTGCACCACCAGCGGCGTCGTCCGGTCCCAGGACTCCAGGAAGGCGATGTACTGGTCGATGTGATGCGCCGCGGGCGGCGTCATGCCGTCCATCGCCTCGGTGATGTCGTTGAAGCCGAGGAACAGGTGGTTCTCCTCCAGGATGCTGTCCGGCCGCACCACGGCGGTTCCGTCGTTGATCAGCGTGACCATGTGCCGGGCGCCCGACATCTCGACGGTTTCGTGCAGGCGGGCCAGCGACGTGACGTAGATCATGGTCGGTCCTCGGTGCGGCAGGGTGCTCGGCATCCCGGCCGGATTTCGGAGCCCTGCGGAACGGCATCCGATAGCCCCTGAATAGGCGATCAATGTGTCAGCCGGACCGCGCCGCCCGGGTCCGCTCGTACATCAGGAAGCGGTCGCGGAAGCGCGCCTGCGCCTCGCCGGTCGGCCAGGGCACCAGGAACGCCTCGATCTCGCTGGTCGGCTTCAGCTTTCCCACCGAGCCGAAATAGCGGCGCGCCTCGGTTTCCTCGAACCCCGCCAGCCGTGTCGCCTCGTAGCGTGCGGCGGCCCGGTCGGCCTGCTTGGTGAGCTCCGCAATGGCTGCGCTCGGCACCGCAGGCAGCGCGTACCGCAGCCGGATCGCGGCCAGAAGCCGGTGCTCGACCTCCTTGTAGTTGCCGCCGAGCACCGCCTTGAACGGCGAGATCAGGTCGCCGACGACATATTCCGGCGCATCGTGCAGCAGCACCGACATGCACGCTTCGGCGCCGATCCTCGGATCGAGCTTGGCGGCGAGGTGCTCGACCAGCAGCGAGTGCTGGGCGACGGAGTAGGGGTGGTCGCCGACCGTCTGGCCGTTCCAGCGGGCCACCCGGGCGAGCCCGTGGGCGATGTCCTCGATCTCGATGTCGAGCGGCGATGGATCGAGCAGATCGAGCCGCCGGCCGGACAGCATCCGCTGCCAGGCCCGGGGCGGCGCGCCGGGCACGTCAACCATGTCGGACGACCCACCTCACGCCGAGCTCGGCTCCACCTCCGGCCAGCCGAAGCCGGCCCAGTCGGGCAGCGACAGGGTGATCGGGTGGCCGTCGGCGGAAATCGTCTGGCCGGCATCCATCGCCGCCTTCGCCCGGTCGAGGCGGATCAGCGCGAGCCCGGTCTGTCCGGCCGTCGAGCCGAGCGTCCCGATCGGCCGGTCGCCGGCGATGATCTGCGCGCCCGGCGGCGGCAGCGTCTCGACGCCCAGCACCTTGACGATGCGGCGCCGCGCCGTGCCGCGGTGATGCATGCGGGAGACGACTTCCTGGCCCACGTAGCAGCCCTTGGTGAAGTCGACCCCGGAGAGCTGGTCCATGTCGGCGTCGTGGGGGAAGGTGTCGCCGAGGATGAAGTCGCGCCCGGATTCCGGAATGCCCAGCGCGATGCGGTGGGCGTGATAGGCGCCGGCATTGGTGCGGGTGAAGCCGGACACGTGCGCGCCGGCCATGGTGGTTGCCCGCGGCACCAGCGCGCGCCAGCCCAGCGCTGCCAGCCGCGGATCGCGCACGACGACGCCCGGCAGCATCGGCGCGCCCTCGACGCCCCACAGCACGTAGACGCGGAAGTCCGCGGTGGCGTCACTCAGCTCCACCTTGGCCCTGAGCTTGTAGACCTGCAGCCGCTTGAGGAATTCCGGTGCCGCGGCGCGCGGAAGGTCGATCAGCAGCCCGTCCTGGTGCGCCATGATGAAGCCGTCGACCAGCACCTTGCCCTGCGGCGTGAGCAGGGCGCCGTAGCGCGCCTGGCCGTCGGCGAGCGCGTCCAGATCGCTGGTCAAAAGATTGTGGAGAAAGCCGCGCGCGTCGGGTCCGGCGACGCGGATGACCGCCCGATCGTCGAGCTCCGCAATGTATTGACCCGACATCGGATGCTCCCTCGTGACCGGTGCGGCGCACGGCAGTCGGCTTGCGCGGCCGCCCGGCGGGGCGGCGCAACTCGTTTCCGGCACGTTCGACCCGATCCGTTGGCGGCGCGCAGCCGGTTTCCCGTACATGCGGAACGTGGTGCGGCCACCCGGTTGCGGCAAGCAGACGCCGCCGTGAGCGAATCGATGCGACGGGACGTGACCCTTTTCCCCATCATGCTATAAGCCCGGCGGAATCGGAACCGGAGCAAGGCAGGCATCCCCATGACCGGATCGTTCGACACCGTCTTCACCGGCGCAACGGTGGTCACCCCCAGCGGACGCGAGGAGGCCGACGTCGGGGTCATCGGCGGGCGCATCGCCGCCATCGGCACGCTGTCGGCAACCGTCGCCTCCGAAACCATCGACTGCCGGGGCCTGCACATCCTGCCGGGCGTCATCGACAGCCAGGTGCACTTCCGCGAGCCCGGCCTGGAGCACAAGGAAGACCTGGAATCGGGCGCGCGTGCGGCCGTGCTCGGCGGTGTCACCGGTGTCTTCGAGATGCCCAACACCGCGCCGAACACCACCACCGCCGAAACGCTCGCCGACAAGGTCCGTCGCGGCACGGGCCGCATGTCGTGCGACTTCGCGTTCTGGGTCGGCGCCACGGCCGAGAACATTGATGCGCTGCCGGCGCTCGAGCGCCTGCCGGGTTCGGCCGGCATCAAGATCTTCATGGGTTCGTCGACCGGCACGCTGCTGGTCGAGGACGATGCGACGCTGGACAAGGTGATGCGCGCGATCTCGCGCCGCTGCGCCGTCCATGCCGAGGACGAGCCGCGCCTGCGCGATCGCAAGGGCCTGCGCGTCGAGGGCGATCCGACCTCGCATCCGGTGTGGCGCGATCCGGAGGCGGCCCTGATGGCCACCCGGCGCCTCGTCGGCGCGGCGCGCAAGGCCGGCCGGCGCGTGCACGTGCTGCACATCTCCACGGCCGAAGAGATGGACTACCTGGTCGACCACAAGGACGTGGCGACGCTGGAAGTCACGCCGAACCATTTGACGCTGACCGTCGACGAGGACAGCGCCCGGCTCGGCTCGCTGATGCAGATGAACCCGCCGGTGCGCGACGCCTCCCACCGCGAGCGGATCTGGGCCGCCATCCGCGACGGCCTGGTGGACGTGCTCGGCTCCGACCACGCCCCCCACACGCTGGACGAGAAGGCCGCGCCGTATCCGGGCTCGCCGTCGGGCATGCCGGGCGTGCAGACGCTGGTGCCGGTGATGCTCGATCACGTCGCCAATGGCCGGCTCACGCTGGAGCGGTTCGTCGACCTCACCAGCGCCGGGCCCCAGCGCATCTTCGGCATCGCCCGCAAGGGCCGGATCGCGCTCGGCTACGACGCCGACTTCACCATCGTCGACCTGAAGCGGCGCGAGACCATCACCAACGACTGGATCGCCACCAAGGCGGGCTGGACCCCCTATGACGGCCGCACCGTCACCGGCTGGCCGGTCGGCACCATCGTGCGCGGCATCCGGGTGATGTGGCAGGGCGAGCTGGTCAGCCCGGGGCAGGGCGCGCCGATCGGCTTCGTGGAAGCCCTGCAGCCGCAGGAATGACGGCCGCCACGCGGCGGTCGCCGGCCGCCGACAACACGACGCTGGCGATCGCGACGATCCTGTTCACCGTCGCGGCGCTGTCGTTCGGCGACGCCGTCATCAAGCAGACCAGCGCCGATTTCCTGCTCTGGCAGATCTTCGTGCTGCGCTCGCTGATCGCCATCCCGGTGCTGCTGCTGATCGCGCTCCGCCGCGGCCGCGCCGGCCTCAAGGCGCTCAGGCTGCGCAACCGCGGCTGGTCGGTTGTGCGCAGCCTGCTGCTGGTGGCGATGTGGGTGCTGTACTACGCCGCCCTGCCGCACCTGAAGCTGTCGATCGCCGCATCGGCCTACTACACGCTGCCGATCTTCATCTGCCTGTTTTCCGCGCTGCTGCTCAACGAACAGGTTGGCCGGCTCGGCTGGGCGGCGATCGCGCTCGGCTTCGTCGGCGTCGTGCTGATCCTCGACCCGAGCGCCGGCGACTTCAACGCCTGGGTGCTGCTGCCGCTGGTCTCGGCGGTCCTCTATGCGCTGGCGATGATCCTGACGCGGACGAAGTGCCGCTACGAGCATCCGCTCGCCCTCTCGGTGATCCTCAACGTCACCTTCGTCCTCGTCGGCGCCGCGGGCACCCTGTGGGGATATCTGGGCGGGGAGGGCGACGGCTACCTCGCCGGGGCGTGGGCGCCGATGGGCGGCATGGAATGGGGCGCCATGGCGATCCTCGCCGCCGCCATCATCATCGGCAGCGTCGGCGCCGCGATCGCCTACCAGCTCGGCCGCCCGTCGGTCATCGCCTCCTACGATTTCGCCTATGTCGGCTTCGCCGCCGTCTGGGGCGCGGTCTTCTTCGCCGAGCTGCCGGACGCCCAGGCGGCCGTCGGCATCGCCCTCATCGTCTGCGCCGGCCTTCTCGCCGTGCGCCGCCGGGTCTAGGCGCGATAGCATCGCTCAACGTATGGGCGGAGATCCCGGCAAACTATCGCTGCCCAGTGCGCCCACATGATGATACTTGGCGGTTCGCAAAGGTAGTGACCATGACGCCGAAGACCGATTCCAACGCCCCATTCCCGAGCGCCGCCATCCATCCGGCGCTTGCCTCCGCCCTCGCGGCGAAAGGCTACAGCGAGCTCACGCCGGTTCAATTGGCGATGACGAATGCGGATCACGGCGACGCCGATCTGCTGGTCTCGGCGCAGACGGGCTCGGGAAAGACGGTCGCCTTCGGCATCGCGATCGCGTCGACGCTGCTGGGAAGCGACGCGCGTTTCGACACCGCCGCCGCGCCGCTCGGCCTCGTCATCGCGCCGACGCGCGAACTCGCCATTCAGGTCCAGAGGGAACTCGACTGGCTCTACGCGGCAGCCGAGGTCAGGATCGCCACCTGTGTGGGCGGCATGGACATGCGCACCGAACGCCGTGCGCTCGAGCGTGGCGCCCATCTCGTCGTCGGCACGCCCGGACGCCTGCGCGATCACATCACGCGGGGAGCGCTGGACCTCGGCGCCGTTCGCGCGGTGGTGCTCGACGAAGCCGACGAGATGCTGGATCTCGGCTTTCGCGACGACCTGGAATTCATCCTCGGCGCCGCGCCGCAGGAGCGCCGCACGCTCTTGTTTTCGGCGACCGTGCGGCGCGGCATCGCCGAGCTCGCCAGGACCGTGCAGAAGAACGCGGTGCGCATCGAGACGACCGCGTCCACCGAGCAGCATGCCGACATCGAATACCAGGTGATGCTGGTGCGGCGCGACGAGCGCGAACACGCCATCATCAATGCGCTGCTCGATTCCGACAGCTCGAGCGCCCTGGTGTTCTGCCACACGCGCGAAGCGGTGCGCCATCTGACCGCGCGGCTCGCCAATCGCGGCTTCGCGGTGGTGTCGCTGTCCGGCGAGATGGCGCAATCGGAGCGGTCGAACGCGCTGCAGTCCATGCGCGACGGACGCGCGCGTGTCTGCGTGGCGACCGATGTCGCGGCGCGCGGCATCGACCTTCCGAACCTCGACCTCGTGGTCCACGCCGACGTGCCGACCAACCCGGAGACCCTGCTGCATCGCTCCGGCCGGACCGGCCGCGCCGGTCGCAAGGGCGTCTGCGTGCTCATCGTTCCGGAAAACAGGCGTGGCGCGGTTCGCAAGGTGCTTGCCCTGGCGAAGCTGACGGCGACCGTCCGTGCGGCGCCTGGCATTGCCGACATCGAGGCGCGCTACCGCCGGCAGATCATCGATGCCGCCGCCTCTGCCGCTGAGCCCGACGCAGCCGAGGCGGAATTCGTGGCCGAACTGTTGGAGCGGGTGGGGCCGCAGCGCATCGCGGCGGCGTTCCTGCGCCATCAACTGGCCGTCCACCCCGTTCCCGAGGACCTGTTGCCGCTGCCCACTGAGGCGCTCGAGACCAGGTCGTCCGGTCGCGATCCCTGGTCCGCGGACACCCACGCGTCGCCTCGCGAGCCGCGCGGCCCGGACATGCGCGACGGCGTCTGGTTCACCATCTCGCTCGGGCGCAAGCACCGCGCCGATCCGAAATTCCTGCTGCCGATGATCTGCAACGCCGGCGGCGTGACGAAACGCGATGTCGGCGCGATCCGGATCGAGGACACCGAAACCCGGTTCGAAATCTCCGCCGACAAGGCCGCCGGTTTTGCGGAAAAGCTCAAGCAGCCCGGCAGCCTGGAGCGCGGCATCCTGATCGCGCCGGCCGGCGAGGCGGGCGCAAGGCCGAGACAAGCGGACCCGAGGCAAACGAAACCGAAATTCAAGCCGGCCGGCAAGCCCAGCCACAAGCCAGGCCACAAACACCAGGCCCCGCCGGCCGATCGCGGCAAACCGCCGAAACACAAGCCCCGCAAACCGAAACGCCCCGCCTGATCGGGGGGAGTTGGGGCCCAGCGCCGCCTGAGTGACTGCTTGCGGGAGCCACACGCGGCCGATCGAACGACCCGCTTGGGCGCATTGCTGCCAGTCCTGAGTTGGCCGTTGAACGAACCCGCTGCGCGGGAGGGCGCCTGCGGTTGAGGTAGAGGGCACAGCCCCGGTCGTAGCGTTTGAATTGAGCGCCGTGCGGCGCGGGCAG
>NZ_JBRJGW010000018.1:0-131218 GCF_053628695.1 Amorphus sp. MBR-141
TTCTTCCGGGGCATGGAGCGTCGGCCTGTCTCGTTGATCCGACCCCCTATGAATCACGCAACAGACGCCTTGGGAATCCTTCTCAAACGCGCTCTAAAGCATTTCCCGTTCAGATCGAAGCGACCCGAACGAAAAAGATTGCTC
Source organism: Amorphus sp. MBR-141 (assembly GCF_053628695.1). Taxonomy (NCBI): domain Bacteria; kingdom Pseudomonadati; phylum Pseudomonadota; class Alphaproteobacteria; order Hyphomicrobiales; family Amorphaceae; genus Amorphus; species Amorphus sp. MBR-141. Next base: position 145 of record NZ_JBRJGW010000018.1, read on the forward strand.
AAGGCATATAAATTTAAATAATGCTTTTTCCGACTCGGCTTTCTGAGTTTCTGGTAAAGTTGAGGCGAGGTGAGTATGAGCAGCAAATCAACAAATCCGCCTAAAAGGCACCATTACGCACCACAATTCTTCCTGCGAAATTTTGCAATTGATTCCGAAAAAAAGAAGGTCACAGTTCTCAGTAAACATGGGAGAAAGGCGGTCTGGGCAAAGAAATCGATAAAGTCAATCGCTTTCGAGAATGACCTTTATGTCCACATAGTTGGGTCAATTCCGGTTTCAGTTGAAGAGAAAATTAACTCGTCCCTCGAAGATCCAATTTCTAAGAGTAATACCTGGAAGAAGATTGCGGCGGGCGCAGCCGCCGATCTGGATCATTCGGACCGCGCGATATTGTACAGCCTTGTCCGGAATTTCGAAGTGAGGACGCCTCATTACCGAAATACACTCCGTGATCTGTCGATTCTGGCGGGTCAACCAGATAGTGGCATGAACTTTTCTGATGATGAAAAGGAGATGTATGCCGTGCTTCGGGCCGATCCCGGCCTCATGTCAGAAATGGCCAATGAACATGCATCAAGCCTGGAATGGACCGAGCGCGAATTCTCCTCTTGCGGAATTTCGATCTGGCGTGTGAGGGAGCCAACGTACGTTTGCTCCACACCGGTTCACATACTGAAAAGTCCCGACCACCCTCGTTTGCGGGCGACACAGCTTGGATTTATTCCATATAATCATCTGATGCCATTAACGCCAAGGGCATATATTTGCCTAAGTCTCGGGGATTTTGATGGATATTTTACAAACGAACAGGTTGATCCGGTCGTTGAGGCGGCCCTCAAGCGACAGATCGTCAGCCAGTTTTCATACTGGCCCACAGTCCGGCATATGATTTGCCCAGCAGACAATCTTGTGGAGCAGCTTAGATGGGCTGGTTATAACTGTGTGCATGACACGCCTAAGAAGAAGAGCTTCCTGCGTGACTAGGCTTTCCGGCAACATTGAATTGTCTTGAATCTGGCGCCATTTCTTGTCGGTCAGTCGATCCCCCTAGCCGAAAAAGGCTCGGGGGTGAGGCCATGCCGGCGCCCAAGCGCGTGATCTCAAGCCTCAAGTGTGTGCGCGACGGGCCACATTCCGCCCCGGCCCCTTTCCCCTTGGCATAGCCGGCCCGACGGCCGATCTTCGGGGGCGATTCTGCAACCGTTGCCCGACCGAGAGCTGCCCGTGTCGTCCTTCAAGTTCCTGCACACCGCGGACCTGCATCTCGGAACCCCGTTCCGCGGCCTCGCCGTCAAGGATCCGGCAATCGCCGACCGGTTCGCCGCGGCGACGCGCACGGCGTTCTCCAGCCTGGTGGCGCGCGCGCTGGAGGAAAAGGTCGACTTCGTCGTCATCGCCGGCGACATCTACGACGGCGAGTGGAAGGACAACACGATCGGGCTGTTCTTCAACCGCGAGATCGCCCACCTGGACCGTGCCGGCATCCCGGTCTTTCTGCTACGGGGCAACCACGACGCGGAAAGCGTCGTCACCCGGTCGATCACCCTGCCGGTGTCCGTGCACGAGTTCGGCACCCGCAAGCCGGCGACGTTCCGGCTCGACGCCCTGCAGGTGGCCCTGCATGGGCAGGGCTTCGCCGAACGCGCCGCCACCGACAACCTCGCCCTCACCTATCCGGCCCCGGTCCCCGGCTGGTTCAACATCGGCGTGCTGCACACCTCCCTCACCGGCCGGCCGCCCCACGCCGTCTACGCCCCCTGCTCCACCGACGATCTCGCCAGCCGCGGCTACGACTACTGGGCGCTCGGCCACGTGCACGACTTCGAGATCGTCTCCCGCGACCCGGCCGTCGTCTTCCCCGGCAACATCCAGGGCCGCAGCATCCGCGAGACGGGGCCGAAGGGCGGCGTCGTCGTCCAGGTGGAGGACGGCCAGATCGCCGCCATCGACCGGCTGCTCGTCGACGAGGCGCGCTGGGAGAGCGCCACGATCGACGTCGGCGAGCTGGCCTCCGTCGCCGACGTCCCGGCCCGCGTCCAGGCGGCCCTCGCACATCTCGTGGGCGAGGCGGACGGCCGCTTGCTGGCGCTCCGGCTGACGCTCACCGGAACGACCGATCTCCGCCGTGAGATGATCGCTGGCCGCACCCGGCTCGCCGACGAGGTGCAGGCCGCCTGCCACCGCCTGCACGAGGACATCTGGCTGGAAAAGCTCGATCTTCGGCTGAGTCAGCCGGCAACGCCGGCGCGGCCGTCCACCGTCGATGCCGGGCTCGATCTCGACGCCCTCCTGGACGCGGTCCTGGCCGCCCCCGAGGCGGCCGAAGAGGCCGACCGCATCGTCGCGGAGATCGCCGCCCGGCTGCCGGGCGGCCTCGGCACCGCCGACGCGCCGCTGGGCGCCACCACCGCCGACCTCCTCGCCGAGGCACGCGAGCTGCTCATGGCCCGGGCCATGGGGGGGCGCTGAGCGGATGCGGTTCGAACGTCTCTCGCTGCTGCGCTACGGCACCTTCACAGACCGGGAGCTGGTGTTCCGGCCGGGCGCGAAGCTGCACGTGGTCTACGGTCCCAACGAGGCCGGCAAGAGCTCCGCGCTGGCCGCCATTTCCGACCTGCTGTTCGGGTTTCCCCACCTGACCGCCTTCGACTTCCGCCATGATAGCACCGCGCTCCGCGTCGGCGCGACGCTGGTTTCCGGCAACGGCGAGCGCCTGTCCTTCCGCCGGCGCAAGGGGCGCAAGGCCACGCTCATTTCCGACAGCGACGACGAGGGCGAGTTGCGCGACGACGCGCTGGCGCCGTTCCTCGGATCGCTCACCCGCGACGTGTTCGAGCGCGCCTTCGGCCTGGATTCCGAGCGTCTGCGCCAAGGCGCCGACGACATGCTGAAGAGCGACGGCGAGCTCGGCAGCCTGCTGTTCTCCGCCGCCTCGGGCCTGGCCGGCCTGACCAGTCTCAAGACGTCGCTGGAGGACGAGGCCGGCAGCATCTTCGCGCCCCGCAGGTCGAAGGACCGGCGCTTCTACCAGATCCTCGACCGTCACGAGGCGGCCCGCAGGGCCGAGCGCGAGAGCGAGCTCCGCGCCACCGACTGGAAGGCCCTCAACACGGCCATCGACGACCTGCAGGCGCGCTACGACGGGCTCGCCGCCGAGCGCACCACCGCCCGCCGCGCCGCCGCCCGGCTGGAGCGCCTGCGCCAGCTGCGCCCGATCGTCGCCGAGATCGATGCCGACGAGACCGCGCTCGCCGCCTTCGCCGACCTCGCCCCCCTGCCGGCCGGCCATGCCGACGCGCTGGACGCCTGCCTCGCCGCCGTGGAGCGCACCGCCACCGCTCTGCGCCACGCGGAGGACCAGGCACAACGCCAGGCCGACGTGCTGGCCCGCGTCGAGGTGGACGAGCGCCTGCTCGCCCGCGCCGAGGAGATCTTCGCGCTCATCCGCGAGTCCGGCGACTACGCCTCCAAGCTGCGCGACCTGCCGCGCATCGAGGCCGAGCGCGACACCTACGACGCCGAGCTCCGCGAGTTCGCCACCCGGCTCGGTCTCGCCGACACCGATCTCGAAGGGCGCATGCCGACCGACGCCGCCCTCGCCGAGCTGCGGGCGCTGGTCGACGAAGGCCGCCGGCTGGCCGCCACCGCCGCCGGGCTGGACGACCAGATCGCCGAGGGACGCGCCGATCTCGACGCGGTCCGGGCGCGCCGGCCGGCCGGGTCGGTGGTCGATCCGAAGCCGTGGCGCGATCAGTTCGCAGCACTCGCGCCGGACCTCGCCGCGCTTGCCCGCCGCGACGAGCTCGAAACCGAGCTGCGCGCCGCCCGCCGCGACCTGGACGCCCGCGTCGCCCGCCTGTCGCCTGCCGTCCCCGATCCCGACCGCCTCGCCGCCACGCCGCTGCCCGCCGCCGAGACCCTGCGCCAGAGCCAGGAGGCCTTCGCCGCGATCGACGCCGACCTCGCCGCCCTCGACCGCCGGGCCGCCGAGCTCGGCGAGGATCTCGAGCGGCTGGACCGCGAGATCGCCGAGGCCGAGCAGTCCGGCCCCGTCCCCTCCCGCACCGGCATCGCCGAGGCCCGCAGCGTCCGCGACGCAGCGTTCGCGCCGCTGGCGGAGGTCGTCGGGGGCCGGGCGCCGCTGCCCGCCCCCGCCGACGCCGCGGCCCGCGTCGCGGACTTCGAAACCCTCGTGCGGGCGGCCGATGACGCCGCCGACGGCGCGCTCGCCGATGCCACCCGCCTGCACGCGCAGGAGACGCGCGTGCGCACGCGCCAGGAGGTGTGCGCACAGCACGAAAAAAGCGCAGAAGTGCGCAGCGAAATGGCCCAAAAGCGCAGTTTGGTGCACGCCGATTACCGTGCGCACTTTGCCGCCCTCGCGATCGAGCCCGACACCCCCCAGCGCATGCTCGACTGGCTGCGCGCGGTGGACGATATCCTCGCCCAGCGGGGCAAGGCCCAGGCTGTGGAAGACAGCCTGGCCGGGCTCGACGCAGCGGCGGAAAGGCTGCGTCCCGCCCTCATGGCGATCGCCGCCGGAACCGGGCTCGACGGCGCCGGCGACCTGCCGGTCGGCGCGCTGGCGCGTGCCATCGAGGCCCGGCTCGCCGAGCTCGCCGACGCCTGGAGCGAGCGGCGCGCCCACGCGGTCCAGCTGGAAGACCGCGAACGGCGCCTGGAGGGCCTGACGGACAAGCGCACGGCGGTGGGGACGGCCGAGGCGGACTGGCGCGCGCGGTTCCGACCGGCGATTGCGGCAGTTGCGCTCGACGCGACCGCCGGCGTCGAACGCACCGCCGCAACGATCGCGGTCTGGGAGAAAGTGCCGGACGTCCGCCGCGAACGCACCAACCGGGCCGCCCGTGTCGACGGCATGCGCCGCGACATCGCCCGCTTCGAAGCGGGCGTCGCGGCGCTGGCGAGCGACGCCGCCCCGGACCTCGCCGGCCTGCCCGCCGCCCACGCCATCGAGGTGCTGTCCGAGCGCACCCAGGCGGCGCGCACGGCGGACGCGCAAAAGCGCAGTGCGCAGACGGCGCTGGCGGACGCGACGGCGGATCGCGCGCGCGCACGCGATGCGCACGCCGGCGCCGTCGCGGAGCGCGACCGGCTGCTCGCCGCGGCTCCCGACGGCATGGCCGCCGACGAGTTGCTGAGCCGGCTACGCATCCGCGACGACCTGGCCCTCAGCCTCGGCAAGTGCCGCCACCGGCTGTCCGAGGTCGCCGCCGGATCCGAGGAGACGGCGGTCCGGAGCGAGCTCCGGGACTTCGATCCCGAGAAGGCGTCCATCGAGATCACCACCCTAGAGCGCGAGGAAGCGCGCATCGACCAGGACATGAACGAGGTGTTCGCCGCGCTTTCCGAGAAGAAGCGCGAGCGGGACCGGCTCGACGTGGCGGCGGGCGCGGAGCGCGCGGCGTTCGAGCGCAACGTGGCGGAGGCGGAGATCCTGGAAGCGGGGCGGGAGTGGGCCGTGCTGAAGCTCGCCTCGTCGCTGCTTTCGGCCGCGATGGACCACCATCGCGGGGCCCAGGACGACCCGCTGATGAGCCGCGCCGGCCGGCTGTTCTCCACCCTGACCGCGGGTTACTTTGCCGACATCGGACAGCAGTTCGACAAGGACGACCGTCCCGAACTCGTCGGCGTGCGGGCCTCGGGTGACCGGGTGAAGATCGGCGGTCTCTCGGACGGCACCCGCGACCAGCTCTACCTGGCGCTGCGCCTCGCCTTCCTGGAGGACTACGCGGCGCGCAACGAACCGGCCCCGTTCATCGGCGACGACATCTTCCAGACGTTCGACGACGACCGCACGGCGGCCGGGCTGGCGGCGCTCGCCGAGGCGAGCGGCACCGTCCAGCCAATCCTGTTCACCCATGCCCGCAGCGTCGTCGAGATCGCGCGCGCCACCCTTGGCGACACGGTCGATGTGATCACCATCGACGGTCCGCCGTCCGGGTGACCCGGGCGACCTGGGCTGCCCGGAACGAATACGCCGCCTCCGACCGGTGACGAATGCGCGTTTCGTGCGTTGACCCGCGTACACACGCAACAAGGACGCTGCAATGGAAGACGTCGATGCGCGCCAGCCGGCCGAGGCACGGAACCGGACGGCCCTGCTGCTGCTCAACCCGAACGCCCGCCGGGGGTCGGAGCCGATCGACGATGCGCTCGAATTGCTGCGCGACAGCGGCATCCGCCTGATCGAACCGTCGACCAACGACCGCGAGGAGATCTCGACCGCCATCACCCGGCACGCCGACGAGATCGACATGGTGATCGTGGGCGGCGGCGACGGCAGCCTCAACGCCGCCGCACCCGGTCTCGTCGAGACGCGCCTCCCGCTCGGCATCCTGCCGCTGGGCACCGCCAACGATCTCGCCCGGACGCTGGAGATCCCGTTCGCCGTCGTCGACGCGGCCCAGGTGATCGCCGACGGCGAAACGCGGACGCTCGATCTCGGCATCGTCAACGACCACTATTTCTTCAACGTCGCCAGCATCGGCTTCAGCGCCCGGCTGGCCCGCGTTCTCACGTCGGACGCCAAGCGCCGCTTCGGCAAGCTCGGCTATGCGATCTCCGCCATGAAGCTGGTCTCCCAGAGCCGTTCGTTCTCCGCCGAGATCGAGCACGACGGCCATGTCGACAGGGTGCGCACCCTGCAGATCTCGGTCGGCAGCGGGCGCTACTACGGCGGCGGGCTCGCCGTGGACGAAAGCGCCGAGCCCGACGACGGGCGGCTCGACGTCTACAGCCTCGAGATCGGTCACTGGACCGAACTGCTGGCGCTGCTGCCGGCCATCAAGAGCGGCACCCAGAAGCGCTGGAAGAACGTCCGCACCTTCGGCACGACCGAACTCACCGTGCGCACGAAGCGGCCGCTCGACATCAATGCCGATGGCGAGATCCTGACGACCACGCCGGCCCATTTCGCCCTTCGACCCAAGGCCGTGACCGCCTACGTGCCGAAGCAGACCGACTCCGGAGGCCTTTTCTCGCTGGGCGGAAAAAGCTGACCGGCCCGTCGCGAGGCAGGATCGCCCCGGTTCGACTCCGATCCGCTAATCCGCCGGCCGGAGCGGCCGGAAGCGGGGCGCCGGAGACGGCTCGACCTCGCCGCCGCCGGTGGTGAAGCAGTCGGCGAGCTGCGGGTGCGTGCGCGCCTCCTCCATCGACAGGACCGGCGTCACGCAGGCATCGACCCCGTCAAACGCCGCCACCCAGTCGGCCTGGGTGCGCGTCGCGAAGAGTGCCTCCAGCCGCCGCGCCATCTCCGGCCAGGAGGGACGGTCCCACTGCCTGTCCAGATAGGCCGGATCGGCACCGACCGTTTCGATGAAGGCCCGGTAGAACTGCGGCTCGAGCGGGCCTACGGCCATGAACCGGTCGTCCGCCGTCCGGTAGACGCGGTAGAACGGAGCGCCGCCGTCCAGCATGTTGGCGCCGCGTCCGCCGTTCCACTTTCCCCGCGCGATGCTGCCGTGAACGAAGGTCGCCAGGTGGGTGGTGCCGTGCACCATCGCCGCGTCGACGACCACCCCCTCGCCCGTCCGGCCCACCCGCATCAGCGCGGACACGATGCCGAACGCCAGGTACATGCCGCCGCCGCCGAAATCGCTGACGAGGTTGAGGGGCGGCACCGGCTCCCGGTCCGGATGCCCCATCAGGCTCAACAGCCCGGTCATGCCCAGATAGTTGAGATCGTGGCCGGCCAGATGGGCCATCGGCCCCTGCTGGCCCCAGCCGGTCATGCGTCCGTAGACGATGCGCGGATTGACCGCCGCCACGTCCTGCGGACCGAGCCTAAGCGCCTCCATCTTGCCCGGGCGAAAGCCCTCGATCAGCACATCGGCCGACGCCAGCAGGTCGAGCGCCGCCTGCCGGCCGGCGTCGGATTTCAGGTCGAGCCCCTTGAGCTCCCGTCCCCGTTCGATGAACTTCCCATCGCCACCGGCGTCGCCGACGCGACCGATGCGCGTCACGTGCGCGCCCATGTCGGCGAGCAGCATCGCCGCGAAGGGGGCCGGTCCGAGACCGGCAAACTCGACGACCGTCACTCCGTCCAGGGGGCTGATCAATCCGGTCTCCATGACGCACGCGAACGCCGGCCGTCCCGACGCCCGGCGCGGACATTGCAAGGGATCGCGAAACGGGCGACGCCGGCCAAGTCGGGCGGTGCCCGGCCGCACTCCGGCGTCGGGCCGGCTTGCCAGCCTCGCGGCGGGTTGCTACGCCCATATCATTCCGCGGACAGTCCGGTGTGACCAGCCCCCCATCTTCACAACCCATTGCGCCCGGCGCCAGGCCGGCCACCTCGGTGGCCGCCGTCCTGATTCTGGCCGTCGCCGTCCTCGTGTTTTGCGACATGATGACCGGGGTGCACGCCCTGTCGCTGGTCGCCCTCGCGCTGGTCCTCGTCTTCATCCTGATGGGCTGGCGGCGGCTGCGCACCAACACCCGGGTGCTGCTGATGATGGCGCTCGCGGTGACGGCCCTCTACGCGGTCAGGCACGGATCGTTCGAGCAGTACATGCTGTCGGCCAGCCGGGCCATGTACCTGCCCGCCCTGATCGCGGTCATGACGCTGCTGCGGATCGCGGCCCAGCGATCGTCGATGATCAGCCGGGCCGGCTATTACGTGGTCGACCAGCCTCCGTCGCGCCGCTTCCTGCTTCTGGCCGGGGCCGGCCACCTGTTCGGCATCCTGCTCAACATCGGCGGTTTCCTGCTGCTGATGAACATCGCCCAGCAGACGCGGAAGGCCTCCAACACCTCCCCGGCCGTCGCCGCGATCCAGGAGCGGCGCATCACGACGGCGGTCGTGCGCGGCTTTGCCGCCACGATGATGTGGTCGCCGGTCGGCATCGCGCTCAACATCCTGCTGCCGATCCTGCCGGGCCTCTCCTGGGTCGACTACCTGCCCTACGGGCTTGCCGCCACGTTCGCCTTCTGCCTGCTCGGCTGGATATTCGACCGGATGGAGCCGCGTCCGCGGGGACCGCTGCAGCCCAAGTCGGGGCTCGGATCCGCGGCCGCCCTCATGGGCCTCGTCGGCCTGATGGTCACGATCACCGGCTCGGCGGCGCTCGCGGAGACGCTTCTCGACATGCCGCTGCGCGCCGCGATCTTGCTGATCGTGCCGTCGTTCGCGTTCGGCTGGGTCCTGCTCACCCGGGCGCCCGGCGAGACGATCGCCGGCGCCTTCGGCTGGCTGGCGGCCGAGGCCGGCGTCCAGCTGCCGAACGCCGCCAACGAGATCTGCGTGATGACCGCGTCAGGCTATCTCGGGATGCTGATCGCCACGCTGGTGCCCTCCGACGACCTGCGCGCCCTCATCCTGTGGAGCGGGCTGGAAGGCGGGACGCTTGCGGTCGCCATCGGGGCGACCATCGTCGTCAGTTCGTTGATCGGCCTGAACCCGATGATCCCCGGCACGGTGCTCGTCGCCTCGGTCGTGGCGGCCGGACTGCCCATCTCCAACACGCTGCTGCTGCTCGCCGTGCTCACGTCCTGGGCCGTGGCGCTGGTCACCTCGCCGATGACGTCGACCGTCGCCATCGCCTCCTCGGTGGTCGGCAAGCCGCCATCGGTGATCGGCTTCCGCTGGAACGGGGCATTCGCGCTCACCTTCTTCGTGCTGGTGTCGATCCTCTTCCTGTCGGTGGGCTGACCCGCCTCGCCGCGGCCGGGGCCGAGGACCGGCGCTCAGGTCGCGCCGATCGCGGCGGGCGCCGTCCGGGTGCCGGGCACGGCCCGGGAGAGACGCCGCAGATCCTCCGAGATCTCCACCGAGGTCGCCTGGAGGACGGCGACATAGCGCGCGCACGCCTCGTCGCGCGAGCCGAAGGCCGACTTGAAATAGGTCAGCCCGAGGGTCGCCGCGACGCGCTCGTTCTCCGAATAGATCGGCACCGCGATGGTGTCGGAGTTGCGCGGCTCGACGTGGCCCGCGCGGGTCGCATATCCGTCCTTGCGCACCTTCGCGAACAGCCGCGCGAGGCCAGCCGGATCGTGGGCGAGCGCGTTTTCCGGATCGCTCGAATGCCGCAGGATATCGATGATGAGGTCCTGCTCGCTCTTCTGGGCGAAGGCGACGTAGGCCAGTCCCAGTGCCCGCGTCAGCAGCGGCAGGCGCATGTTGACCGTCTTGTGGAAGGGCGAGATCGGGCTGTCCGGCACGGTCGAGAAGCGCACCACCACGGCGTCCTGGTCGAGCAGCGTGATCGACACCGGCCACTGGTACTTGCGGGTGAGCGAGATCGCCCAGGCCCGGCCCGCCTCCACCACCAGCGGATCCTTGTGGAAGCCGGAACTCAGCGAGACGACGTGCCCGGTGATCTGGTATCCGCCCAGCCGCGTGTCGTTCTCAACGTAGCCAAGTCCTTCCAGCGTCTTCAGAATCCGCACGAGGGTCGGCTTCGGCAACTGGGTGGCCGCATGCAGCTGCGCGATCGACGTGTAGGGCTGCCGGTTGAGCTCCTGCAGCACCTGCATCGCCCGCTCGATCGAGCGAATGGACATCCGGCATCCCTCCCGAGTGACGTGTTCTGGGCGGGCAGGTTATTTCGCCTGCCGGAACGGCGCCATCGTTTCGTTGTCTCGCCACCAGCCGAAGACCTAAGCCAGATCAGGCTTTTCGGAAAAGCCGGCAAGAAAACGGGAAAGGAAGCGCCGTGGGTTCCGACAGCAATCGCGAGGAAGTGCGCCGCCTGATCGCGACCATCGACGACGGCGTGGTCGATGGCCTGATGCAGGGTGCGGTGGATCTGCACGTCCATTCCGGCCCGTCGATCATGGCCCGCCAGGTCGATCACTTCCAGGCCGTGGAACAGGCCGCCGCCGCCGGCATGCGCGGCATCCTGTTCAAGGACCACCATTATTCGGTCGCGCCCTTCCTGCCGATCATGGAGCGGGTGCTGGGCCACCACGGAGTGGCGATGTACGGCGGCCTGGTGCTGAACAACTCGGCCGGCGCCCTCGATCCCTACGTGGTCGATTCCATCCTGAAGCACGGCGCCAAGCTGATCTGGATGCCGACGGCCCACTCCGCCAACCACATCCGCACCAATTTCCGCAAGTCGCGGCTCGCCGCCAACGTCCAGCTCAAGACGCCGAAGGGCCTCACCGTGCTCGACGAGCACGGCGACCTCCTCGACGTGGTCAAGCAGATCCTCGATTCCATCGCGGAGTTCGACGCGATCCTGTCGTCGGGGCATCTCCACGTCTACGAGATCTGGAAGCTGTTCACCGAGGCCAAGGCGCGCGGCGTCAAGCGGCTGATCGTCAACCACCCGATGTACGGGTTGCATTTCACCTACGACGACATCCGCGAGCTGGCGGAGTTCGGCGCCCTGATCGAGCAGTCGGCCTGCCTCTACGTGGATTCGCGCTTCAACGTGTTCACCCCGCAGGAGCTGAAGGAGCACATCCTGGCAGCCGGCGTGGAGCACTCGTCGATCGGCTCGGACCTCGGACAGGTCGACAATCCGACCCCCGTCGAGGGCATGCGACAGGCGATCAAGATGTGCCTGGCGCTGGGCTTCAGCGAGGACGAGGTGCGGCTCATGGTGCGCGACAACCCGGCGCGGCTGGTGGGGCTCGAGATCGGCTAGCGCCGCAGACGGCCGGGCCTCCACCGGAGAGCCCGAAACAAGCAAAGACGTGGCCACCGGCGCCTGCCGGTCAGGACCACCGGGAGGCGACATGGACAAGGCGCACGAGATCGATGCCGCTCCCGAGATCGGCGCGCGGTCGCCGACGGGACTTTCGCGCTGGCTGGTGCGCATCGCCGCCGCCACCATCCTGATCCTGGCGATCAACCAGAGCTTCAATCTCGGCTTCTTCGTCGGCGTGACGATGATCGACCTGCGCTTCTACTACGCGATCATCGCGCTGGCGCTGGCCTCGGTGTTCCTGCTCTACCCGCTCCGGGCCGCCCTCATCGGGCTGCCGCCGCGCTGGTACGACTGGGTGTTCGCGGTGGCGATCATCGTGGTCTGCGGCTACTTCTTCGCCAACGCCTACAACATCAAGCTGCGCGGCTGGGAGATGGCTCCGCCCGAGGTGGCGGTGTATTTCTCGTTCGCCCTGTGGTTCCTGGTGCTGGAGGCCGGGCGGCGCGCCGGCGGCCTGCCGCTGGCGATCATCGTCGCGATCCTGTCCTGCTACCCGATGTACACGGAGTACCTGCCGAACGTCATCGCGGGCTTCCCGTCGTCGGCCGCCTACACCGCCGCCTATCATGCGATGGGCTCGGAGAGCATCCTCGGCATCCCGCTTCGCACCTTCGCCCAGCTGATCATCGGCTTCATCGTGTTCGGCGCCGCCCTGCAGCAGACCGGGGCCGGGGCGTTCTTCATGGACCTCTCGTTCGCGCTGCTGGGGCGGGTGCGCGGCGGCCCGGCCAAGGTCGCGATCTTCTCCAGCGGGCTGATGGGCTCGATGAGCGGCAGCGTCATCACCAACGTGATGACGACCGGCGTGATGACCATCCCGGCGATGCGGCGCACCGGCATCCGCGGCACGTTTGCCGCCGGCGTCGAGACCTGCGCCTCCACCGGCGGCGTGCTGATGCCGCCGGTGATGGGGGCCACCGCCTTCGTCATGGCCAGCATGATGAACGTGCCCTACGCCGAGGTGGCGCTCGCCGCCGCCATCCCGTCGATCCTCTATTTCTTCGGGCTGTTCGTGCAGATCGACTCGATGGCCGCGAAGGAGGGCCTGAAGGGGCTGCCGGCCGAGGAGCTTCCGTCGGTCCGCCAGACGTTCAAGGAAGGCTGGTACTACATCTTCGTCTTCGCGCTGCTGATCTACATGCTCCTCATCATGCGCCGGGAGGCGCTGGCGCCCTACTACGCGACGCCGCTGCTGATCCAGGTGTTCTCCAAGCGGCACCGCTGGGGCTGGGCCGAGGTGGGCCGCTTCTTCGACAGCCTGGGCGGGCTGTTCGCCAACCTGGTGGCGATCCTGGCGGCCGTCGGCATGATCGTCGGCGCCCTGTCGATGACCGGAGTGGCGGCGACGCTGGTCAACGACCTGCTGCGGGTGGCGGGCGGCTCGCAGATCATGCTCCTGGTGATGGGGGCGATCACCGGCCTCATCCTCGGCGTCGGCATGACCTCGACGGCGGCCTACATCTTCCTCGCCATCCTGCTCGCCCCGGCGCTCGTCCAGGTCGGCCTCAACCCGATGGCCGTCCACATGTTCATCTTCTACTGGGGCATGCTGTCGTTCATCACGCCGCCGGTGGCGCTCGGCGCCTTCGCCGCCGCCTCCATCGCCAAGACGCCGCCGATGGCGACCGGCTTCGAGGCGATGCGGCTCGGCAGCGTGATCTACTTCATTCCGTTCTTCTTCGTCTTCCAGCCGGCGCTGGTCCTGCAGGGACCGGTGTCGGACACCATCATCGCCTTCGTCCTGGCGATCGTCGGCATCTCGCTGTTCGCCTGCACCATCCAGGGCTTCGTGCCCGGCATCGGGGTGCTGTTCGCCGACCGCTGGTTTGGCCGGCCGCTGCGGCTCGTGCTGTTCGCGGGCGCCATCCTGATCGCGCTGCCCGCCACCATCGTGCCCGGCTGGTCCGATCTCGACCTCGTCCTGCTGGCAGCAGTCTTCGTGCTGCCGATCCTCGCCTATGCGGCCTACCTCAATCACCACGTCAAGCTGAACGGGACGCCCGAGCGGGTCGCCTGAGACGGCCCGTTCGCCCCCTTTCTGGAGATCCACATGAAGTTCGGAACGATCGTTCACCAGGACAGGCCGGCACTGGTCGCCGCCGACGGCGACCAGGTCCTGCTGCTCGCCGATCTCTACGAGGCGGCGGGCCTCGATGACGCGCCGCGCACCATGAACGATCTGATCGAAGGCGGGCCAGAGGAACTCGACCGCGCCCGCCAGGCGCTCGCTGCGGCGGCCTCCGTCACGCCGCTCGAGGCCGCCTCGATCGACTGGCTGCCGCCGCAGCCGCGTCCAACCAAGGTGATCGGGGTCGCCTTCAACAACATGGGCATCCGCAAGTCGGCCCACCGCGACCCCGGCGTGCCAAACTTCTTCTTCAAGGCGCCGTCGTGCCTGACCGGCCACACCAAGCCGATCGTCATGGAAGAGCACTACGGCGAGACGATCCCGGAGCTGGAACTCGCCGGCGTGATCGGCAAGCGCTGCCGCAACCTCACCGTCGAGGAGGCCCGCGCGGCGATCTTCGGCTACACGATCGTCAACGACGTGACGTCGCACGGCCTGAAGTTCGGCCTCGATTCCATCGCCACCACCCGCGAGCCCGACCTGATCCGGCCGCATCATCTCGGCTGGCGCAACCTGCACGGCGACGACGACCGCGACGTCTACTTCGTCTATCACGCGCGCTCCAAGGCCAGCGACACCTTCGGCCCCATGGGCCCGTGGATCACCACGGCCGACGAGGTCGCCGACCCCAACGCGCTGGAGGTGAAGGGCTGGTTCGACGGCGAGCCGTTCGCCATCGACAACACGTCGAGCTACCGGTTCAAGATCGAGGAGGTGGTGGCCGAGGCGAGCCGCTACTTCACCCTGGAGCCCGGCGACGTGATCTGCTTCGGCACCTCGGCCAAGGGCGTCGGCAAGTTCCCCAACGGCCACCGCTCGGTCAATCTGCACAAGCTCACCGGTGTCCTCGACATAGAGATCGAAGGCCTCGGCCACCTGACCAGCCCGGTCGTGCATTCCTGGGAGGACTGAGCCCTGGACCGGACCCAGACGGAAAGGGAAACGGCGGCCGGCCGGCCGCTCCCAATCGAGGCGGTTGCCCCATGCGCGTGATCGAAATCAGCGAGCCCGGCGGACCGGAAGTGCTGCGGCTTGTCGAGCGGGAGCGCCCCGCACCCGGCCCGGGCGACGTCCTGGTCCGCGTCGTGGCGGCGGGCGTCAACCGGCCGGACGTCCAGCAGCGGCGCGGCCTCTACCCGCCGCCGCCGGGTGCCTCCGACATCCCCGGCCTCGACATCGCAGGCATCGTCGAGGCGGTCGGCCCCGGCGTGACGTCGCCGGCGCCCGGTGATCCGGTCTGCGCGCTCGCCAACGGCGGCGGCTACGCCGACTACTGCTGCGTGCCGGCGCCGCAATGCCTGCCGGTCCCCGACGGCCTCTCGTTCATCGAGGCCGCCTCGCTGCCTGAGGTCTATTTCACCGCCTGGAACAACCTGATCTGGCTGGCCCGCCTGGCCGAGGGCGAGACCCTGCTGATCCAGGGCGGCACCAGCGGCGTCGGCCTCGCCGGCATCCAGATCGCCCGCGTCCTGCGCAACGCCACCGTCTACGCCACTGCGGGAACCGAGGAAAAGCGCGCCGTCTGCCGCGAGGCCGGCGCCGTTGCGGCGGTGGACTATCGCGGCGCCTGGGACGACGAGATCCGCGCGCTCACGGGCGGGCGCGGCGTCGACGTGATCCTGGATGCCCAGGCCGGGCCCTACACCCAGCGCCAGCTCGACCTTCTGGACGCCGATGGCCGCCTCGTCTTCATCGCCAGCCATCTCGGCCCGACGGCGGAGGTCAACATCCGCCAGATCGTGCGGCGACGCCTGACGCTCACCGGCTCGACGCTTCGCCCGAGGGACGCCGCCTACAAGGGCCGCATCGGCGCCGAACTGGTCGACCAGGTGTGGCCGCTCCTGACAAGCGGGCAGATCGAAACGCGCATTCACGCCGTGGTGCCGTTCGAGGAGGTGGCCGCGGCCCACACGATCCTCGACGAGAACCTGCAGATCGGGAAGGTCGTGCTGGCCCTCGACCCCGACCTGGCGGCGTCGGTTCCCACAGGACCTGACCGCACCGCCTCCGCATAACGCGGCGGCCAGCAACGACGGAAGCGGCGCACGCGCGCCCGGGAGAGACCATGCTGACTGTCGACCGCCCCGCCGATCTCAAGGGCCATGCCGGCCGCTTCCTCGGCCAGTCCGGATGGCGGACGATCACCCAGGCGGACATCTCCGCCTTCGCCGAGCTGACCGGCGACGACCACTGGATCCACGTGGACACGGCGCGCGCCGCCGCCGAGATGCCGGACGGCAAGACGATCGCGCATGGGCTCTTCCTGCTGGCGCTGGTGCCGCGCCTGCAGCGCGAACTCTACCGGATCGAACGCCGCGGCAGCGGCCTCAACTACGGCTACGAGAAGGTTCGCTTCCTGAGCCCCGTCCCGGTCGACAGCCGGATCCGGCTGGCGCTGACCCTCGTCGACGTTGCCGACCATCCGCGCGGAACCCGCATCGTCACCCAATCCACCATCGAGCTGGAAAATGCCGACCGGCCGGCGCTGGTGGCCGACCACATCATCCTCGTGGCGGATGCGAGCTAGCCGATGTCCGCACCGCTCGACGCCACCGAGGCGACGCTGGTCGCCGTCCTTCTCTCCCACGTCGACGCCCGGCCCGATGCCCAGGCGCTCGTCTGTGGCGACGAAACCCTCACGTGGTCGGCGCTGCGCACGCGCGTGCTGGACCTTGCCGGGCGCATCGTCGCGTCGGCACCGGGCGGAGAGGGCCGCGTCGGGCTCGCGGGCCACACCAGCATCGGCATGGTCGTCGCCTATCTGGCGACCGTGGCGGCCGGGCGCTGCGCGGTACCCCTGCCGATCTCCGCGAGCCCGGAGGCGCTGGCGGGGATGCTCAGGAACGCCGAGCCCGACCTCGTCTTCGCGGATGCCGCCCGGTGCCGGCAACTCGCCGGAATCACCGCAGCCGGCCTCTTCGACGCGGACACGCCCGATGATCTCGCCGACGCACCGCCGCTCGCCGAGCCGCTGATCCCCTCGCCCGATGCGCCGTTCAACATCATCTACTCGTCCGGCACAACCGGCCTGCCGAAGGGCATCGTCCACGCCTTCGCCATGCGCCATCGCCAGTGCGCACGCGCCCTGTTCGGCCTCGGACCGGACAGCACCATGCTGCTCGCCACGCCGCTCTATTCCAACACGACGCTGATGCCGATGCTGGCGGCGCTGTTCCACGGCGGCCGGGTCGTGCTGATGCCGAAGTTCGACGCCGAAGCCTATCTCGACCTGGCCGAGCAGACGGGCGCCAGCCACACGATGCTGGTGCCGATCCAGTACGAACGCATCCTCGGTGCCGCCTCGTTCGACCGTCGCGACCTCGGCACCTTCAAGGTCAAGCAGTGCACCGGCGCGCCCCTGTCGCCGGCGACGAAGCGCGCTGCCGTGGACCGCTGGCCCGGCCGGTTCCTGGAGGTCTACGGCCTCACCGAGGGCGGCTGCACGGTGATGCTCGACGTGGGCGCACATCCGGACAAGGCCACCACAGTGGGCCGGCCCGCCCCCGGCAACGACGTGCGCGTCATCGACGAGAGCGGCACCGAACGCCCGGCCGGCGAGCGGGGCGAGGTGATCGGCCGGTCGGCGACGATGATGAGCGGCTATTTCCGCAACCCGGAGGCGACGGACGCCTTCCGGTTCCGCAACGCCAATGGGGAGATCTTTCACCGCACCGGCGACATCGGCGTGTTCGATGCGGACGGCTTCCTGCGTCTCGTCGACCGCAAGAAGGACGTCATCATTTCCGGCGGCTTCAACATCTACGCCTCCGACCTGGAAGCCGAACTGACGGCGCACCCGGCCGTGGCCGAGGCGTGCGTCATCGCGGTGCCGAGCGAGAGATGGGGCGAGACGCCGCTCGGCCTCGTCGTCCTGAAGTCGGGACAGCACGCGGACCCGGACGACATCCTGGCGACCGCCAACGCACGGCTCGGCCGGATGCAGCACCTGTCGGCGGTGGAGGTGCGACGGACCTTGCCGCGCTCGGCGGTCGGCAAGGTGCTGAAGCAGGAGCTACGCCGTTCCTACTGGCCGGAGACGCCTGCCTGAGCCATCCTGCGCCCGTTCAGAAGGAGACATCATGACCGCGAGCCAGTTCGAACCGGACACCGTCGCCGTCGTGACGGGCGCCAGCAGCGGCATCGGGCGCGCCTGTGCGGTGCGCCTCGCCGAACGCGGCGCCCGCGTCGTCGTCGGCTACAACTCCAACGCGGACGCGGCAGGAGAGGTCGTTGCCGGCCTCGAAGGATCCGGCCACATCGCGCTGCGCATGTCGATCGGCGAGGCGGAGTCGGTGACCGAGGCGGCCCGGGAGATCGGCGCACGGTTCGGCCGGGTCGATGTGCTCGTCAACAACGGCGGGTTCACCACCCCGGTCCCGATCGACGATCTCGATGCCCTGACCGACGAGATCTTCGATGCGGTCGTGCGGGTCAACCTGCGCGGGCCGTTTGCGATGGTGCGAGCCTTGCGCCCGCTGCTGGAGGTCCCGAACAGGTCGGTGATCGTCAACGTCTCGTCGATCGCGGCGCGCACCGGCGTCGGCAGCAATCTCGCCTACTGCGCGGCGAAAGCCGGCGTCGACGCGCTCACCATCGGCCTCGCCAAGCTGCTTGCGCCGAAGATCCGGGTGCTGGCGGTGGCGCCGGCGGGGGTCGATACCGGCTTCGTCGAAGGCCGCACCCACGACCGCCTGCAGGCGATCGCCGAGGGGCTGCCGCTGCGCCATCTCACCACCCCCGACGACGTCGCCAAGGCGGTGATGGCCTGCGTGAGCGAGCTCACCAGCGCCACCGGCATCTCGATCCCGGTGGACGAGGGCCGGCACCTGTAGCCGGATCCCGCATCCTGGTCGATCAGGCGGGTCGGACCGGCACCTGTCCGGCCGAGATGAACGACATCATCACGTCGCCCGCGCCGTTGCGGACTTCCACCCGCGTGCGCACCACGCCGAATCCAGGCTTGCTCTGGGACTGGCGGACCTCGACGACCTCGCGCACGACGCGCAGCTCGTCGCCCGCCCGGACCACCTTGCGCCAGCGCAGTTCGTCGATGCCGAGACCGACCATCGGCGTGTCACCGTAGCCGCCGGCCTCCACGAACATCCGCATGCTCATGGCGGCAACCTGCCAGCCGCTGGCGATGACGGATCCGAACCGTCCGTTCCGCCCGGCCTCGATGTCGGTGTGCATCGGCTGCGGATCGTATTCCCGGCCGAAGCGGACGATGTCGTCCTCCGACAGGCTGAAGGCGTCGCTCGTCCACGTCTCGCCGGGCGCGAAGTCCTCGAGATAGCGCGTCGTCATGCAAAACTCCCCGGAGACGCTGCGCGCTCCGACTTCACTTCAAAAGAAGGGGCGCGCCAGCTTCGCCGACGCGCCCCGGTCCATAGGGTCAGCGTGCGTCAGAAGCCAGCGTCGGCCAGCGCCTTGTCGCGAACGTCCGGCCACTGGGCCTTGCGCTCCTCCGGCGAGGCGCCGGCGAGACCGGCCCAGGCCTCGGCGAGCACGTCCTGGCGCTTCATGAGCGACTGGTTGTGCGCCTCGTCTTCATCGGTCCAGAGGCCGACTTCCTTCCAGTACCGCACCGCGCCTTCATGATACGGGATCACCCACTGGAAATTCTGCCGGTCCGGCGACAGGCCCACAAGGCCCGGCTCCACCTTCACGTAGCTGTCGAAGGTGTCCTCGACGGCCTTCGTCATGTTGTAGACGAGGTCGGGGTCGGCCTCCGCGTAGGTGGCCAGCACCGGGAACGGAAAGCCGGCGCACTCGACCGGGTTCGCCTCGGACAGCGTCGGGCCGTCGGTGGCGAGGCGCGGCGAGAACTGCGGCTTGTGCGCCTGCAGGCGCTTCCAGGCGTCCTTATCGGCGGCGGGGAGCGGCATCCACTTGAGGCCGTTCGGCGAGGCCTCGGCCTGGACGGCAAACGACGTCGTCGTGAGCGTCGTGATGGCGTCGACCTGGCCGTTCAGGAACGCTTCCCATGACGCGCCGAAGCTCGGCACCTCGACCGCCTTGACGTCGTCCCAGGTGAGACCGCCGAAGGCCAGGAACGCCGCCACGTTGTTCTGCAGCGCCGGCGAGCCGACGACGTAGCCGATCCGCTTGCCCTTCAGGTCGGAGGCTTTCTGGATGTCGGTGTCGCCGTGCAGCGCCAGCGTGAAGCAGTTGTTCGAGTTGGAGCCGGCAAGCAGCATCAGCCGCTGCGGACCGAGCTCCGGTTCGCCGAACGCCTCGGTTCCTTCCGCGGCGTTGTAGGATTCCGAGCCCATCAGCGAAAAGCCGACGCGGCCCTGCTTCAGGGGCAGCAGGCGCGCCACGTCGCTGGTCGCGGGCAGGACCCGCAGGCTGACGCCGTAGGCATCGCTGATCGCCTTGCCGATGGCGACCGCCTGG
This sequence comes from Amorphus sp. MBR-141, assembly GCF_053628695.1. NCBI lineage: Bacteria > Pseudomonadati > Pseudomonadota > Alphaproteobacteria > Hyphomicrobiales > Amorphaceae > Amorphus > Amorphus sp. MBR-141. Next base: position 20,350 of record NZ_JBRJGW010000018.1, read on the forward strand.
GCATAGCTCGCCGAACCCACGTCATAGGACGTCCAGGCGATGGTCTTCGGCAACTCCGCCTCTGCCGCATGGGCGGCTGCCGGCAGCGCGGCGAGCATCGCCGCCAGTCCGACTGATTTCATGGTTGATCTGATCATCGTGTTTCCTCCGCTCTTCTCGTTGGTGTGTGCAGGTCAGCCGGACGTCCCCGGTTCGCCCGGTCGGGTCCGTGCGGCCTTCAGGCCGGCCAGGATCTCCGGCATCCGCGCTTCGGCGCGCTGTCGCAGATCGCTGAACATGCTGTTGCCGTGGGCATCGATGGCGACGGTGACGGGTCCGAACGCCCGCAGCCGGAACCGCGACAGCCGGAACTGTTCGATGAGGTCGTCCCAGCCGGTCTCCAGGCGACGCTCCGCCCCGCGGCTGAGCAGCGGCGAGGCGCCGCCTGGCATCGCGAAATAGACGCAGCCCGCTTCGGCGAGCACCGGCACCACCGCGTCGCCGAGACCGCCCTTGCCGCCGAGCGAGGTCAGCCCGAGCCTGCGGATGATGGTCGGCATGAACGCATCGAAGCGCGTGGAGGTGGTCGGATTGACGTAGTCGGGGATCCAGCCGTCTTCGGTTTCCCGGCACCTGCTGCCCATGTGGAAGAAGGCGCCGCCGCGAATGTCGACCGGTAGCCGTTCGCCCTGCTCCAGATGCGCCACCATGCGCTGGTGGGTCGAGAACCCCGCCGTCGCGGTGATCTCGCCGTCGAGCAGATATTGCTCGCCGACCGCGAGCGCGCGCGCGGTCTCCGGCGACAGCGGCAGGGTGAGGTGCGGCAGGTCGCGGGGGGCAGCGTCACTCAAGGCGGACGACCTCCCCGCTGTCATAGATCCGCGCCGCGGTGCGCCGGTTGATCCAGCAGTTGAAGCAGACCGCGACGGGCACGAAGCCGTGGCCGGCGGAGAAATCCACATGCACGGCGAGCGCCGTGGTGTCGCCGCCCGTCCCCATCGGGCCGAAGCCGGTCTTGTTGACCGCCTCCAGCAGGCGCTCCTCCATCGCCGCGACCATCGGATCGGCATGTTTGGTGCCGATGTGGCGGAGCGTCGAGGTCTTGGCGAGCTTGGCGGCGTTGTCGAAGGAACCGCCGATGCCCACGCCGATCACCACCGGCGGGCAGTGCTGGGACCCGGCCTCCAATACGCACTCGAGGACGAAGCTCTCGATCTCGTCGAGGCCCGGGTAGGAGAACATCTTCAGCGCCGCCCAGCGGCCCGATCCGAGCGCCTTCGGCGAACAGGTGATCTCCACGTAGTCGGCGCCGTCCAGCACGTCGAAGGACAGGATCGGCATGTCCTTGCCGGCGTAGGAGCGCTCGAGCGTCAGCGGATGGGTGATGAACTGCAGGATCGGCGGATCGATGGTCTCGACGAGGTGCGCGAAGCCGTCGACGAAGGCCCGGCGGATGTCGCCGTCGAGCTGCACCTGCGTGCCGATCTTGACGAAATAGGTCGGAAAGCCGGCGTCGGAACAGGCGTGGCGGTTCTCGCGCTCCGCCGCCAGCGCCGACGCCTGCAGGAAGCGCAGGGTCTGCTTCGAGGCAGGGCTGGTCTCGCGCTCCACCGCCGCCGCAAGCGCGGCCTGGGTGTCGTCGGGAACCTTCTTGAGCGACCATCCGTAGAGATCGCATGCCACCTGTTTCACCAGGTCGTATGTTATTGCCAAGGCACTCTCCCGAGCGAAAGGCCTCGCTCCTCCCGTTGCCAGTCCTTCCCATACGTGCCGCCGTCCCCGGCGGGCAAACCCCCATCGCCGTCATTCCGCCAAGCGAAATGCAGACGCGCCTTGTCCGCGGGATCGTTGCGCACCCGCTCGGCACGCCCGACAACGGTGACAAGGCCGGAGAAGCGGCCGTGCGGAGCATGACGAACCAAGGGGGGACGCGTCCGATGGGGCACGCAGACGAGAAGAGCGCCGGTGCGCAGAGGCTTGCCGTCGACCGCTGCCGGGACTTTCTCACCCGCCTGTTCATCGGCGCCGGCGTCGCACCGGAGGCCGCCCGCACGGTGGCGGTGGGGCTCGTCGCCGCGGAGATCGAGGGCCGTGCCTCGCACGGCTTCCTGCAGGCGCCGATGTATCTGAACCGGCTGCGCACCGGCACGCTGTCCACGGCCGGCGCAATCCGTCCGCTGCACGAGCGGGGCGCCGTCGCGGTCTACGACGGCGGTCTCGTCCTCGGCCACGCGGCGGCGCAACAGGCCATGGCGGCCGCCGTCACCAAGGCATCCGCGTTCGGCATTTCCGCCGTTGCCGTGCGGTCGGCCACCCACTTCGGCGTGGCGGGCGGCGTCGTGCGCCACGCCAGCGATGCCGGCCTGATCGGCCTGGTGATGTGCAACACGCGGCCGATGATGGCCGCGCCCGGCGGCGCGGAGGCGGTCGTCGGCAACAACCCGCTGGCGATTGCCGTGCCCGTCCGCGACGGGCCTCCGTTCCTCTTCGACATGGCGATGAGCGCCGCGGCGATGGGCACGATCCGCAGCGCCGCCACGGCGGGCCGGCCGATCCCCGAGGACTGGGCGCTCGACCGGGACGGAGAACCGACCACCGACGCGGCCGCCGCCCTGGCGGGACTGCTGCGCCCGGCGGGCGATGCCAAGGGCTTCGGCCTCGCGCTGGCGGTCGATCTCCTGTGCGGCCTGCTGTCAGGGGGATCGCTCGGAAGCGAGGTCGCCAGCATGTACGGGGACCCGGCCGAGCCGGCCGACTGCTCGTGGCTGATGATCGCCATCGACCCGCGCCTGTTCGGCGCCGACGGCTTCGAGACCCGCGCCGCGGAGGCGCTCGACAGGATCCGCGCCTCGCGCCGACGCAAGGGCGTCGACCAGGTCCGCGTCCCGGGGGACCGGGCCGCGGAGATGATCGCGCACAACGACGGCTTCATCACGCTGCCCGGCCGGCTGGTCGACGAGATGAACGAATGGGCGCGCACGTTCGGCACCGCCGAACTGGCTTCATAGCGAGCTGCATTCCCGAGCAAGGCTGCGATCAGCACCGACGGGACCGGCACGGCCCCGTCGCGGTTCAGATTTCCGTCGACAAGCCGGCGCCGCTCTACCACTTTGCGATGTGCTCCGGAGCGCGCCTGCCGATCCTGCGACTGCCCGTCCTTCCGGATCGCCCGCCCGCGCCGCCATCGACCGTTTGCGTCCCGACAGCCCTTAGGACCCTCCCGCACATGAGCCTCGCCAACGGAAGGCATTACCTGGCCATCCCCGGTCCGTCCGTCATGCCCGACCGGGTCCTCGCCGCCATGCAGCGTCCGGCGCCGAACATCTACACCGGCGCCCTCGTCGACCTGACCAACGGCGTTCTCGCCGACCTGAAGCGCCTGGCGGGTTCGACCGGCCACGTCGCGATCTACATCGCCAACGGCCACGGCGCCTGGGAGGCGGCGATCGCCAACATGTTCTCGCGCGGCGACCGGGCCCTCGTCGGGGCGACCGGACATTTCGCGCTGGGCTGGGCGGACGCGGCGCGCCGGATGGGCGTGGTCGTCGACACCATCGACTTCGGACGGCGCAGCCCGATCGACGCGGCGCGCATCGCCGAGGCGCTGAAGGCGGACCGCGACCACCAGATCCGCGCCGTGCTTCTGACCCAGGTCGATACCGCCACCAGCGTGCACAGCGACGTCGCGGCCGTCCGCGCCGCGATCGACGAGGCCGGCCATCCCGCCCTGCTGGCGGTCGACGCCATCGCCTCGCTGGTCTGCGAGCCGTTCCACTTCGACGCATGGGGGGTCGACGTGCTGGTCGCCGCCAGCCAGAAGGGGCTGATGGTGCCGCCCGGGCTGGGCTTCGTCTGGGTCTCCGACAAGGCGCTTGCCGCCTCGCAGACCTCCGACCTCGCCACGCCCTACTGGGACTGGAAGCCGCGCATCAAGGCCGATAGCTTCTCCCACAATTTCGGCGGCACGGCGCCCACGCACCATCTCTACGCGCTGCGCGAAGCGCTCGACATGATCGACGAAGAGGGGCTGGAGCAGATTTGGGCGCGCCACGAGGTGCTGGCGCGCACCGTCTGGGCAGCCTTCGACGCCTGGTCCGCCGGCGGCGACATCGGCCTGAACGTGCCCGACGTCAACGCCCGCTCGCACGCGGTGACCGCCGCCCGCTTCGGCGGCGGCGCGGCCCAGCGCCTGCGCACCTGGCTGGAGGAGCATGCCGGCGTCACCCTGGGGATCGGCCTGGGCATGGCGCTTCCGAACGAACCGACCTACGGCGACTTCCTCCGGGTCGCCCACATGGGCCACGTCAATCCACACATGACCCTCGGCGTGCTGGCCTCCATGGAGGCCGGCCTGCAGGCGCTCGATGTCGCCCACGGACCGGGTGCCCTCGACGCCGCCGCCGCGGTGATCGCCGAGGCGGTGCGCGCGTCCGGATGATGCGGATCACTTCAACAGGGCGACGAGGCCGACGGTGACCGCCGGGACGTAGGTGACCACCATCAGGCAGGCCACCACGATGAGGATGAAGGGCAGAAGCCGCGGGATGATGCGCTCCAGCCCGATGCCGGCGACCTGACAGGCGGCAAAGAGGTTCACGCCGAACGGCGGCGTGATCATCCCCATCGCCAGGTTGACCACCATGATCAGGCCGAAGTGCACCGGATCGACGCCGAAGCGCATGGCGACCGGCGCGAGGATCGGCGCCAGCACCACGATCGCCGCCGACGTCTCGATGAACATGCCGACCAGAAACAGCGCGATGTTGACGCACAGGAGGAAGGCCCACGGGCTTTCGATGGCGGTGGCGACCCATTCGCCGATCATCCCCGGCACACCGGCCCGCGTCAGCAGGAAGGAGAACAGGCCGGCGGCGGCGATGGTGAACATGATCACCGAGGACGCAATCACCGAGCGCCGCAGCACCGACGGAAGGTTGCGAAGGCCGAGGCTTCGATAGAATACCGTGCCGACCAGCAAGGCGTAGAACACCGCCACCACGCTCGCTTCAGTGGGCGTGAAGACGCCGGAATAGATGCCGCCGATGACGACCACCGGCATGAGCAGGGCGAGAAAGGCCCGTTCGAACGCCCGGATGAACGACAGCCGCCCTTCCCCGTCCGACTTGCCCCAGCCGTTCAGCTTGCACATCACGTAGACGCCGACGGTGAGCGCGCCGGCGATCAGCAGTCCAGGCCCGATGCCGGCGATGAACAGATCGCCGATCGAGGTGTCGGCCGAGACGCCGTAGAGGATCAGCGGGATCGACGGCGGGATGACAACGCCGAGTTCCGCCGAGGTCGCCTGCAGGGCGGCCGCGAACGGCTTCGGATAGCCGTGGGCCGCCATGGCCGGGATGATGATCGCGCCGATGGCGAACGTCGTGGCGACGCTGGAGCCGGAGACCGCGGCGAAGATCATGCAGGTGAGCACGCAGGAGCAGGCGAGCCCGCCCTGGACGTTGCCGATGACCGACTTGGCGAAATCGACGAGACGGCCGGAGATGCCGCCGGCCTCCATCAGATTGCCGGCGAGGATGAAGAACGGCACCGCCATCAGCGGGAACGAGTCGATGGAGGTGATCAGCTTCTGCGCCACGACGATCAGCGGCACGTCGTCGAACAGCACGATCCCGCCGATCGACGCGGCGGTGATGGCGATGGCGACCGGCACCGACAGCGCGAACAGCACCACCAGGATGAGGAGCATGCCGCCGGCCATCAGCGCGCGTCCTGCCGGCAGAGGTCCACCGTTCGGGCGGCCAGCGCCACGATGGCGAGCACCGAGCCCACGGGCAACGCCGCGTAGAGCCAGGCGATGGAGATCCGCTGGCCGTGGATCGGGTCGACGACGCCGGCGACCGACTGGAACCGGACCCGGTGCGCCATCTCCCAGCCGGTCCAGGCCATCACCAGCAGCACGCCGAGGCAAAGCCCGGTGATGACGGCGATCAGGACCTTGCGGCGGGTGCCCGAGCTGATCTCGAACAGGAACTCCACCGTCATCAGCGCGCCGGTCCTGAGCGCAACCGCCATGCCCAGATAGACCATCCAGATGATCAGCGAGCGCGAGGCCACCTCGGACCAGGTCGACGGATCCTCCAGCGCGAAGCGGGTGATGACCTGCCACAGCGACACGCTCGCCGCCAGCACCAGAAGGGCCGTCGCGACGATCAGGACCGTGCGCATCAGCAGCCGGTCTGCGAGGGAAAGGAGCGACAGCATCGGCACCCGAGGGTCAGCGATTGCGCGCGAGAGAGCGGGCCGGACGCATGCGCCCGGCCCTGCGTGATCGGAACGCTATTCCTGGTAGTTGCGGATGCGGTCGATGTTGTCCTTGCCGAACTGCTCGGCGTAGATCGCATAGGCCGGCTCGAGCGCCTCCTGGAAGGCTGCCGTATCGACGTCCTCGACCACCGTCATGCCCTGCGCCTTCAGCTCCGCGACACCCTGGGCGGCATCGGCCTCCGCCTTGTCACGCATCGCCTTGGCGCCGACCTTCGCGGCCTCCTTGAACCAGCCCTTCTCCTCGTCGGAGAGACCGTCCCAGATGGAGGCGGACATCAGGATGAGCGCCGGCGAATAGACGTGCTGGGTGAGGCTCAGATAGCCCTGAACCTCGGAGAACTTGGCATTGAGGATCACCCCGATCGGGTTTTCCTGGCCATCGACGGTGCCCTGCTGCAGCGCCGTGAACAGCTCCGGGAACGCCATCGGTGTCGGCAGCACGCCCAGCGTCTTGAAGGCCGTCATGTGCACCTGGTTTTCCATGGTGCGGATCTTGAGCCCCTTGGCATCCTCCGGCTCCTTCACCGCGCGCACCGAGTTGGTCAGGTTGCGGAAGCCGTTCTCGCCCCAGGCCAGCGCGATCAGGCCGTTCTCCGGGAACTTGTCGAGAATTTCCTGGCCGATCGGCCCGTCGAGCACGGCGTGGGCATGGTCGTAGTCGCGAAACAGGAACGGGATGTCGGTGATCAGGGTCTCCGGCACGAAGTTGCCGACCGGCCCCGTCGACGTGACCACCAGGTCGACGGTGCCGATCTGGGCGCCCTCGACCATCTCGCGCTCGCCGCCGAGCGCGTTGGCCGGGAACTCCTTGATCGTCCATTCGCCGCCCGACAGCTCGTCCAGCTTGGCGGCCATGGCATGGGCGCTCTCGCCGTAGTGGGAGTCCGGCCCGAGCGAATAGCCGAGCTTGAGTTCGCGGGCCTCCGCGCCGGCGGTGGCAGCGATCAGGCCGAAGCCCAGGGTGGCGGCGGTGACGATCAATCTGGCGGTCATGGTTCTCTCCCTTGCGTTTCCTGGCGTGCCGTCGGTTCTTGCGTCCGCGGCTATGTTCTCTCGTCGTTCGGTCGGTAGTCGTCCGGTGAGCTGACGGACTCAGACGCAGCGCCCTCCGTCCACTTCCAGCGCCACGCCGGTAATGAATGCGGCGTCGTCGGAGGCGAGGTAGAGCGCGGCATTGGCGATGTCGCGCGGCGTCGAGAGCCGGCCGATCGGGATCGACGCCCTGAATTTTTCGCGCATTTCCGGCGTGTCCTCGCCCATGAAGGTGGCCAGCAGCGGGGTTTCGCCGGCGACCGGGCAGAGCGCGTTGACGCGGATGTTCTCCGGCGCGAACTCCACCGCCATCGACTTGGTCAGCGTGATCGCCGCGCCCTTGGACGCGTTGTACATCGAGAGCCCCGGGCGCGGCCGCAGGCCGGCCGTCGACGCGTTGTTGATGATCGACCCGCCGCCGGCCTTGCGGAAATGCGGGATCGCGTGCTTCGAGGCGATCCAGATCGCCTTGACGTTGACCGCGAACATCCGGTCGACCATGTCGGCGTCGATGTCGAGCATCGGCATGTTCCGGTGCGAGATGCCGGCGTTGTTGACCAGCACGTCGAGGCGGCCGAAGCGCGCCACGGCCTCCGCAACCATTGCCCCCACCTGCGCGTCATCGGTCACGTCGGCACGCACGAAGATCGCGGTCCCGTCGCCGTGGGCCGCGTTCAGGGCCTGCGCGACCTTCTCGCCGTTGTCCGCGTTCACGTCGTTGACGACGAGCTTGCAGCCCTCCTCGGCGAAGCGGGTGACGATGCCTTCGCCGAAGCCCGAGCCCGCACCGGTGACGATCGCCACCTTGTCCTTCAATCGCATCCTTCAGCCGTTCCCCTTGCTGCGCGCCCTGCCGCGATCCCGGGCGGAATGCCGGGTCCCGCGCTTCCTGACGGTTCGTCAGCCATGCCGGTAGGCGATGGTCTTGGTGACGGAGAAGCCGTAGAGGGCCTCGAAGCCCTTCTCGCGGCCGTGTCCGCTGGCCTTCACGCCGCCGAAAGGCAGCTCGATGCCGCCGCCCGCGCCGTAGTTGTTGATGAACACCTGGCCGGCCCGGATCTTCCGGGCGAGCCGCATGGCGCGGCCGCCGTCGCGGGTCCACACGCCGGCGACAAGGCCGTAGGCGGTGCCGTTGGCGATTTCCAGCGCGTGCGCCTCGTCGCGGGCGCGGATCACCGACAGGACGGGGCCGAAGATCTCCTTCTGGGCGAGCTCATGGTCGGCCGGAACGTCGGCGACCACCGTCGGCGCCACGTAATAGCCGCCCGCGGGCAGATCGTCGGGCAGCTTCGCCTCGGCGACGATCCTCAGCCCGTCGGCGCGGGCCCGCTCCAGGAAGTCCCGCACCATGGCGTGCTGCCTGGCGTTGACCAGCGGCCCCACGTCCGGGTCGTCGGCGGCCGGACCGACCTTCAGCTGCGCGAACGCCTCGCCAAGGCGGCGGACGACTTCGTCGTAGATCGCGTCCTCGACCACGATGCGGCTGCCGGCCGAGCAGGTCTGGCCGGCGTTCTGGATTCCGGCGTTGACCAGGAACGGCAGCGCCGCGTCGAGATCGGCATCGGCGAAGACCAGCTGGGGCGACTTACCGCCAAGCTCCAGCGTCACCGGAATGGTGTTCTGCGCGCCGGCCGCCTGGACCAGCTTGCCGACGGCGTTGGAGCCGGTGAAGGACACGTGGTCGATGCCCGGATGGGCGGAGAGCGCCGCACCGGCCTCGGCACCGGTCCCGGTCACGACGTTGACCGCACCCGACGGGAAGCCGGCCTGGACAGCGAGTTCGGCCACCTTCAGGGCGGTGAGCGAGGCGTCCTCGGCCGGCTTCACCACGCAGGCGTTGCCCATGGCGAGCGCGCCGGCCACCGAGCGGCCGATGATCTGCATGGGATAGTTCCACGGCACGATGTGGCCGGTCACCCCGTGCGGCTCGCGCACCGTCATCACCGTGTAGCCGGCCTGGTACGGAATGGTCTCGCCGTGGATCTTGTCGGCGGCCTCGCCGTAGAATTCGAAATAGCGGGCGCAGGCGAGCGCGTCGGCGCGGGCCTGGCGCACCGGCTTGCCGACGTCGCGGACCTCCAGCGCGGTCAGCTCGTCGGCGTGGTCGCGGATGAGCCCGGCGAAGCGGATCATCAGGCGGCCGCGCTCGGTTGCCGTCAGCGCGCCCCAGGGGCCATCGCGTGCGGCGCGCGCGGCGGCCACGGCGGCATCGATATCGGCGGCCGTGCCCCTGGCGATCGCGCCGAAGGTCTCACCGGTGCTGGGATCGATGACGGGAAGGGTTTCGCCCGGGCGCGCCGAGACGAAATCGCGGCCTATGACGTGGCCGCGCGGCTTGTCCAACATGGTCCTCCCAACGGATCGCTTGTGCTCGCGGTCGCGATTTCCGCTGCATGGAACAGCCATCCTGGCGGGTGGTCAAGCGACCGGTTGCCGCCGGGCGCATTTCGCGCCGAGATTGAAGCGGTCCGACCCGGGAGAAATCGCGCCAACCGGGCCAACGTCCGGGCGCAGCACTCAGGTCGTTGCCGGCCCTTGCGCCGGCCGCGCCGCCCAGGCCTCGACCTCGCAGAGATAGTCCGGGCGGATGAGCCGGGCCACGTAGGCGAACATGGTGGCCGGCGGATCGTCGTGGTGGAAGCCGCGCCAGATCGCGACGTAGCGGTCCATGTCGATCTCGGCGGCGAGCCAGATGTTGATCTTGAAGACGGCGCGCACGTCGAGGCCCTCGCTCTGCAGGATGCGCTCGATGTTGCGGATCGCGTTCTCGAACTGCGCCTCCACCGTTTCCGGCAGCTTGCCGTCGAGATCGACGCCGACCTGCCCGGCGATCGCCAGGATGTCGTGGTTGGCGGGGATCACCGCCAGGTGCTTGTAGCGGCCGATCGGCGGCGCCAGCGTGTCCGGGTTCTTCTTCTCGATGGTCATCTCGGGCTTGCTTCCTGCGGCAGAGAGGACGGGTTGCGCACGAAGCAGGCCGCGCGCGAGCCGTGGTCGGTCGGTGCGAGCACCGGCCGGAATTCGGCACAGCGATCCTCGGCGATCGGGCAGCGGGTGACGAACGGGCATCCTTTCGGCGGATCCAGCGGGCTCGGCAGGTCGCCCTGCAGGATCACCGACCGCCGAGCCCGCTGCGCCTTCGGGTCGGACAGCGGGATCGCGCTCAGGAGCGCCTCGGTATAGGGATGCACCGGGTTCCGGAACACCGTCTCCGCGTCGCCGTCCTCGGCGATGGTGCCGAGATACATGACGGCCACCCGGTCGGCGATGTGACGCACCACCGACAGGTCGTGGGAGATGAACAGGTAGGAGAAGCCGAACTCCGTCTGCAGCCGCATCAGGAGGTTGAGGATCTGGGACCGGATCGACACGTCGAGGGCGGACACCGGCTCGTCGCAGACGATCAGCTTCGGCGAGGTGGCGAGCGCCCGCGCGATCACCACGCGCTGCCGCTGACCGCCCGACAGCTCGTTGGGATAGCGCCCGGCCTGCGACGGGTTCAGCCCGACGATCTCCAGAAGTTCGGCCACTTTCGCCCGCCGAACCTTGCGCGGCGTCCCGGCGATGATCAACGGCTCGCCGACCGACTGCTCGATCGTGCGCTTGGGATTGAGGGCCGACACCGGGTCCTGGAAGATCACCTGCATGTCGCGCCGCGTCCGCGCCTGCTCGGCCTGCGTCAGCGACAGCAAGTCCCGGCCCTCGAAGAGGATGCGCCCGCCCGTCGCCTTCACCAGGCCGAGGATGGCATTGCCGGCCGTGGACTTGCCGCAGCCGCTCTCGCCGACGAGGGCGACCGTCTCGCCCCTGCCGACCTCGATCTCGAAGCCGTCGACGGCCTTCACCCGCCCCGTTTCGCCGCCGAGCCAGCCGCCGCGGACCGGGAAGTGGACCCGGAGATCCTCGACCTTGAGAAGCGGCGCGCTCATGCGATGCGCTCCAGCTGATCCATGTGCCAGCAGGCCGACAGGTGCCCGCCGCCCACCGGCGTCAGCGGCGGCTGCACGGCGCAGTCGTCCTCGGCGAGCGGACAGCGGGTGCGGAACCGGCAGCCGGTCGGCCAGCTGGCGAGATCGGGCACGGTGCCCTCGATGACCTTCAGCTCGTGTTTCCGCTCCGCCGTCATGCGCGGGATCGTCGACAGCAGCAGCCGCGTGTAGGGATGGCTCGGCCGCTCGAACAGATCGTCGACCAGCGCGGTCTCGACCACCCGTCCGCCGTACATGACGCAGACCCGGTCGGCGATGTCGGCGACGACGCCCATGTCGTGGGTGATGATCAGGATGGCCGTGCCGCGCTCCTCGCGAAGCTGCTTCATCAGGCGCAGGATCTGCGCCTGGATGGTCACGTCGAGGGCCGTGGTGGGCTCGTCGGCGATCAGCAGCCGGGGATCGGAGATCAGCGCCGAGGCGATCATCACCCGCTGGCACATGCCGCCCGACAGTTCCGCCGGCAACTGGCGGGCGCGGCGCTCCGGCTGCGGGATGCCGACGTGCTCGAGCATCTCGACGGCACGGCGGGCAGCCTCGGCGCCGGTGGCCTCGCCGTGAACGATCAGGCTCTCGGCGACCTGAACGCCGACCGGAAGCAGGGGATTGAGCGAGGCGATCGGCTCCTGGAAGATCATCGACAGGCGCCTGCCCCGGATGCCCCGCATGTCGCGCTCCGACTTCGTCAACAGGTCGTCGCCGTCGAGCAGCACCTGGCCGGCCGTGACACGGGCCGCCCCGGGCAGCAGCCGCATCACCGAGAGGGCCGATAGGCTCTTGCCGGATCCGGACTCGCCGACGAGCGCCACCACCTCGCCCGGCATGACATCCAGCGACACCCCGTCGACGACCGGCAGGCCACCGATCTCGGTGACCAGATCGCGGATGGACAGGACCGGGCGCGGGTTCGCCTCAGCCATCGGCCGGCTCCCCGACGGCAACGCCGGCCCAGGGGCTGGTCTGATGCGCCATCCCCGAATTCACCCCGCCCGACCAGTCGCGGCGCACCGCCGACGGGATGGCGAAATTGACCGGGTAGAGCGTGTCCGACACCAGTTCGACCGGGAACCGGGTGGCCACCCTGGCGCCGACGTCCGGGGGCGCGGCCCGGTTCACCTTGATGGTCGGCGAACTGGCATCGAGACGCGGCGTCTGGAACGCCTCGTCAAGGCTCATGCCGAAGTCGAGGACGTGCGACAGGATCTGCCCGACGGCCGGGAAGATCATCCGGCCCCCGGCCGCGCCGATCGCCAGCGTCGGACGGCCGTCCTCCATCAGGATGACGGGGCACATGTTGGCGAGCGGCCTGGCGCCCGGCGAGATCGAGTTCGGCATGTTCCGGCGCGGATCGAACCACATCATCCCGTTGTTCATCAGGATGCCGGTTTCCGGCAGCACCACCTTCGACCCGAAGCGCGACAGGATCGTGTTGGTCAGGGAGACCATATTGCCGGCCCCGTCCACGACGCTGACGTGGGTGGTGCAGTCGCCACCCTCGCCGGCATGACCCTTGCGGTTCAGCCGTTCGCGGTACGACGCGCGAAACGCCGAGGCATAGGCGAGGGCGGCATCCGCATCGGGCATGGCCCCCGGCGTCCACGTCTCCTCCAGGACCTCCAGCGCCCGCAGAAGGCTCGGCCCGCCGTTCAGGCCGGGGACCACGGCGAGCTCATGACCGCGGTAGCGACCGCGGCGGGCCTCGTGCCAGGTCGGCTGGTAGGCGGCGAGATCCGCCAGGCTGATGACGGAGCCGCCTTCGGCCAGATCGCGCACCAGGATCGCGGCGCTGTCGCCTTCGTAAAAATCCCGCGCGCCGTTCGCCTGCAGCCGGCGGAGGAGCGCCGCCTGACCGGGCATCGGCAGATAGGCCTCGTCGGGCCCCTTGGCGACCGGCAGCTCGCCGTCCGGCCCGAAGAACAGCGCGGCGGCAGCGGGAAAGCGCTTCAGCCCGGTGGCATCGATCGCCAGGCAGAGCGACGAAAACCAGTCGACCACCATGCCCCGCTCGGCAAACGCGATTGCCGGCGCCGCCGCCTCCGCCCAGGAAAGCGTGCCATGGCGCGCAAGTGCCTCGGCGAGGCCCGCGATGGTGCCGGGGACGCAGATCGATCCGTAGCCGATGATGTTGCGGTCGCCCTCCACCGCCGGCCAGTCGAACCAGTCGCCGTCGCGGCCGCCGATCAGCGGATAGTCGTCGGGATCGAGCCCGCCCGGGGCGCGCACATTGAAATCGAGGGCCGAAACCTGCCCCGTCGCCCCCTCGGCGTGCAGCAGGAACCCGCCCCCGCCGAGGCCGGAGAGCCAGGGCTCGACGGTCGCCAGCACCAGCGCCGTGACGACGGCCGCATCCATGGCATTGCCGCCGGCCGCCAGCACGGCCGCGCCGGCCGCTGCCGCCTCCATGTTCTGGGCGGCCACCAGGCCGTGGGGCGAAACGATTTCGCCGCGATGAATCGTCCAGGTCTGCATCAGCCGATCCAGGCCTCGTGTCCCTCGACCCCATCCGGAATGCTCGGATCGACGACGAACGCCTCCTTCTGGGTGGCCTCGTGATGCCGGGCCACCTCGCTCACCGTTGCCCACCAGACGTCGGACTCCCGGGTGATGCGGGCGAGCAGCCGTTCGAGCATGGCAATCCGCTGGGCGCGACCGGAGATCCAGTCATGCACGGTCAGCATGAACAGGCTGCCGTAGCGGTGCAGGACCTCCCACTCGTCGATCCAGCCGTCGAGCAGCGGGCCGGGCGCGGCGGGCGGCGCCATATCGCCGCCGCCGCCGAGAAACTTGAAGTAGATGGCGTCGTCCAGCGTCCATTGGACCGGCACCTCGGTGACGCCGCCGATCGTATAGGGATGATCGTAGCCCATCAGCGAGGAATCGAAGAGGCCGAGCCGCTTCACCTCGGTGAGCATGTGCGGGGTCATCTCCCAGGCGGGCGAGCGGAAGCTGGTCGGCCGCACCCCGGTCTGCGCGCGGAACAACTCGATCGACGCCTCGATGGCATGGGTGAAGCCCGCGTCGGAGAGTTCGGTCGCAAGCTCGTGGAAATAGCCGTGCAGGCCGATCTCGTGGCCACCAGCGACCAGCAGCGGAAGGATCTCCGGGAAGTCCTCGGCAACCTTCGCCGGCACGAAGAACGTGCCCTTGATGGCGAAGCGGTCGAGCAGCTCCAGGATCCGGTAGATCCCGACGCGCGGTCCGAACCGGCGCTGCTCAAGGTGCGAGAGCAGCTGCGGCATCCCCTTGCGATGGATCCAGAAATGCGGCCCGTGGGCATCGAAGTCGAGGGTGAAGCAGGCCGCGCTCCGATATCCCTCGGGCCAGGCGTAGCTGTCGTTTGCCATGGTCGGGCTTCCTTCAGAGCGGGTGCTTCTTGTCCTGGTAGACGTCGAGCGAGCCGATCGAGTTGCCGCCGTCCACCGTGAGCGTCGCGCCGGTCACGTATTCCGCCGCCGCCGAGGAGAGGTAGAGGACGGCCGGCCTGAGATCGGCTTCCGTGGACTCCCGCCCCAAGGGCACCGACGCGGTTGCCCGGCTGACGTGCTCGTCGGCGAGCAGGCTCACCGTCGACCCGGAGGCGAACCCCGGCTCAAGCGCGTTGACGCGAATCCCGAATTCGGCGAGCTCCAGCGCCAACCCCTTGGTGAGCCGGTCGAGCGCGGTCTTCGAGGTGCAGTAGGGCACCACGGTGCGGCGCATCTTGCGCGAGGCGCCGGAGGAGACGTTGACGATCGCCCCCTTCACCTTGCGCTCGATCATCTGGCGAGCGAACCCGATGGACAGGACGAACGGCGCCCGCAGGTTGACGTCGAAGATCCGGTCCCAGTCGGAGACGTCGATGTCGAGAAGGAAGCCCGAAGGATAGATGCCGGCGTTGTTGACGACCACATCGGCGGCGCCGAAGCGCGCGCCCACTTCGGCGATCAGCGCCTGCATGGAGGCGGTGTCGGTGAGGTCGGCGGCGAACGCGAAGCTTCCCTCCGGCAGGCGCATGCCGCCGGCGACCCGGTCGAGACCGGCCTGGTCCAGATCGGTCAGGCACACCCTCGCGCCTTCGTCTGCAAAGGCCTGGACGATGCGACTGCCATAGAGCCCCGTCGCGCCGGTGACGACGACGGCCTTGCCCTCGAACTCGCCTTCGAAATTCATGAAACGCTACTCACCTCGACTTGGGATCCAGCCGGTCGCGCACCGCATCGCCGATGAGGTTGACCGAGAGGATCAGGAGAAACAGACAGATTCCGGGGAAGGTCGCGATCCAGAAGGCGGTTGCGACGTAGTTGCGGCCGACGCTGAGCATGGCGCCCCAGCTCGCCGTCGGCGGCTGCACGCCGAGGCCCAGGAACGAGAGGCCCGCCTCGAACAGCACCATCAGCCCGAACTCCAGCGTCGCCACCACGGTGAGCGGGCCGATGATGTTGGGCAGGATGTGCAGGAACAGGATCCGGCCGGGCCCAGCCCCCATGAAGCGGGCGATCCGCACGTAGGGCATGTTGGCGACCGACAGGGTCTGGCCGTAGGCGACCCGCGCATAGCGTGGCCAGCGGGTGAGCGCCAGCACGATGACCACGTTGATGAACCCCGGCCCCAGAACCGCGACGGTGATGATCGCCAGCAGGATGGCCGGGACCGACAGGAAGATGTCGACGATCCGCATGATGATCGTCTCTGTCCATCCCCGGAAGTGGCCCGCCGCCATGCCGAGGACGGTGCCGACGACGCTCGACAGGCAGACCGACAGGATGGCCACCGACAGCGATATCCGGGCCCCGAAGATGATCCGGCTCAGGAGATCCCGACCGAGTTCATCGGATCCGAGCAGATAGTAAAAGGTGCGGGCCTCGGTGCCCGGCGGCTTCAACCGGCCGAGCAGGTTCTGGGCGTTGGGGTTGTAGGGCGCGATCCAGGGCGCGAACACCGCGATCACCACGAAGGCGGCGAAGATCGCGACGAACGGCCAGATCCCGACCCGGAAGCGGCGGCGCCTCGGCAATCCGGCAACCGGTGTGGCGACGGGCTCTGCGGCGCTCACGGGCCCACCCCGTCGAGGCGGATGCGCGGATCGACGACGCTGTACAGAATGTCGGCGGTGAAGTTGAGCGCGATGGTGACGAACGCGCCGAGCAGCACGATGCCCTGCACCACCAGGAAGTCGCGCGAGACGATCGACTGCACGGTCAGGAGCCCGAGGCCCGGCCAGGCGAACACGGTCTCGACGATCACCGCGCCGCCGAGAAGCTGGGAGATCTCCAGGGCCGAGATCGAGATGACGGGGATCGCGGCGTTACGCAGGAGATGCCGCCAGAACAGCCGCGGTGTCGCCACGCCGCGCGCCCGCGCCGAGCGGACGTAGTCCTTCGAGAGCTCGTCGAGCATCGCGGTGCGGGTGACGCGGGCGAACGTTGCCATCGACAGGAGCCCAAGCGCGAAGGACGGCAGGATCAGGTGCTCGATGCCGCCCGCCCCGGATGGCGGCAGCCAGCCGAGCCAGACGGCGAAGAACATCATGAACAGGATGCCGCTCCAGAAGGTCGGCATGCTCTGGGAGGCGAAGACGAAGCCGGTCAGGATCCGCGTGGCGATGCGGTCGCGGCCCAGCGCCATGATCACGCCGAGCGGCACGCCCAGCCCGAACGAGACCAGCAGGGCGCCGCCCGCCAGCTGCAGCGTGTAGGGCAGCCGGGCGGCGATGATATCGAGCACCGGCACCCGCTGGATGTAGGAGCGGCCGAAGTCGAACTGCGAGACGTCCCGCAGGAAGCTCAGGTACTGGACGAGCAGCGGGCGATCGAGGCCGAGGGTATGGCGCATCGCCTCGATGTCGGCCTGGGTCGCCGTTTCCGGCACGAGCAGGTAGGTCGGGTCGCCGGTGAGACGCTGGATGAAGAACACCAGCGTCATCACTCCGAAGATGGCGATGAAGGCCTGGCCGAGCCGGCGAAGAATGAAAAGCGCCATCGTATCGGTCGGGCCTTCGCCTGGCTCAGTCCTGCCAGGACATGCGGTTGAGGAACAGGCTCTCGTTGGCCGTCGGCGTCCAGTTCAGCGCGTCCTGCGCCCCGTAGATGATCGCCGCCTGGTAGAGCGGCAGGATCGCCACGTCGTCCTTGACCAGTTCGTGCGCCTTCGCATAGGCGGCGAGCCGCACGCCCTCGTCGAGGGAGGATCGACCCTCGTCGAGCAGCGCATCGAGCTGCGGACTGGCGTATCTCGACCACGACGAGCCCGAGTGCAGGAGCGGGAACATGATCCCGTCGGCATCCTGGCAGGCACAGGACCAGCGACCGAAGCTGATCTGCGGGCGCGCCGCCGGATCGGCGTTGCGGGCCTTGCCCAGGTAGGTGGACATGTCGGTGAGGCTGATCTCGACGTCGAGACCGACGTCGGCGAGCATCTGCTGCACGGCCTGTATGACCCGCTGGTCGTAGACGGGTGCGGTGTCGAACACCACCTTCTCGCCCTGCACGCCGGCGTCCGCGATGAGCGCCTTCGCCTTGTCCGGATCGTAGGGATAGGCCTCGATGCCGTCGACCCAGCCGAAGCTCGCAGGAGCGACGAGCTCGCCGACCACCTTCTCTCCGCCCGCCAGCAGACCTTCGGCGATCCCTTCCTTGTCGATGGCGTAGGCGACCGCCTTGCGCACATCGACGTTGTCGAACGGCGGCTTCATCGTGTTGAGCCCCAGGAAGGCGACGCGCTCGGTCTGCACGATCAACGGCTTCACGCCGGCCGCGGCTTCAAGCTGGTTCGCCTGGTCGGAATCGAGGCTGACGACGAGATCCGCCGAGCCGGCCTGCAGGTCGGCCATCCGGGTCGAGGCATCCGGCACCGCGCGGAAGACGGCGGTCTCGAACGCCCCCTTGGCGCCCCAGTAGGCGTCGTTGCGCTTGAGCGTCACCGAGACGCCGCGCTGCCAGTCCTCGAACTCGTAGGGACCGGATCCGACCGGATTCAGGTTGAAGGCGTCGTTGCCGACCTCCTCGACCACGTGTTTCGGCACGATGGAGAGCTTCACGAGCTGCGCGAGCAGCACCGGGTAGGGTCCGTCGGTGGTCAGCACGACCGTGCGGTCGTCCTTCGCCTCGGCCTTGACGATCTTGTTGAACTGGCCGAGCTGCGGACTGCCGAACGCCGGATCGGTGATGCGCTGGATGGAGTAGACGACGTCTTCCGCCGTCAGCGGCTCGCCGTCGTGGAAGGTGATGTCGTCGCGGATCTGGAACGCCACCTCGGTGTCGGAGAGGCGCGTCCATGCGGACGCGATCTCGGGAACGATCTCGCCCGCATCGTCACGGGTGACGAGATTGTCGAAGATGTTGCGATAGACGTAGTAGCTGTCCGGATTCCACTGCCCCTGCGGATCCAGCGAGGACGGCTCGTTCACCAGATCGATCGTGATGGCGTCCTTGGCCTGGACGGGGCTCGCCGGGAGCAGCGCCGCCGAGGCCGCGATGGCGACGAGGAATCCCGTGATGCGTGAGCGGTGCGGACCCATGTGATGTCTCCCTGTCCGGATCGTTGCCCAGATGGATGCTGTCGGGGCGCCGGCCGGATCGGCCGGCGCCACCGGTCCTCGCCGGGAGCTATTCCGCCCAGCTCATGCGGTTCAGGAACATGCTCTCGTTGGCCGTCGGCTGCCATTTGAGCCCCGCCGCGCCGCCGTAGATGATCGCCGCCTGGTAGAGCGGGATGATCGGGACCTCGTCCTTCACGAACGTGTGGACGTTCGCATAGGCATCGAGACGGGCCTGTTCGTCGAGCACCGAGCGCCCCTCCTCCAGCATCCTGTCGAGCTCGGGATCGCTGAAACGGGCCCAGTTCGACGAGGAGTGGAGCAGCGGGAACATGATGCCGTCGGCGTCCTGGCAGGCGCACGACCAGCGCGAGAAGGTCAGCATCGGCGCCTGGTCGTTCGACTGCTGCTGGTTCTTCAGCCAGGTCCCCATGTCGGTCATCTCGATGTCGACGTTGAGGCCGACGTCCGTCAGCATCTGCTGGATGGCCTGGACGACCTTCTGGTCGAACACCGGCGACGTCGCCAGCGACATCTTCGTCTTGGCGGGCTCGCCCACCTCGGCGATCAGTTCCCTGGCCTTCTCCGGATCGTACGGGAAGGCGTCGATGCCTTCGACCCAGCCGAAGCTTGCCGGCGCGACGAGTTCGCCGACCACCTTCTCGCCGCCGGCCAGGATGCCCTCGACGATGCCTTCCTTGTCGATGGCGAGCGCGATCGCCAGGCGCATGCGGACGTCGTCGAGCGGCGCCTTCGTCGAGTTCAGCGCGAAGTAGCCGACCCGCTCGGTCTGGACGATGAGCGGCTGGGCGTTCGGAAACGCCTCCAGCTGCTTCGCCTGGTCGGAATCGAGCGTCACCACCAGATCCGCGGTGCCGGACTGGAGATCGGCCAGGCGGGTGGCGGCGTCGGGAACCGCGCGGAAGACGACGGTCTCGAACGGTCCCTTCTCGCCCCAGTAGTCGTCGTTGCGGACGACGGTCACCTGGACGCCGCGCTGCCAGGTGTCGAGCTTGTACGGGCCGCTGCCGACGGGCTGGAGATTGAAGGCGTCGTTGCCGACCTCCTCCACCACGTGCTTGGGCACGATCGAGAGCTTGACCAGTTGCGGCAGCAGCACGGGGTAAGGACCGTCGGTGGTCAGCACGACCGTGTGGTCGTCCTTCGCCTCGGCCTTGACGATCTTGTTGAACTGGCCGAGCTGCGGGCTGCCGAAGTCCGGATCGGTGATGCGCTCGATGGAGTAGACGACGTCTTCCGCCGTCAACGGCTCGCCGTCGTGGAAGGTGATGTCGTCGCGCAGGTTGAACTGCACCTCGGTGTCCGACAGCCGCTCCCACGACTGCGCAACCTGGGGCACGATCTTCCCGTCGTCGTCGCGGGTGACCATGTTGTCGAAGACGTTGCGGTAGACGTAGTAGCTGTCCGGGTTCCACTGGCCGTGCGGATCGAGCGACGACGGCTCGTTGACGAGATCGATGGTCAGGTTGTCCTTGGCCACGGCCGGAGCGAGGGGGGCCGCGACGGCGATTGCCGCCACCGCGAGCGCCCCGAGAAGCCTTGCGCCGCGCCCCGAAGCCGCGGGGCGCTCCGGTTCGCCGCCGGCGGCGGGAACCCCGCTCCGCAAGAGGCCGAGCCGGTTTACGAGTCCTGTCTTCCAAGCCATTCGTCTGTTCCCCTCTTCTTTGACGAGTTCCGCGGCACGGTCTCGGCAGCGTGCCGATCGGCCGGCTGCGTTCGTCCGGACCGTGCGGTCGGTGCGACGATCTCCGCGTCCTGGGCGCAAAAGGCTGTGAGGACGTAGCGCTCGTATGCATCCACGGTCGATGCGAGCTCCGCCTGGATCGCCAGCTCGTCCCGTGCCCTGCACGCCGCGATCAGGCGCGACCGGTCGACGGGCTCGAACGGCGCCGCACCACCGTGTTCGAAGAAATGGACGATGCGCGCGCAATGATCCCAGACCTCGCGCAGCCACCGCCGCCGAAGGCTGCCCATGCCGCTCATCAGGGTGTCCATGAGGTCGCGGTCGTAGCTTTGATGACTGGTCCGCGAGGCGGCCTCGGACCGGCCGACGAGCACCGAGACGATCTGTCCGAGCTCGTCGATGCGCGTCACCTGCGCGTCGGAGAGGGCGCGCACGGTGAAGGAACGCTCGAGCGCCCGTCGGGCAGCGATGACCTCGCCGATGTAGGCCCCCGAGACCGGCCGGATGCGCCAGCCGTGGCGCGGCAGCGCTTCGACCATGCCCTCCCCCTCAAGCCGCAGAAGCGCCGCACGCACGCCGGCCCGGTTGAGGCCGTAGACCTCCATCAGGCGCACTTCCGAGACGGTCGAGCCGGGCACCAGCTCGCAGTGCACCACCGCATCACGGATCCGCTCCTCGGCGAACGCGCGCTTCGCGCCCGGCTTGGGCGGGGTCGATCCGGACAGGAACGGGGAGTGATGATCCAGCATGATTGGCATCCTAAATGCGGCCGGTGACATCTCACAAGCCCATTTTGTCATCTTACAATGTTGAAAAGTCGAGCAGGCCGATGCGATCGCGTTTTACCCGGGCGTAACGGTTCCGCCCAGCGGCAAGCGCGTCGGGCGCGGCGAAGATCGCCACGGCACCGGACGGGGATGGGAAGGGAGAGGGATTGGTAATGGGAATGGAGAGAGGGGCGTCGGGCTGCCGAGACGATGCCACGAGCCCGGCGCAGCACCCTGCTGACAAGGGCGCCGTCTGGCCGCAAGCGCCCGGAGCACAGGTGGCGCGGTGCACAGGTGACCGGAGGAAGCTGCAACCGGCCCCGGCCGAACCAGCCTGCCCGCCCGATAGGAGGCGGATTTCGAGACTTTCCGCGCTTTACGGACGCGCAGACCGGGTCCAGGCGGTTGTCTTTTCGTTCGGTACGGCGAACCGATCTCCCGGAAGCGCCTCAGCGCACCGACGAATGTGGACGCGGCAACGGTGTGTTCAGGCGAGCGGTGATCCGTGCGGAAATCTCCGTCAGTTCTTCGCACGCCCGGTCCCGGGCGCGCGAGAACAGCGCCCTGCCCTGCGACGCAAGGCTTATGCCGGCGATCACCTCGCCGCGCTGATTTCGAACGGGAACGCCGAAGGCAAAGATGCCCTCGATGTTCTCTTCGAGACAGGTTGCCCAGCCCGTGTCGCGCGCCTGGTGGACCTCGTCGGCCAGCCGTTCGGGATCGGTGATGGTGGCGTAGGTGAGACGCGGCAGAGGCAGCTCGCTGAGCATCGACTTCAGATCGGTGTCCGAAAAATAGGTCAGTGCGACTTTCCCGAGCGCCGTTGAGTGCAGATGGGCACGCTTGCCCGGCTGCGGGTTCACCGGCACCGATCGGTCGGGGAGCGACAGGATGTAGACGATCTGATCGTCGTGAATGACGCCAAGATAGGCGGCCATCTCGTAATCACGACTTACCTGCTGGAGTTCCTCGAATGCGGAATCGGCCAGCGTGCGCTGGGACATGTAGGACTGCCCAGCCTCGAAGAGGCCGAAGCCGATGCGGTAGCGCATCGTGCGCGGATCCTGCTCGACGAAGCCGTGGTTGCGCAAGGTGGCCAAGAGCCGGTGAACGACGCTCGGCGGCACCGACAACTGGCGCCCGAGTTCGCGCACGCCAATGTCAGTCTGCGAGGCGCTCAGGGCCTCAATAATGCTGAGCGCCTTTGCCAGCGACTGGTTCGCGTCGAGCGCGAAGTCGCGATCCTTGATGGGACCTGTCATCGGAGAACCCCTCACACGATGCGGCGATCGAGAATGTCCACACATGTTACGCCGCATGCCGCAGTGCACCAAGCATCAATCGGCGGCAGCCAGATGCGGCAGAAGATGCTCCAGATCGCCCGCATTCTTCAGCCCCGACAGGACCAGCTGGTCGAGGCCGGCGTCGCGATAGCACTGCATCCGGGCGCGCACCTGGTTGGGGCGGCCGCTCGCGGCGTGGCGGGCGACCGTCTCGTCGCCCATGATGCGCTCGACGGCGCTCCAGTCCTCCGCGGCGAACGCGTCGCCCAGCGCCGTCTGATCGAGGATCGATCCGCCGAGCTGAATGTTGCGGGCATGGTGGGCGCCGCGCAGGATGAAGGCCAGTGTGCGCTTCAGGCTTGCGTGCGCCTTCGCTTCGTCTTCGGCCACGGCCGCATAGAGCAATCCGACCCGTCGGATCCGACGCCCTGACCTGGCTTCCCCTTCCGCGACGGTCGCAAGGCAGGACTCGATGAAGGGGATCGACGCGCCCGCGCTGATCAGCACGGCGTCCGCGGCCTCGCCGGCGAGCTCGAGCATCTTGGGGCCGGACGCGGCCAGGGCCAGCGGCACCGAACACGTGCCCGACGCAAGCCGTCGGCCATGGACCGCAAAGGCCGTGCCGTCGTGCTGAACCACCTCGCCAGAAAACAGCGCGCGGGTCACCGAGATCGCATCGCGCAGCGTCGACAGCGGTTTCTGCGCCTCGACGCCCGCCGCCTCGAGATCGCGCGGCGCCCCCACGCCGAGGCAGAGCATCACCCGGCCCGGGAACATCTCGTCGAGGGTCGCGGCGGCCATGGCGGCATAGACCGGATGCACCGTGTAGGGGCTCATCGCCATCAGCGAGATGCGGAGACTACTGCTGGCCGCAAGCATCCCCGCCGCCCGCGCGATCGGCTCGCGCTGGAAGAGGTGGCTTGCAAGCCAGGCGGTCTCGACACCGTTGGCCTCCATCACCGGGACCATCGCCGTCGTGTCGGCCCAGGATTCGTTGCCCTCGAGGCTGATGTCGATCATGAGCCCACCCGTCCTTCCAGCATCATCGCCGTCCGCCCCGCTCGCGCAAGGTGGCGATCAGCGCGTCGAGGGTCGTCTCGTCGTGGACAGCCACGTCGGAGACGTCCATCGGGCCGTCCTTCAGGCCGGTCGATGTCAGGATCGCCACCACCGTCTCCCCCAGATCCTCTCCGCGCACCACCGCGGCGGCACCCGCCGCCAGACCGGAGGCGCCGGAGATTTCCTGATAGAATCCCATCCTGGCAAGCCGCGCCTGCATCGTGCGCATCTCCGCTTCGGACGCGACCAGTGCCCCGCCCCCGCTCTCCTTCAGCGCCACCACGCCCCGATATCCGCCGACGGTGCAGGCAATGCCGGACGCCGCCGACGGAACCGCCGCCACCTCCATCGCCGCCGCGTTCGAGCCGATCGCCCTGGCCAGCGGGCCACGCACCTCAGGTTCGGCGGAAAACAGCCGCGGCATGCGATCGGTCAGGCCGAGCAGGCGCAGCTCGTGGAAGCCCTTCCAGACGCCGAACAGCAGCTCGGCATAGCCGGTCGGCACCAGCACGGAGTCCGGCAGCCTTCGGCCCAACTGCAGGAAAAGCTCGTAGGCGATCGTCTTGTAGCCTTCCGGACCGTACGGATTGCCGGTGTGGAAGCGCGTCAGGTTGCTGGCCGGCATGAAGCCCGTCTCGTCGACCAACCGGCGCAGCACCGACCAGCGCCGGTCCTGATCGGTGACGACGACGTGGGCACCCAGCGCGGTCAGGAAACGGCGGAACGAGGGCTGGGGACCGTCGGAAATAACGACGACGCAGGGCATCCCGGCCCGGGCGGCATAGGCCGCCGCGGCAGCGCCGTGATTGCCCGACGAGGCCACCGCGATGCCCGGCGCGCCGGCCGAGACAGCCGCCGACACGACGCAGAGATTGAGCCGGTCCTTGTGGCTCCAGGTCGGATTGCGGCTCTCGTCCTTGAGATGAAGGGCACCGGAGAAACCAAGCGAACGGCCAAGATCCGGCGCCTCGATCAGCGCCGTGCCCCCCTCTCCCATGGACAGGCCCGGGGCGAGCGGCGGCAACAGGGGCGACCAGCGCGCCAATCCCGGCAACGGCGCCTGGTCGAACAGCCCGGGGTCGACCCGACCGTAGTCGTAGTCGACCTGGAGCGGGTACTGCATCTCCTCGGTTGAGGTCGCCGGACAGCCCGACGTCAGCACCGGGGTGAGCGGAAACAGGCGGCTGGGGTCGCCCAGCGAGCGCTGGCCGATGGCCAGGCTCGATCGTGCGGTGCCGGGGAGTTCGTGGGAAGCCTCGGACATCATGATCAGGAAATATGCGGCATGACGCCTTCGGAGAAGGCCTGCATCTGCTCCAGCAGTTCTTCGACGGTGTTAACCGCGAAATAGAGGCCGAGGAGATGCGTCACGCCGGCGCCCTCCAGCGCCTTCGCCTTCTCCACCACCTCGTCCGCGGTACCCACCAGATTGATCTCCTCGTGGCTGACGGCGCCCTGATCCTTCAGTGTCGACTTCGACAGCGAGATCAGATGGGCGTTCATCTGGCTCTGGCGGAACCGCTGGACGGCCTCCTCGTGGGTCTTACCGATGTGGCAGACGAACTGGGGCGCCACGGCGATTTTGGACATGTCGCGGCCTTCCTCGGCCACGAATTCCCGAAGCTGATTCACCGCAGCCGCGAGCTTGCCCACTTCCAGGCCAGCCGGGATCCAGCCATCGGCGTGCTGGGCCACCCGGCGCAGATGGTTATTGTTGTTGCCGCCGAAATAGATCGGCAGCCTTTCCTGCAGGGGCTTTGGATACAGCTCGACGTCGCGGTACTGGTAGTACTTGCCGGAGAAGGTCGACACGCGCTCCCCGAACAGGTTGTTGAGCGCCTGGACGCCCTCTTCCACCATGGCGCCGCGATGGGCACCGGAGTCCGGCCACAACGCGTCGAACTCCTCCCGGTAGGCGCCGACGCCGACACCGATTTCCACCCGGCCGCCGCTGAAGTGATCGAGGGTGGCGATCTGCTTGGCCGTCACCACGATGTCGCGGCGCATCGGCAGCACCAGGATGCCGGTGCCAAACCGGAGCGTCTTGGTGACCGAGGCCAGGTAGGCGTAGGTGATCAGCGGCTCCCAGAAGCGCGGCGGAACCGGAAATTCTTCGCGCACGTAGTGCTGGGTGGTCATGTGGTCGTTGCCCCAGACCGAGTGATAGCCCAGCGCTTCCGCATGCTGGGCGATCTTCACGAGGCTTTCGGGCGACGAGAACGGGATCGGATAGGTGAGACCTTCCATCCCGGTAGGCAGGCCGGCGCTGACGATCATCGGGCAATCCCCTGTTCTGCAGACATGGTCTTCTTGGTTCGATCCGGATCGCTCGCCCTGAGGGCGACCGTCGCGTCGAGATCGAGGCTGAAGTCGTCGCGGACGACGACGCCGTAGTCGGCGCGCGCGGCCTCGCGGGACACCATCTGGGTGCGCACGTCCTCGAGCACCCGCGCGGGATCGCGCCGGAACGGATCACCGATGCCGCCGCCACCGGGCATTTCGATCAGCAGCCGCTCGCCCTTCGGGATGGTCTGCTGGCCCTTGCCCTTGAGGTGCGCGCCGGACTTGAGCCGCACCACGCCGGTCGCGCCCTCACGCCCGCCATCGCGGCCGCGGGCCGGGAAGAGGACCCGGTCGTAGTTCGCGCTGATCGCGAACGGCGCATCGTCCAGCGTATCGACTTCCATCACCTGCCCGAGGCCGCCGCGGTAGAACCCGGCGCCGCCGGAATCGGTGCGGTACTCCTTCCGGAGCACCAGGATCGGCGAGGCCGCCTCGGTGATCTCGATCGGGACGTTCCGCACGCCGGACGGAAAGGCCGTCGCCGAAAGACCGTCCTTGCCCGGTCGCGCGCCCGTGCCGCCGGAATGAAACGACATCACGGTGAAGCTCTGGGCCGTCGCAAGCTCGCTGGGTGATCCTTCCACGCGCCCCTGGCCGCCCATGGCGAACAGGTTCCACAGGCACGACGTGCCCTCGGCCGGCACGGCGAGCGCCTCGCCGCTGCGGGTCCGGGCCTGGGACAGGCAGCCGAACACCACGTCCGGCAACAGCTGGCCGGTGATGTGCCGCGTCGCCACGGGGAGCGGGTGGCGGGCGCTGAGGATGGTGTCGGGCGGCGCCGTGACCTTGATGGCGGCGAGCGAGGCCGCGTTGTTGGGCACGTTCGGCGCGACGATGCACTTCACGCCGAAGCTCGTGTAAGCGTCGGTGTAGCAGAACGGCACATTGATGCCGAAGGACGACGGGCCGGACGTACCGGTGAAATCCACGCGCACCTCTTCGGCGTCGATCGTCAGGCTCGCGACAAGGTCGAGGGGGCGATCGTAGCCGTCGACCCGCATGGTGTTGGTGAAGGTGCCGGGCGCAATATTGCCAATCGCCTCGATCATCGCGATCCGGGTGCGCTCCAGGATGTGGGCGCCAAGCCCTTCGAGATCGGGAATGCCGAACTCGTCCATCATGCCGATGAGCCGGCGGCCACCGATGTCGTTGCACGCGGCCAGCGAGTAGATATCGCCGATCACCTGGATGGGCTCGCGGACGTTCTCGCGGATGATCTCGACCATCGTCTCGTTGACGACGCCGGCGTCGGCGAAGCGCATGAGCGGGATGTAGATCCCTTCCTCGTAGATCTGGCGCGCGTCGGGACCCATGCCGCGCCCGCCGACGTCGACGACATGGCAGGTGCAGGCGAACAGCGCCACGACGGCGCCGTCCCGGAAGGTCGGCGTGACGACGGTGAAGTCGTGCAGGTGACCGGTTCCCTTCCACGGATCGTTGGTGATGAAGGCGTCGCCGTCCCGCATCGTCTCGATGGGGAAGCGATCCAGGAAATGGACCACCGCGCGTGCCATGGAGTTGACGTGGCCGGGCGTTCCGGTGACGGCCTGTGCCAGCATCTCGCCGCGCACGCTGAACACCCCGGCCGACACGTCGCCCGCTTCGCGCGTCGACGTGCTGAAGCCGGTGCGGATCAGCGTCTGCGCCTGCTCCTCGACGACGGAGATCAGGCGGTCCCACATGATCTGCCGGTGGATTTTGGACAGTGCGTTGCTGCTCATGCCGCCGCTCCCCGCTCGATGACGATGTGCCCGAGGGCGTTGATCGAGGCGCTGAAGCGCGCGCCAACGACGGTGGTGGTCTCATTCTCGGCAATGATGCAGGGACCGCTGACCGCGCTGCCCGGCGGCAGGTTGTCGCGCAGGTAGACCGGCATTTCGACCCACCGGGCAGTTGCCGGATCGACCACCTTCGCCATTCGCTCGGCAAGCGCGCCCGAGATCGCGTCGATGTCCGGGCAGAGCGTGGGCGCGGCGGTGTCGGTCGCCAGCCGCAGCGACCAGGCGATGGATTCCACCGGGAGATTGGGGATCGATCGGCCGAACTGCTCCTCGTAGCGGGCAACGAAGGCAGCCGCGAGCCAGATTTCGTCGCCTTCGGCGAAGGGCTCTGCCGGAACGGGCACGGCAATTTCGTGGCCCTGGCCCGCATAGCGCATGTCGGCGGTCCAGGCGGAGGCGAGCGGCGCATCCGGTGCTCCGGCGCGGACGACGGCCCCCGCGCGGGCGTACATGTCCTCGCGCAGCGCATTCATGGCCGCGGCATCGAACCGGTGGTCGATCGGCATGAAGCGGCTCTGGGCGATCTCGTAGGCGACCGGCGCGATGAGGAAGCCGACGGCGGACCCGACGCCTGCCCCTTTGGGCACCACGATCCTGTCGATCGAGAGCTTCTCGGCAAGCCGCACCGCATGAAGGGGGGCCGCGCCCCCGAAGGCGACCATGGTGCGTTCGGACAGCGCACTGCCGAGTTCGATCGCATGGACGCGCGCGGCGTTGGCCATGTTCTCCTCGACGACCTCGGAGATGCCGAGCGCCGCATCGACGACCGAAAGGCCGAGCGACCGGCCGACCGACGTCTCGACCGCACGCTCCGCGCGGTCCTTGTGGAGCTGGAAGGTCCCGCCGGCGAAACGGTCCGGGTCGATCCGGCCGAGGACCACGTCGGCGTCGGTCACCGTTCCCTTGCTGCCGCCCCGCCCGTAGCAGGCGGGCCCGGGCTGCGAACCCATGCTCTCCGGCCCGATCTGGATGCGCGACAGCTCGTCCACGGCGGCGACCGAGCCGCCGCCTGCACCGATTTCGACCATGTCGATCACCGGGATGCGGATGGGCAGGCCGCTCCCCTTCAGGAACCGATACTCGCGGGCCACTTCGAAGTTGCGCGAATAGTGGGGTGCTCCGCCGTCGATCAGGCAGATCTTCGCGGTGGTGCCGCCCATGTCGAAGGAGACGATGCGATCATAGCCGCACTGACGCGCGACGTTGGCGGCGAGGATCGCACCGCCCGCCGGCCCCGACTCGACGAGCCGGATGGGAAACCTGCGGGCGGTCTCGACCTCGGTCAGTCCGCCGGCCGAGGTGATCATGAAGAATGGGCAGGCGATGCCGCGCACACGGATCTCGTCCACCAGCCGTTTCAGGTAGCTCGCCATAACCGGCTGGATGTACGCGTTGGCGCTGGCCGTCGACCAGCGCTCATACTCGCGGATCTCCGGGCACACCTCGCTCGACAGCGTGATCGAGACGTCCGGAAGCAGGTCCGCCAGAACATCCCGCGCCTGCTCCTCGTGCGCCGCGTTCGCATAGGAATGCAGGAAGCAGACCGCCACGGCGTCCACATCGTTCGCCCGCATCGTCGCCGCACACGCCGACAGCGCGTTTACATCGAGCGGCGTGATGACGTTGCCACGGGCGTCCACGCGCTCCGGGACCGACAGACGCAGCTCGCGGGGAACCAGCGGAGCTGGCCGCTCCATCATGATGTCGTACTGCTCGAACCGGTTTTCGTAGGCCATCGCGATGGAATCGCGGAAGCCGTCGGTCACCAGCATGGCCGTCCGCGCACCCTTGCGCTCGATGATCGCATTGGTGGCGAGCGTGGTGCCGTGGATGACGATCGCGAGGTCTTCGGGGCCAAGGCCCGCGCGCTCGAGAATCAGATCGATGCCCTGGAGCACGCCGAGCTCCGGAGCGTCCGGCGTGGTGAGAACCTTCGCCGTGACGCTGCGTTCGCGGTCTTGCAACGCGAGATCGGTGAACGTGCCACCGATGTCGACCGCCAGGCGTGCCGTCCCACTCATTCCATGTCCTCGGTTAGATTGCCGCCCAGATACGCGTGGCGGATGCGCGGGTCGCGGGCGACCGCGTCGGCCGGCCCTTCCATGAACTTACGGCCCATCTCCAGAACGATCGCGGTGTCGGAAATGAGCAGGGCGCCGTGGACGTTCTGCTCGACGACCAGCACCGTCACACCCGTATCGGCGATCCGCCGCACAACCTCGAACACCTCGTTCTGGGTCTTCGGAGACAGGCCGAGCGATGGTTCGTCCAGCAGCAGAAGTGACGGCTCCGACAACAGCACCATCGCCGTCTCCAGCACCTGCTGCTCGCCGCCGGACAGATTGCCGGCGTGTTCGCCAAACTTGGGTTTCAGGACGGGGAAGGTGTCCAGGATCTTCCGGGTCCGCTCGGCATGCAACGCCTTGGGGAGCGTGTAGCAGCCGAGCTTCAGGTTCTCGGCGACGCTCATGTGCGGAAAATTGCAGCGCCCCTGGGGCACGAATCCGATGCCGCGCTGGAAGCGCAGCCACGGATCGAGCTTCTCAATGGCCTCGCCCTTGAAGACCAGCGTGCCGCCGAAATGCTGGCATGAGCCGTAGACGGCGCGCATCAGCGTCGACTTGCCGGCGCCGTTGCCGCCGATCAGCGTGGTGATCGAGCCCTGGGCGAGCGCGAAGGAAAAATCATGGACGATCGCGTTGCCGCGATAGCCGGCCGACAGGCCGATGGCCTCAAGCACGAATGCCAAGATAGGCCTCCAATACGCGCTCGTCGGTCTGCACGGTGGCCGGGTCGCCTTCCATCATCTTCGCTCCCTGAACGAGCACGATGACCCGCGAGCAGAGCCGCATGACGAATTCGACGTTGTGTTCGATGATGACGAAGCTCTCCCCGGCCGCGTGCAGGCGCAGGATCACCTCCTCGACCTCCCGGATCCGGGTCGGATTGACCCCGGCCACCGGCTCATCCAGCACCACGACGCGCGGGCGCGGCATCAGCGCCGCGGCCAACGCCACGAGCTTCTTCTGGCCGTAGGAAAGGATGGAGGCCGGCGCGTCGCGGTAGCGTTCGAGACCGATCATCGCGACCAGCTCTTCCGAGCGCGCCTCCGCGGCCTCAACGGCCTCGCGCATCGAGGCCGACCTGAAGAAATCGCCGACCCAACCCACACCCTGGAACGGCCGCGCCGCCTGCAGCAGGTTCTCGCGGATCGACATGTCCTCATAGAGCCGCACCGCCTGAAAGGTGCGGATGAGGCCGGCCCGGGCGATTGCTTCGGGCGTCCGGCCGGTGATGTCGCGCCCGTCGAGGAGCACCCGTCCGGCGCTCGGCCGCTGGAAGCCGGACATACAGTCGACAGTCGTGCTCTTGCCCGAGCCGTTCGGACCGATGATGCCGGTGATGGTATTGGCGGCGATCGCGAAGGATATGTCGTCGACCGCCCGCAGCCCGTCGAAATTCTTCGACAGTCCCTCGACGGCGACGAGAGGGGTGGCGTTGGAGCCGGCGATCACTGGCGCAGCTCCGCACGCAGGCGCTCGTATCGCCTTTGCCTGATCCAGCCGGCGGCACCTGCCGGCGCCAACGAGACGACCGCCAGCAGGATGATGCCGTAGATCACCATTCTCAGGTCGGCCGAGAACCGCAGGAGCTCGGGCAACAGCGACATCAGCGCCCCGGCGACCAGAACGCCCCAGAAGCTGCCCCGCCCGCCGACGATCACCATCATCAGGAAGGCCTGCATGTAGTAGAAGTCGAAGATCAGCGGGTCGATGATCCGCGTGTGGAACACGAAGATCCCCCCGGCCATTCCCGTGAACATCGCCGAGATGAAGAAGCCGAGAAGCTTGTAGGGGGCGGGATTGACGCCTTGGGCGCGGGCGAGCGCTTCATTCTGGTTGATCGCGCGCATCGTCGCTGCGATGCGCGACGTGAAGAAGGCGTAGAGGCAAACCAGCGTCAGCAAGACGAAACCCAGCGCCAGGTAGTAGAAGCCGGTGGCATCGTCGATCGGGATGCCGAAGAAGACCGGCGCCGGCAGCCCCGGGATGCCCATCGGCCCGCGCGTCAGCGACATCCAGTCCCGCGACACCAACCCGACGAGCAGGGAAAAGGTCAGGGTGACCACGACGAAGGAGTGGCGATTGAGCCGCAGGGCGGGATAGCCGATGGCGAGGGAGACGAGGCCGGTGAACAGTCCCGCCAGCGGCACCGCCAGCCAGAAGCTGAGGCCGTGGTCCATGACCGTGATCGCCGCGAAGTAGCCGCCGATGCCCCAGAAGGCGACATGGGCCAGCGAGAGCAGGCCGAGCAGGCCGTAGACGACGTTCAGCGACAGGGCGGCGACCACGTAGATGAACACGCTGACCCCGACGCCGATCACGTAGTCGGACACGCCCACGAGCGGCAGCGCCGCCAGCACCGCAAGAACCGGTGGGACGAACACCTTCTTCATCCGACGCGCACTCCGCCACGGGAAAACAGGCCGTTCGGCTTCACGATCAGAACCACGATCATGACGATGAAGCCGGCGGCCTCCTGCCAGATCGACGGAAAGAATCCGCCGATCCAGTTCTCCAGGATGCCGAGGCCTATGGCCGCCACGATGGCGCCGCCGATGCTGCCCATGCCGCCAATGATGATGATGGCGAGCGCCTTGAAAACCAGGAACTGGCCCATGTGCGGCTGAACCAGCTGGATGGGCGCGATGGCCGCTCCCGCAATTCCGCACAGGGCGGTGGCGAGGGCGACTGCGTTGCGCGCAACCCGGGCGGGCTTCAGGCCGACCATCAGCCCGGCCTCGCGGTTCTGCGCCACCGCCCGCATCGCCCGACCGAGCTGGGTGTGGTTGAGAACGACATACAGAACGATGAACGCCAGCACCGCGAGACCCGCAGCCGCGAGGCGCGTCCAGGCGACGCGGATGTCGCCGACGTCGGCGCCGGCGTAGCCGAACTGGGTTTCCACCATCATCGGCGTGGCCGAAAAGACGTACTGGATCCCGTAGAGGATGACGATGGAGAGCCCCATCGTGATCAGGATGCTGCGCTCGAACTCACCGCGCTCGAGACGGGAGAGAAAGATCTCGTAGGCGACCAGCCCAACCGCGGTGCAGGCGATCGTGGCGACGATAACCCCCGGAATGTAGGCAAGGCCGAAGGCGGGAAGCGCGAAGGCCATGGCATAGGCGCCCACCAGCAGGAATTCGCCGTGCGCGAAATTGACGATTTCCAAGACGCCAAACATCAACGCAAGGCCCGCCGCGATCAACGCGTAAATCAAGCCAAGCACAAGTCCATTTACCGTAAGTTGCAGAATATAGATCCAATCCATCAGGTCACTTGCACCGGAATGCCCTTCACTTTCACAAAATGCGAAATCAGAAGTGAAATACAAAAGAATATGATGAAATCATATCCATATATTTTTTATAAAATACATAGTTGACACATATTTACTATCTCTATTCAATCACGATTATGATGACCCTCACGCCATCGGACACATCCTGCCGCAATGATTGACGATAGCAAGCCGTATGCCAACTCAAATTCGCTTGGATGCGAATTATTTTTTAGATTTTCTCGCGATTCCCGCACATGTGCAGTGTCCCGATAGGAGGAACAGATGAAAATACTAGCATCTTTGATGTCCGTTGCTTGCGCCGTGTGCATTCCGATCGCTGCGCAGGCAGCGGATCCGATTCTCCTCGGCGTGAGCGCCCCCTATTCCGGACCGGCCGCCATGGCGGCCGAGCGCGAACGCTGGGGTATCGACCTCGCGGTCGAGGAGATCAACGCGGCCGGCGGCGTCCTCGGCAGGCCCCTCGAGCTCGTGGCGGAAGACAACCGCTGCAATCCCTCCGAGGCGGTCAACGTCGCCAACCGGCTCGTCTCGGAGAAGGTCGTGGCCATCATCGGCGCACACTGCTCGTCGGCCGGCCTCGCCACCATGCCCATCATCAAGGAAGCCGGCATCCCGCTGGTGTCCGGCGTCGCATCGAGCCCGAATATCACCGAGCTCTCCGGTGTCGGCGGCAACGAATGGGCGTTCCGCATCAATCCATCCGATGCGGCGATGATGCGCACCCTCGTGAGCTATCTGGGCGAGAAGAAGCTGTTCGGCTCGGTGGCCATCATCGCCGAGGACACCGACTTCGGGCGCGGCGGCGCCAACGCCTTCGAGCCGCTCGCCAAGGAAGCCGGCATCGAAGTGCTGTCGAAGGACTTCGTGCCCCAGAACACGCCCGACTTCACGCCCGTCCTGACCCGCGTTTCCCGATCGAAGCCTGATGCGATCGCGCTGTTCCAGCTGGGCGGCGACCAGATCAACATGCTGCGGAACGCCATGCAGCTGGGCTTGAAGATCCCGTATACCGGCCGCGCCGAACTCGGCGGCGAGAACATGCAGATCATCAAGGCCGGTGGCATGGAAGGCTCCGTCAGCGCCTGGAGCTATTCGCCGGAAATCGACGATCCGAAGAACAAGGCCCTCGCCGAAAAGATCATGGCAAAGCACGATCTGCTGCCGGTCCTGCAGACCTGGGCTGGCTATGACAGCGTGCGCATCATCGCCCAGGCGATCGAGGACGCCGGCAGCGCGGACCCCGCAGCCATCCGCGATGCGCTCGCCAAGCTGACGTTCAAGACGGTGATGGGGCCCGAAGTCAGCTTCGACGACCACAACCAGGCCGGCCGGATCGTCATCATCCAGGGCGTCAAGGACAACAAGGTCGAGATCCTCGACGTCGTCGACGCCAAGTAGCCTGCGGGTGTGCGGCGCGCGCCCGCCTGGCGTTCGCTGCCGGTGCGGCAGCCCGGCCGGGGACGGCCCGGCCTCTCCGCACGCTCATCTGGGCCGCCGGCCATTTCGAGGACCCACCGGCAGTTCGGAGTGGACAATGACCAGTGAGCGGCCGGATCGGGCTCGCACCGGCGCGGCGCCTGCGGCAGATGATCCCCCTCCAAGCTTTTGACTTGGTGGCGATGTTAGATGGCTGCGGCGAGCGTGCTCGATCGCCGGACGCCCCAATCGGTCCGCCGCGCAATGCGGGAAAGGCATGCCTTGATGATGACTTCTGACCGACTCACGCTTTCGATAGTTGGGGGCAGCGGCGCGCTCGGCGGCGGGCTGGCGTTGCGGGCGGTGCGGGCTGGGCTGACGGTGATCATCGGCTCGCGGACGGCGGAGAAGGCGGTAGAGGCGGCTGCGACAATCGCAGCGGAAGCGGCCGGCGCCGACGTACGCGGCCTGGAGAACGCCCAGGCCGCGGAAGCCGGCGACATCGTGATCGTCACCGTGCCGTTTTCGAGCCAGGCGGCGACGCTGATGGCGATCGCGCCTCACGTGGCCGGCAAGATCGTCGTCGACACCACGGTGCCGCTGATGCCGCCGAGGGTGGCCCGGGTGCAGCTGCCCGCCGAGGGTTCCGCCGCCGCCTGCGCGGCGAAGGCGCTCGGGCCCGACGTGCGGCTCGTCACCGGCTTCCACAACGTCTCCGCCCAGAAGCTGCGCGGCGACGGCCCGGTCGGCTGCGACGTGCTGATTTTCGGAGATGAGCCGGAGGCCCGGCAGGCCGTTGTTGACCTTGTCGGGACGATGGGCCTGCGGGGCATCCATGGCGGGGTGCTCGACAACGCGGCGGCGGCCGAGGCGATGACCTCCGTCCTCATCGCCATCAACAAGCGCTACAAGGTCGCCGAGGGGGCCGGCATCCGCATCACCGGCATCGGCGGGACGGGGGACGACTGAGACGACCGATGGCCGCGTCCAGCCTCACCCTCACGCCACTCGCGACGCTCCCGACGGTTGCCGCCGGCGACGACCTCGCCGCGCTGATCCTGGCCGCGGCCCGGCGGGAGGGCAAAGGCTTCGACGACGGCGACATCCTGGTGGTGGCCCAGAAGATCGTCTCCAAGGCGGAGGGGCGGCTTATGCCGCTGTCGGCCTTCGTTCCCTCCGATCGCGCCCTCGCCCTGGCCGGCGAGACCGGCAAGGACCCCCGCCTGGTCGAGGCGATCCTGTCGGAATCCACGGCGGTGATCCGGACCCGGCCAGGGCTCCTCATCGTCGAGCACCGTCTCGGGCACATCATGGCGAACGCCGGCATCGACCGCTCGAACATCGGCGGCTCCGACGACCACGTCCTGCTGTTGCCGGAGAACCCCGATGCCAGCGCGCGGGAGCTGCGGGCCCACCTCGGCGAGGCGACCGGCACCCGCATCGGGGTGATCGTCTCCGACAGCTTCGGACGGCCGTGGCGGCTCGGCACCACCGGCGTCGCCATCGGGGTCGCGGGTCCGGCGATGGCGATCGACCGACGCGGCGAGCCCGACCGGGACGGACGCCCGCTGCAGGTGACCGAGATAGGCCTTGCCGATGCGGTCGCCGCCGCTGCCGTCCTCGTCATGGGCGAAGGCGCGGAAGGCCGGCCGGCCGTCATCGTCGGCGGCCTCGGCTGGGAGGAGACGGCGGGCGGCACGTTCACCGGCCTCAGAAGCCCGGACGAGGATCTGTTCCGATGAGCGCGCACGCCCCCTACGGCGAAGGATCGGTGGTCGCGTTCTGCGGCGGCATCGGCGGCGCGAAGCTCGCCCTCGGCCTGTCCCACGTGGTGCCGCCCGACCGGCTGACGATCGTGGTCAACACGGGCGACGACTTCCGCCACTTCGGCCTGCACGTCAGCCCGGACATCGACACGGTGCTCTACACCCTGTCCGGCCGCGCCAATCCCGAGACGGGGTGGGGACGCGCCGGCGAGAGCTGGCGCTTCATGGAAGCCGTCGGCGAGATCGGCGGACAGACGTGGTTCGCGCTCGGCGACACAGACCTCGCCCTTCACGCCGTCCGCACCGCGAAGCTCGACCGGGGCGAGACCCTCACGGCGATCACCCGCGACGCCGCCACCGCCCTCGGCATCGCCCCGGCCATCCTGCCGGCCACCGACCACCGCCTCGCCACCCTGGTGGAGACCGACGAAGGGACGCTGCCGTTCCAGCGCTATTTCGTGGAGCGCAAGTGCGCCCCGGCGGTCCGCGCCATCCATTTCGATGGCGCCGATGCGGCCCGGCCGAGCCCGGCCGTCGAAGCCGCGCTTGCCGACCCCAGCCTGTCTGCCATCGTGATCTGCCCGTCCAACCCCTATCTGTCCATCGACCCCATCCTGACGATCCCCGGCATGCGTGACCTCATCCAGGAAGCCTCGGCCCCGGTCGTCGCGGTCTCCCCCCTCGTCGGCGGCCAGGCGGTCAAGGGGCCGCTCGCCAAGATCATGGGCGAGCTCGGGCAGCCGCTGACGCCGGCCTCGGTGCTCGATCACTACGGACCGCTCGTCGACGTGCTGCTCGTCGACGCCGCCGATGCCGGCCTCGCCGGCGATCCGCGCATGCGCGTCGCCCAGACCCTGATGACCAGCCTCGACGACCGGATCGCGCTTGCCCGCACGGCCCTGCGGGTCGCCGGCGAGGCCCACGCGGAGGGACGGCGATGACGACCCGGCCCGGCGATACCGCCTTTGCCCTCGTTCCGGTCAAGTTGCTCGATGCGGCGAAGAGCCGGCTGGCGCCGTGCCTCTCGCCGGTGGCGCGGCGCCGCCTTCAGGAGGCGATGCTGGCGCACGTGCTGGCCGTGCTCGCGGCGACGCCGGGCCTCAACGGCGTCGCCGTCGTCTCCATCGACCCGGACGTCGCTGCGATCTGCGCCCGCTCCGGCACCCGCTTCATCGCCGAGACCACCGCGGGGCTCAACCCGGCACTTGGCCAGGGCACCGAAGCGCTCGCCACGCTCGGCGCCGGCCTGATCGCCGTCGTGCCGGCCGACCTGCCGGACCTCGCCGCCGAGGACGTCGCGGCGGCGCTCAGCGAAGCGCGGACCACCGGTGCCACCCTGGTGGTGCCCGACCTTGCCGGAACCGGCACCAACGGTCTCGTCTTCCCGGTCGCCCGCCCGCCGCGCTTCGCCTTCGGCCCCGACAGTTTCCGCCGGCACCTCGCCGAGCCCGACGCCCGGCCGTTTCCGCTTGCCTCGCTCGCGCGCGACCTCGACCGCCCGGCCGATCTCGCGGCGCTGGCAAGGCCCTTCGCGAGCCTGGAGACCGCCTGATGCCCACCCCGTCGATCGACACCTGGACGCGCCGCCTCCTCGACGGCGGCCGGCTCGACCCGGCCGAGCTCGGGCCTCTCGCCCGGACAGCCGCCCTGCCGGCGCTCCTGCAAGGCGCCGCCGCAATCCGCGACGCCGGCCACGGACCGGTCGTCTCCGTCTCCCGCAAGGTGTTCGTGCCGCTCACCAATCTCTGCCGCGACGTGTGCGCCTACTGCACCTTCGCTCATCCGCCCAAGCCCGGCGAACCGGTCTATCTTTCGCGCGACGAGGTGCTGGCGATCGCCCGGGCCGGGGCGCGCGCCGGCTGCGACGAGGTGCTGTTCACGCTGGGCGACAAGCCGGAGCTGCGCTACCGCGCCGCGCGCACCGCCCTCGACGCGCTCGGCCACGCCACCACACTGGACTACCTGGAGGAGGTCGCCGGGCTGGTGCTGGCCGAGACCGGCCTGCTGCCCCACGTCAACGCCGGCGTCATGGACGAGGCCGACATCGCCCGCCTCAGGCGCGTCTCCGCCTCGCAAGGCATCATGCTGGAGACTGTGTCGGAGCGCCTGTCGGCGCGCGGCGGCCCCCACTTCGGCTCACCCGACAAGCTCCCCTCCGCCCGGCTCGCCACCATCGAGGCGGCCGGGCGCGCCAGGGTGCCGTTCACCTCCGGCATCCTGATCGGCATCGGTGAGACCCGCGCCGATCGCCTCGCCTCGCTGCTGGCGCTGCGCGACCTGCACGAGCGCCACGGCCACATCCAGGAGATTATCGTCCAGAACTTCCGCGCCAAGCCCGGCACCCGCATGGCGACCGCCCCCGAGCCGAACCTCGCCGACCAGCTGTGGACGATTGCGCTGGCGCGCTTCGTGTTCGGGCCGGCCATGTCAATCCAGTCGCCGCCGAACCTGCGCAACGACGGCCTGGCCGAGCTGATCGGCGCCGGCATCAACGACTGGGGCGGCGTCTCGCCGGTCACCCCCGATCACGTCAACCCCGAGGCGCCCTGGCCGGCACTCGCCCGCCTCGCCGCCGACACCGCGGCGGCCGGCAAGACGCTGGTGCCGCGCCTCACCGCCTATCCTGCCTACGTGCGCGACGCCGACACCTGGCTCGCCCCGGCGCTGCGCGCGCCCGTCGCCGCCCGCGCCGACACTGAGGGCTTCGCCCACGAGACCGGCTGGCGCGTCGGCCATTCAAAGGAGCTGGTGCATCTCGAGACCGCCCTGCACGCCCCGCCGATCGCCCGGGACGCCACGCTCGGCGCCGCCATCGACGCGGCCGTTGCCGGCCGCGCGCTGAACGAAGGCCAGATCGTCACCCTGTTCCGGGCCCGCGGGCTCGAGGCCGCCGCCGTGCGCGACGCCGCCGACGCGGTGCGCCGCAGCCTCGTCGGCGACACCGTCGGCTATGTCGTCACCCGCAACATCAACTACACCAACGTCTGCGGCTACCGCTGCCGCTTCTGCGCCTTTTCCAAGGGCAAGCTCGCCAACAACCTGCGCGGCACCCCCTACGACCTCTCCCTCGACGAGATCCAGCGCCGGGCCGTCGAGGCCTGGCAGCGCGGCGGCACCGAAGTCTGCATGCAGGGCGGCATCCACCCCGACTACACCGGCGAGACCTACCTGGCGATCTGCCGGGCGGTGAAGGCGGCGGTGCCGGAGATGCACGTCCACGCCTTCTCGCCGCTGGAGGTGACCCAGGGCGCACGCACCCTCGGCCTGTCGGTGGAGGAATTCCTGATCGCGCTGAAGGAAGCCGGCCTCGGCTCGCTGCCCGGCACCGCCGCCGAGATCCTCGACGACGAAGTCCGCGAGCGGCTGTGCGCCGACAAGATCCGCACCCAGCCGTGGCTCGACACCGTCGCCACCGCCCACCGGGTCGGCCTGCGCTCCACCGCCACCATCATGTTCGGCCACATCGAACGCTACATCCACTGGGCCCGCCACCTGATGCGCATACGCGCCCTGCAGGAGGAGACCGGCGGCTTCACCGAGTTCGTGCCGCTGCCATTCGTCCACATGGAGGCGCCGATCTACCTGGCCGGCGACGGCGCCCGCCAAGGCCCGAGCCTGCGCGAGGCGATCGCCATGCACGCAGTCGCCCGGCTCGCCCTCAACCCAGTGATCGTCAACATCCAGGCCTCCTGGGTGAAGCTCGGCGAGGCCGGCATGGCCGCGGCACTCGCCAGCGGCGTCAACGACCTCGGCGGCACCCTGATGGACGAATCCATCAGCCGCGCCGCCGGCGCCGACCACGGCCAGGAGCTGCCGCCCCACCGCATGGTCGAGATCGCCCGCGCCGCCGGCCGCACACCGCGTCAGCGCACCACCCTCTACGCCGACGCCCCAGCCCGCCAGACCGAACGCGCCCGCCAAGCCCCGCCCCTCCTCAACGTCATCAACACCCCCGCCGGCAAACACGCCAGAATCGGAAGCGCAAGGGCATCCGCTGAAGCCTGAAACCACACAAAATAGTTCGGGAGCGGGGCTTTCGGCGCTCGTGCTTGCCGATTGCGCCTGCCTGTCCGCACGGCAGATGAACTGGAAGGCCTGCTTCAGTTGAAGCCGCCGTCGGCGAGGATCGTGCGGCCGGTGATCCATCGGGCCTCGTCGGAGGCGAGGAACGTCACGATGCCGACGATGTCGTCGGGCTGGCCGATCCGGCCGAGCGGCGTGCCCGCCACGATCGCCTCGCCGCGCTCGCGGATCGCCGCCTCCGTCATGTCGGTCTCGATGACGCCGGGGGCGACCGCGTTGACGGTGATGCCCTTCGGCCCGAGCTCCTTCGCAAACCCGTGCACGAGCGTCGACACGGCCGCCTTGGAGGCCGAATAGACGACGCCCCTCGGCAGCGGCGCCGTGGCCAGGCGCGACGAGAAGTGCACGATGCGCCCGCCTTCCGGCAGCACCCGCGCGGCTTCCTGCGTCACCATGATCGAGCCGAGCACGTGGACGTCGAAGATCTCCCGGTAGTGATCCTCGTCGATCTGGCCGAGCGGCAGATAGGGGCTCACCCCGGCCGCGTTCACGACGATGTCGAGCCGGCCGAGGAACGCCATTGCCTCCTCGACCATCCGGGCGACGTCGGCGGGCTTCGCCACGTCCGCCTGGATCGCGACCGCGCGTCCGCCGGCGGACGTGAGGTCGCCCACGACCTTGCCTGCCTCGTCCGCGTTCGAGCGGTAGACGACCGCCACGTCCGCTCCGAGCGCGCCGAAGCGGCGGGCGATTGCCGCTCCGATCCCGCGCGAGCCTCCTGTCACCAGCACGGCCTTGCCGCTGAACTGTCTGTTGCCGTCCATCTTCGCTCCCATGCTCAAAATGCTGTCTAGCGGGGCTTGGCCCAGGCGTTGTCCGCAACGAGATCCAGCGGATTGTCGATGCCAGGCCCACGCTCGACCGGCTTCGCCGCCAAGGCGAGCACGCGGGCCTCGAAGGCATCGAGATAGCCCGCCCGTTCCGCGTCGCCGGCGCGCGGCGTGCCGTAGGCGATGAACGGCTCCTCCACCTGGTAGCCCATGTATTCCAGCGTCAGGTGCTGGACCTGCCACAGCACCCGATCGACCTCGCCGTAGACGCCGTCGGGGCCGAAGCGGGCCGTGGTCCCGCCAGTGGTCAGCGAGCACATGGCGCGGCGTCCGCGGAACAGGCCGGCCTCGAAGCGGGCGCCGTCCACATAGGCGAAGCCGTAGGCGAGAACCCGCTCGAACCAGCCCTTCAGGATGGCCGGGACGCCGCCCCACCACAGGGGGAACTGCAGGATCACCAGATCGGCGGCGGCCACGCGCGCCTGCTCGCGCGCGAGCTCGGGCGAAAACGCGTTCAGCCGCGCGGCATGCGCCTGCTCGCCCTGGTAGTGGAAGCGGGCGGGGTCGGCGACGGAGGTGAAGTCGTGCCGGCCGGCGACCGGATCGAAGCCCTCGGCGTAGAGGTCCGACACGGTCACCTCGTGGCCGGCCCGCTCGAGCGTCCGCCGTGCCCGATCCGTCAGCGCGGCGTTGAAAGACGTCGGCTCCGGATGGGCGTGGACGATCAGGACGTTGCGTTTGTGCGGGCCGGGCGTATCCATCAGAACGCCACCTTGTCGGCGCCCTTGAGCTGGAGGATCTCCCTGGCCTCCTCGGGCGTCGCGATCTCCAGGCCGAGGCCCTCGATGATGCCGCGCGCCTTGGTCACCTGCTCGGCGTTGGAGGTGGCGAGCTTGCCCGGGCCGATCCAGAGATTGTCCTCAAGCCCGACGCGCACGTTGCCGCCCATCGAGGCGGCCATGGCGGCGATCGCCATCTGCTGACGCCCGGCGCCCAGCACCGACCAGCGATAACCATCCCCGAACAGCCGGTCGGCGGTGCGGCGCATGTGCATCACGTCTTCCGGGTGGGAGCCGATGCCGCCCAGGATGCCGAAGACGCTCTGCACGAAGAACGGCGGCTTCACCAGGCCACGCTCGACGAAATGGGCGAGCGTGTAGAGATGGCCGATGTCGTAGCACTCGATCTCGAACCGGGTACCGTTGTCGGCGCAGGTGGTCAGGATGTTCTCGATGTCCTGGAAGGTGTTCTTGAAGATCCGGTCCTTCGAGCCTTCCAGGTACGGCCGCTCCCAGTCGGTCTTGAACTCCTTGAAGCGGCCGAGCATCGGGTACAGCCCGAAGTTCATCGATCCCATGTTGAGCGAGGCGACTTCCGGCTTGAACGTCGCCACCGGCCGCAGCCGCTCCTCCACCGACATCGTCGGCGCCCCGCCGGTGGTGATGTTCACCACCACGTCCGAGCGTTGCTTGATCACCCGCAGGAACGGCTCGAAGCGTTCCGGCGACTGGTCCGGCGCGCCCGTTTCCGGATCGCGCGCATGCAGGTGGACGACCGCCGCCCCCGCCTCCGCCGCGCCGATTGCCGCATCGGCGATCTCCTCGGCGGTGACCGGCAGGTACGGCGACATCGACGGCGTGTGGATCGAGCCGGTGACGGCGCAGGTGATGATGACTTTTCGCGACAAGGCGCGTCTCCCTTCCAAGGTGCGGGTGAGCCCGTTCAGGAGTCCAGGTTCAGCAGCCTGGAGGCATTTGTCGACACCAGCTTGCGGATGTCGGCGGGCGGCACCTGCAGGTCCAGCAGATCCGACACGATCCACCGATAGCCGTCGACCGGCAGCGGCGCCTGGGTGAGGCCCAGGTCGGAGCCGAGCACCGTCCGGTCGACGCCGGCCACCTCGACCAGGTGCAGCAGATCCTGGGTGTCGTGGATCTTCGCCCGCCCCGGCACGAACATGCAGATCGAGTGTTCCATGTATGCCCCGAGCGCGACCAGCTGGCGGATGTCGTCGTCGGAGCAGCCGATCACGTAGGTCGGATGGTTCACCATCATCTTCTGCACCCCGCGTCGGCCGGCCTCCTCAAACAGCACCAGCAGCTCGCTGGCGTGAAGGTGGCCGCCGGCCAGGATGATGTCGGCCTCGGCGATGAGGTCGAGGATCTGCCTGGCCTCGTCGACCAGCCGGCCGTTCGCGTCGATCACGGTCAGCGGGATCGGCGGCAGCATGGCCCGCGCGGTCTTCGGGAAGCTCTGGGACTGGTAGGAGCGGATGTGGTTCTGGGCGGCGAAGGTCGGCATCCAGACGATCTTGCCGCCCAGCTTGATGGCATGGTCGACGGCATGCGGATTGAGGCCGCCGGAGGCGCTGTTGAGCGCCAC
Source organism: Amorphus sp. MBR-141 (assembly GCF_053628695.1). NCBI lineage: Bacteria > Pseudomonadati > Pseudomonadota > Alphaproteobacteria > Hyphomicrobiales > Amorphaceae > Amorphus > Amorphus sp. MBR-141. The sequence goes on from NZ_JBRJGW010000018.1 coordinate 63,870, forward strand.
GCCGGAGAAAAGCTCGACCTTGGACTCCGGATAGATGGCCTTCAGCACCGCGCAATGCGGCATCCCCACGTAGTAGTGGTCCTTGTAGAGAAGCGCCCGGAAGCCCGCCGCTTCGGCCTGCCGGAAGGCATCGACGTGATCGAGGATCCGAGGCATCGCCGCAGGGCCGGAGTGGCAGTGCAGATCGACCGCGTCGACCAGCAGGTCGGCGACCTCTGCAGCGCGGTCGTCCGTCATGTCCTGAAGCGGCACGATGGTGGGGTACTCGGTGGTGGTATCGGCCATGAGCGTTGATCCTCTATCTGTTCTTGGGCGCGCCGACGGCCGAAAGGTCCGCATAGGCCCGGCTCGCCGCCTGGTGCATGAAGCCCTGGTCGGAGCTGACGATGAACGCCGAGGCGCCCATCGCCTGGAACCGCCGGGCCTCCTCGGCATTCGGCACCATCACGGCAACCGCCTTGCCGGCCCGGCCTGCCGCCTCGCAGATGCGCGTGCAGGCGTTTTCCACCTCGGGGGACGTGGCGGAGTCGGCGCCGTAGGCGACGGTGAGATCGCCGCGCCCGATGAACACGCCGTCGAGCCCGTCGACCGCGAGGATCGCGTCGATTTCGTCGAGCGCTTCCGGGTCCTCGATCATGGCGATGAAGGCGATCGAGGCGTCGGACGCCGCGATGTGGTCCTTCATACCCGTCTGGCCGTAGCGGCCGGCGCGGTTGGTGTTGGAGAAGCCGCGCCTGCCGCCGCGGTAGCGGCAGGCGGCCGCCATGTCGCGCGCCTTGGCGGCGGAGGAGACATGCGGCACCAGGATGCCTGCGGCTCCGTCGTCGAGGACCGAGAGCACCCGCGCTGCGGTCGGCTCGGAGATCCGGACCACGCCGGCCGTGCCACTCGCCCGCGCGGCGAGCAGCGCGTGGTCGATGGTCACGCGGTCCCAGGGGGCGTGCTCCTCGTCGATGACGACGAAGTCGAACCCCACGTCGCCGAGGATCTCCACCGGATGCGCGTCGGGCGTCTTCACGAAGGTGCCGACGAGATGCTGGCGGGAGCCGAACCGCTCGCGGAAGCCGCTGCGCGGGCTCGTGGTCTGTGTGGTCATCGTAAGCCTTCCGTTGAGAGTGTGTCGGCGCGCACCGTCTGAGGTCAGTGCATCGGCATGAATGCATGCGGCAGGAACAGCGCGACCTGCGGCACCAGGGCGACGAGGGCCAGCACCGCGAGGCAGATCAGGATGAGCGGGATCGCCTCCCTGGAGACCGCCGACAGCGATTCCCCGGAGGTGGCACAGACGATGAACAGCAGGATGCCGACAGGCGGTGTCGCCATGCCGATCACCACGTTCAGGACGACCATCGCGCCAAACTGGACCGGGTCCATGCCGATGATCGTCATGAACTTCAGAAGGATCGGCATGGTCAGGATCAGGATCGAGATCGGCTCCAGGAACATGCCGAGCACCAGCAGCACGAGGTTCAGGAGCAGCAGCACGAGCAGCGGCTCGTCGGTGATGCTGAGCACCATCGACGCGATCTCGGCCGGCACCTGCTCCAGCGTGAAGACGAACGAGACGATGCTGGCCATCGCGGTGATGAACAGGATCGACGCGCTGACGAAGGTCGTGGCGACGAGCGACTGCCACACCCGCGCCGGCGTCAGGTCGCGGTAGGCGAAGCCGATGATCAGCGCGTAGACCACGGCCACGGCTGCGGCCTCGGTGGGGGTAAAGATGCCCGCCTTGATGCCGACGATGATGATCAGCGGCAGGATCAGGGCCGGCATCGTGCGCACCGTCGCCCGGCGGCGATCGGCCCAGCCCATCTTCTCGGTGATCGGAAAGCCGTCGCGGCGGGCGCGCCAGCCGGCATAGATCAGCAGTCCGAGGGCGAGCAGGATGCCCGGCATGACGCCGGCAATGAACAGCTGACCGATCGACACGCCCGACAGCACGCCGAAGATGATCATGGTGATGCTGGGCGGAATGATCGGCCCCATGACGGAACTCACGCCGACCAGCGCGGCCGCGTAGGCCTTCGGAATGCCCTGGCGGGCCATGGTCGGGATGAGGATCGATCCGAGCGCCGATGCCTCGGCCGTCGCGCTGCCGGAGATGCCCGCGAAGAAGCCCGCCGACAGCACCGTGACCGACGACAGGCCGCCGCGCCGATGGCCGACCATGGCGCGGGCGAACTCGACGATGCGGTCGGTGATGCCGCCGACGTTCATCAGCATGCCGGCCAGCAGGAACAGCGGGATCGTCAGCAGGATGAACTGGTCGACGCCGGCCATCATCCGTTGCGGCAGCGCCAGCAGCACCGCCCCGTTGCCGCTGAGAAACAGGTAGCCCATGCCGCCGACGCCGAGCGCCAGCGCGATCGGCACGCCGGTCGCAAGCAGGAGAAAGAAGACGCCGAAGAACCCGCTCATCGCGCTAAACCACGCCCCCGGTCACCCTGGCTTCCGTCCCCTCGTCCCGACCGCGCAGCAGCGCGACGGCGTCGAAGACGACCGCGCCGATGATGTGCAGGCCAAGCAGCGCGCTGCCGACGGAGACCGAAACGTAGACCCAGAACACCGAGATGTGGGTGCCGCGGCCAGCGATCGACATCCAGATGAAATCGATGGCCGGCAGGCCCTGGTTCTGGAAGCGGTCCGCATAGACATAGCCGTTGACCATCATCAGCCAGAGGAAGATCAGGATCGGCACGCTGACCACCAGCTTCAGGGCGAGGCGCCAGCCCGGCTTCAACATCAGCGGCAGCACGTCGACGGCGATCAGTTCGCCGCGCTGGTAGGCCATGCCGATGAACAGGAAGGTCTGCCAGACGAGGATGTAGCGGCAGAGCTCCTCCGCCCAGATCAGCGAGGAATTGAAGACGTAGCGGGCGACGACCTGGGTGATCATGATCACCACCACCACCGCCATGGACGTTCCTGCGAGGACGTTGATGAGGCGCGCGTAGGTGGCGTAGATCCATGCCAGGGGCCCGATCCGGGCCGGCATCGCGTTCATGCGACCTTCATCCCTGAGAAAGGCGTTGCCGTGGAGATGGCGGGCGCAGCAGCCTGCGCCCGCCCGAGGACGGTCAGGAGTCGGCCCGTGCGGCGACCACGAACTCGGCGATCAGCGGCGACTTCTCGCTCCACTGGGCGATCAGCGGCGCCACCCTTTCCTTCATCGCCGGCAGGTCCTCGAGTTCATAGAACTCGACACCCTTCGCCCGCAGTTCGTCGCGGCCGTCGAAGTCCTGCTTCTTGGTGTAGGCGAGCGTCGGCATGATGGAGTCCCGACCGGCCTTGCGCATGGCGGCCTGAACCTCGGGCGACAGCCCGTCGAAGAACGCCTTGTTGGCGGAAATGACGTTGTGCCAGGGATAGTGCCCGGTCAGCGTGAAGTGCTTGGCAACTTCCCAGAGGTTCTCGCCCAGCATCGACGAGACGTTGATCTCGCAGGCATCGATGACGCCGGTTTCCAGCGCGCCGTAGACTTCGCCGTAGGGCAGCCCGACCGGCGCGACACCGATCGTTTCCCAGATCTGCTTGTGCAGCGGAACCGGCACGATGCGGGTCTTCAGGCCGGCGAAGTCGTCCAGCTTGCGGACCGGCTTGGAGACGGTGGCGAAGTTGCGCTGGCCGATGTCGGTCGTCTGCAGCCCGATCAGGCCGGCCGGCGCCAGATCGTCGAGGATCTTCTGGCCGATCTCGCCTGTCGCGAGCTTCCCGAACTGCTCGTAGTCCTTGATCAGGAACGGCAGCTGGTAGGCGTCGAGCGCCGGGCGGCCGGTGACGAGCGGATAGAGGACGCCGCTCGCGCCCACCAGCTCGTTCGTGCCGGTCATCGCCGATTCGAGGTTCTGCTTGTCGTCGCCGAGCTGGCGGTTGGGAAAGATCGTGACCTCGACCTGACCCGGAAGCAGCCCTTCGAGGGCTTTCTTGAATTCCACGGCCGCGATGTGGCCGGGGTGGATTTCGTTGGCGGCATGCGCCAGGCGCATCTTGATCGGCGATGCCTTGGCGATGCTCGGCATCGCCAGCGCAAAGGCGGCGGCACCCGAGGCGGCGAGAACCTCTCGACGAGTTGGCATTGGGCTCCTCCCTGTGTTTTGTTCTGCAGAACAGTATTATTATTTATCGATTGTTTGACGTGACATCGACGCTGTCAAGCGTCATTGTGACCCGAAGGCGCCCACAATGCCCTTGACAGGCGCCCGCTATCTCATCTCATTTTTGATGCATACGTTCTTTCTGGCAGAACGGTTACGAACAATCGGTCATGAACGGGAGGTCTTTCGATGTACGACCAAAGCGATCCGCGCGCGCGCCTGGCTGCGGGCGCGGCCAAGCCGGCTGCGAAAGCCTTCGTTGGCGCGGACTTCGGGCTGTTCTACGAGACGGCGCCGCAGCTCGAGGAGGCGGGCACCAGGACGTGGCTGACCCGCGGTCAGAATTTCCTCGTCGCCCACACGCACGCGCAGGCGGGTGCCGCACTGGAGCGCCGCGGCCAGGTGGACGAGTACGTCTTCATCCTGCCGGACAGGGACACCTCGGCACGCGTTTCTGCCGGGGGAACGACCCACGACGTGCCCGGCTTCTCGCTCGTCATCGTGCCGCCGGGCGACAGCCGGATCGAGCTGCCGGAGGGCGGCCGCGCCGAGCGAATCTTCTCCACGCAGTCGGATGACCTGAACGCGCTCTGCTCCAACGCCGCGTCCTATGCCGAGCCGCATCCGAACATTCCGCCCTTCGAGCCCTGGCCCGAGCCGCGCGGCGGCTACAAGGTCCGGGTCTACAGCCTCGACGTTCCGCCGACGAAGGGCCGCTTCGGCCGCATCTTCCGCTGCACGACGCTGATGGTGAACTATCTCGATCCCCAGGAAGGCCCGCGCGACACCACCAAGCTGTCGCCGCATCATCACGACGACTTCGAGCAGGGCTCGCTTGCGCTGGAGGGATCGTATACGCATCATCTCCGCTGGCCGTGGACGACCGATCTCAGCGCCTGGCGCGAGGATCAGCACGCGCGCTGCGGGTCGCCGTCGCTGACGGTCATCCCGCCGCCGGCGATCCACACCTCGCGCGGCATGGACCAGGGTCTCAACCAGCTTGTCGACATCTTCTCGCCGCCGCGCCAGGACTTCTCCCGACAGCCCGGGTGGGTGCTCAATGCCGACGAGTATCCCATGCCCGACGAAGGCCCCGCCAACTGAGCAGCACGGGCCCGGCCCGGGGTGGCCCGGGATCCGGCCGCCCTGGCACCGCGCGGCCTGCGGTTCGCGCGGCGCCGAATCCGAGCGGGCGGAAACACCCGACCGACAGGGCATGGCTCCGGGTTCGCCACTTGAGCAGTACCTTTTCGTTCAGACCGGTCTGAACGGGAGGCGATCCAGAGCGGAATGCGGAGAGGCCGGCACCGGCGTTCCGCATCCGGTTTGAGAGACGAGACCCGATCCCGATGACGTCGGGTCGCCGAGACCCGCGGTCACCGCGATCCGGCGGACCGCACAGGCGGAAGTGAGAGATGACGCGACCCTCAGGCATCCAGGCAGTCGAGTTCGCCCTTCACATCCTGGAATACGTCGCCCAGTGCCAGACCTCGGTCGGCGTAACCGAGCTCGCCCGCCATTTCGACACCAACAAGAGCCGCATCCACCGGCACCTTCAGACGCTCGTGTCGGCCGGCTACCTGATCCGCGACGACGACACCGAACGCTACGGCATCAGCGCGCGCCTGATGGCGCTCGGGCAGGCGGTCAGCGAGAGCTTCGAGCTGGCCACCGCCGCCCGCACGATCGTCCGCGAGCTGCGGGATGCGCTCGGCCACGCGGTGGCCATCAGCCAGCCCGAACGGGAAGGCAACCGCATCCTGCTCATCATGCCAAGCCGTTCCAACATCGAGATCGCGGTCAAGCCGGGCTCGCTCCTGACCTTCAACGGCAGCGCCCAGGGCAAGGTCAGCCTCGCCTTCGGCCCGCCCGACCTCTTGCAGCAGGCATTGTCGGAGGGGCTGGCCATGCACACCCCCTACACGGTCACCGACCCCGCCCGCCTGCGCGACGAAATCGCGTCGGTGCGCAGCCGCGGCTGGGCGGTGTCGCCGAACGAAACGATGATCGGCCTCAACGCCCTCGCCGCGCCGATCTTCGACGCCTTCGGCAAGTACGCCGGCGCCCTCGCCATGACCGACTCCGTGCAGTTCCTCGGCGAGACCCCGACCAACGAACAGCTCCAGCACCTGCGCGAGGCGGCGCGAAAGATCTCGGCCAATCTGGGCTTTCGCGAGCGTGCCGCGCCGCCGGTGGCCGCGCTGGAAACGCACTGAGCGGCAACGGACAGGGCGGTTGAAGCCGACGCCTGGGAGGTCCGCGGCGGACCTCTCGAGCACGGCCGCGCACCTTGGGCGGGCAGCACCGCATATCCGGTCGACCGCGCGGCCAGCCACCTGGCGTCTCGGCAAGCGGCCCGCCCCGTTCGAGGGTCAACCGCCCCGTCGGTCCCGTTCACCGCGGCACCGGCCACGGCACCGATTCCGGGCGCCGGAGCAGCGCGTCGAACCGATCCGCCGGCATCGGCCGCCCGAACGCATACCCTTGGGCGATACGACAGCCTTCGTCGCCCATGAACGTCGCCTGCTCCTTGGTCTCGATGCCTTCCGCAACCACTTCCAGCCCGAGTCCCGCGGCCAGCACGACCATCGCGCGCACGATCGCCTGGTCGCGGGGGTTCGCCAGGATACTCTGCACGAAGGACCGGTCGATCTTCAGCCGGTTGACCGGATAATCCCGGAGCAGGCTGAGCGAGGCGAAGCCGGTGCCGAAATCATCGAACGCGATGCCAACGCCCATTCGGGCGATCTCCGTGAGGACCGTCGGAACGAGGCGTTCGCTGCGCAGGATGATGTTCTCGGTGACTTCGATCTCCAGTGCGCCGGGCGCGAGGGCGCTCGCTTCCAGCGCCCGGCCGATCGCCGCCGCCAGCCCGGCCGTTTCCAGCTGGACTGCGAAGAGGTTCACCGCAATCCGAAACCCCGGCACCAGCGCGCGCCACGTGGCCCCGTGCCGGCAGGCCGTTTGGAGGATCCAATCCCCCACCGCGAGGGCGAGTGTCCCGTCCTGATGTTCCTCGAGAGCGGCAAGAAATGCGGCGGGAGCCAACAGCCCCCGCTCGGCGTGATTCCAGCGGATCAGCGCCTCGGCGCCAACCACCCTGCCTGTGGACAGTTCGACCTGGGGCTGGAAATAGAGCTCGAACTCGTCCCGGTCCCAAGCCTCTTTCAGATCCGCACCGACCTTTAATCGCTCCGCCGCCAGGTGGCGAATTTCCGGCATGTAGGACCGAACGAGGCGCCGCCGGTGCGCCTTGGCCTGATACAGCGCAAGCGACGCGCCCTTCAGCAGGCGCTTGATCCGCGGCGCGCCCCGAGGATTGGTGGCAACGCCGTATGTCGCGCTGACGACGATCGCATGATCGCCGAAGATGATCGGCGTCTCGATCGCCGCCACCAGCCGCTCGGCAAACGCGTTGGTCATCGCGTCGTCCTTCAGAGCGTGCAGCAGGACCGCGAATTCGTCGTGGCCGACACGGGCCAGGATCATCGGTGGGCTGAGCTGCTGCTGGAGGTTGCGCGCAATGGCTTCCAACGCACGCGCCCCAAGGATCTCGCCGAACGCATCCCGCAGGTGCTTGAAACCATCGAGGTCCAGCAGAATGCACGTGGCACCGCGATCCCAGTCAGACGCCGCCGCCGCCAAGATCAAGCCGGTGCGTGTCGGCAGGCCAGTGAGCTGGTCGCGCTGGCTGCCGTCCAAGAAAGGTCTCATCCTCGGACGCCCGAAAGTTGTGGTCCCCACTTCGCCGATCGGACAGGCGACGGATCATCTTGCCTGCTCACATCAACACGCCCGACTTTCATCGGCCACCACTCACGCCCACTCTTCGACCATACCCAGTTTGGCTTTGACAGAATAGGCGCCCCAAAATCAGAATCAATAATGTTGATGAAAGCCAAATTCATTAATCACAAATTCAACATAACTGAGAATATTTCGAGATTATTCACTGCCAGAGATTCTAAATTGGTTCGATTGCTTAGGAATTGAATTTTATAGATCAAAAAGGCAACAGAGCTGTGACGACACAGATGCTGAAAACGGCCTTGCGCGGCCGAAATTGAAAAAGGATTTCTATCTGGGTCGGCACCCAACGCGTGGCTGACAGGCAGTCCTTGCCGCCCGAGCAGAACTGCAGAAGCGCACACCTCGGGCAAGTTCCACCCATCGCTGCGACCGACCGGGCAGAGCAAACCCTCAAGACGGCGCGAGAACACGCACGACCACTATTGCGATTGAGGCGAGACCGAGCGGAACGCCGAGAGGCAGGTGGCGGGTCGTGCGGTAGGTGTGCCAGAGACCTTCCGGCCGAGCCGGCAACCGTGTCGGCCAGCTACGGACCAGCAGCATGCAGGCGACCGTCACCAGGCACAGCACCGAGGCCACGAGGACGAAGGGCCCGCCGTAGGACGGGCCCGCGATGGCTCCACAGACGGCCATGAACTTGACGTCGCCGCCGCCGAACTTGCCCCACAGCCAAAGAGGGAAAACGACGGCGAAGTAGAGCGCGGCGACCCACACGCTCGACAGACCGAAGCCGAGCACGGGCGGCCCGAACAGGCCCCACAGAACGGCCAGGGCGACCGTCGCGAGAAGCAGGAGACATGCGCGATTGGAGATCGTGAAGCGGCGAAAATCGCGCCATGCGACGATCAGAAGCTGCACCACGAGCGCGCAGGCAAATCCCCAGTCCGGGCCGTGCACCGCCACCGCGTTCATCACGTGCATGTGCCCATCGCCGACCCCGCATGATCCGACTGTCATTCAGCACATCAATGTGACGGGTTAAACCAAGGCGATCGCCCGGAGGGTTCGTCATGTCACCGGCCTGGAAGAGATGCCAAAGCGCCCGACGGCGGCTCGCACGGGACGAGGACGGCGCAGCACTCGTCGAATTCGCGATCGTGCTGCCCGTCTTCCTGATGCTGATCTTCGGCGCGATCGACGTAATGCAGCTGCACGCCACCTATGCCTCGATGCTCGCCGGCGCGCGGGACGGAGCACGGATGCTGGCCTTGCGATCCGGGACCGCCGCCGAGGCGGAACAGCTCGCCCGCAGCCGCCTCTACGGGAGCGGCCCCTATACGATCGACACCCAGACGGCGGACGCCACATCGGACGATGTGGCTGTGGCGGTCTCCATCCCGTTCGACAAGGCCACCATCACCGGAGTGCTCGGCCTCGTACAGCACCCGCTGGTCGTGCAGGTGACGATGCGCGCGGAGCCCAGCGCCCCATGAAGCGCACCGTGGCGACAGGCCGCCTCGGCACGCTTGCGGCTGACGAGCGGGGGGCGATCCTGGTGTTCACCGCGCTTGCCCTGCCCCTTCTGCTGTTTTGCCTGACCGGGGTAGATCTCCTCACGATCGACGTCACGCGCACCCGGCTCTCGGTCGCCGCCGACGCCGCAGCCCTTGCAGCGGCACGCCAGTTGCCCGATCGGAGCGCAGCTACCACCGCGGCAAACGAGATGCTCGTCGCAAACCACCCGGCTCTACCAAGCGATTTCGGCGGTCCGGGCGAGGAGATCGTGTTCGGCGCCTGGGACGAGACCGCACGCAGCTTCGCAGCCAACGCCGCACCGGAGACCGCGGTCCTCGTCCGCCTCTCGCGCACGCGCGCCCACGGCAATGCCGTTGCGCTGATCGTCCTGACGGTTGGTGGATTGCGACAGGTGGACGTGTCGGCCACATCGGTTGCCACCTTCGACGGCGAAGCGTGCGGCGCGGTCGCCGCCTGTCGCGCGCGCCTGGTCGATCCTGCCGACTAGGCGCGGCGGAACGGGCGGTGGCGCCGGGCTTGATGCTGTCGGCTCGATTGGAGGCCGCCGCATTTGCCCACAAAGATGGCCGTTTCCGGACACAGCCACCTCATCAACAGCGAACTCATCATGTATTCATTAGGTACTTCTTATATCAAATCGCGGAAATGCTAAACATGTTATTTAATTTTATGGAATTCGTTTTGTTAGAATAATATGTTCGAAATTTCACAAACTCGATTTCTCGGCCTTCACTCAACGAAACCCGATATCTGGCACGAACTTAGGTTGTCATCCCCGCATCACGCGTCGCAAATCGCGACGGCACCGCACCCATAGAGTGCATATGACGCTGGACACACCTCAGAAAACCGGAGCAATAAGCGTTCGTTAGCAAGGCCTTGGCGGGCCGTTAACCCTCGGAAAAACGGGCGATCGAACGTTTCGTCATCCGTCCGGGGTGAAGATTAAAGTCACGATGCTTCAAGGGGCTCATCATGAACAAGTTCTTCGCTCGCTTTTCTTCCGACGAAACCGGTGGCGGCCTGGTCGAATACGCGCTGATCGTCGCGCTCATCGCTCTCGGCTCGATCACCGCGATGACGACGCTCGGCGGCAACATCAACAGCAAGTTCGCCGACATCGGCACGACGCTGACGAGCGTCAATACCGACCCCGCCGCCCAGCCCTAAAGCTTTGGCGCCCCGAGCAATCGGGGCGCCGCACTCTTCCGGGAGACCGACATGACCAAGCGCGTTGCCCGCCTTGCATCGGATGAACGGGGCGGTGGCCTCGTCGAATACGCGCTCATCGTCGCCCTGATCGCCATTGCCTCGATCGGCGGTGTCAGGTCGCTTGGCGCAAAGAGCTTCGTGTTCGTGCTGATGGGACTGCTGATCGAACACGATGGCGACGTCGACGGCGATGGTCACATCGACGGCCTGGGGGACCTCATCGCCAACAAGGACGGCATTCTCGACCGTGTCGAGTGAGGCCGGGCCTGCGGGTCGGAGCCGGCGTCAAGCGAAGAGCCAATGCGCATTGCCGAACAGATGCGGGCAAGCGTCATCGTCGTTTCATCGAACACCGCCAAGGTGGATAAGTCGCCAAGTGGCTGACGGATAGGATGAATTTCGACCACCTATGCGACGCTTCGGGTCTGTGAGCGCGATCTTTGCCGGAAGCGACGGCCAAGCCGGTCCGGGCGGCTCACGCGACCATGTGGGCGCATCGCGCACCTGAGCCCTCGATGACGACATCGGCGTGTCGGCAACCCCCTGCCGACATCCCGTGCCTCCGGACCCATCGGCCCGCTTGCAAGGAGTTCGCCGCATGCTCTCGCCCCGCCGCCTCGTGCCATTGCTCGTCCTCCTCGTGGCGTTCATCGCGCTGATGCTGGTTCGGCAGCCGGCGCCTGCCCCTGCGGCAGGTGAGCACGCCCTTCCGCCTGAGGTCGTCCTGGTTGCCCGCCGCGCGATTGCCGCCGGCGCGTTCATCGGGCAAGCCGACGTCAGTCGGGAGACCCTCCGCGAACCGAGCCTCGGGTCGGGAGGCACCCCTCTGCCCCCCGGCGGGCTCGCCGGCGCCCCGCGCTACGCACTGGTGGACATCCCTGCTGGCGGCACCCTCACCAGCGGCAACGTCAGCGCGAAGGACGCGCCCCGGCCAATCGCCTATGCGCTGAAGCCGGGTCGGCGCGCGATCTCGGTACCGTCATCCTCCCTGTCCGGGCAGGACCGCCAGATCGTTCCAGGCAGCGTCGTGGACGTGCTTCTGCTCGCCAACGCCGGAGCCTTCCCATCGCAGGCGCCAGGAAGCGCCGAAGGTCTTCCGCCCAGCGCCGTCTACGCACTTGCCACGAAGGTTCCGGTTCTCGCGGTCACCGAGGACGGCAAGTCCAGCCGCACATTCACGCTCGATGTCGGGATCGAAGCGGCGAAGCGCATCGCCCTGGCGCAGCAGCTCGGCGCGCTGGCCCTTCTGGAGAGGGGCAACGGCGAGGAGGGCGACGACGCCGAACTCAGCCGGACCGTCACCGCCGACCAACTCTTCGGGATCCACCGCCGCCGGCGGGAAGATCCGGGAGCCTCCCCCGCCACCGCTCTGCCGGAACCGTTCACGCCGCAGGTGACGATCTATCGCGGCAGCGTCGCCGAAGTCCACGAGATGACCAATTGAAGCAGGTGACAGACCAGCCAGGTTCCTTTGCGGGCTGCCGGCCCATCTGCATCCGCACGCCGAAGCAGGCCAGCGTGTCCCGGTTCCGGCGGAGGCGACCGCTGGGCCGCCTCGCCCGCGCCGCAGCGGCTGCCCTGCTGGTGGCTGTCGCCGCCTTGCCATTTGCTCGTATCGGGGCGGCGCAGGCCCAGTCGGGCTACACGGTCAGTCTGGCGCGGGGAACAGCCCAGCAGATCAAGCTGCCGGCGGGACAGGCCGCCACCATCAACGCTCCCGGCCCGCTGGGCGATATCCGCGTCGCCGATCCTTCGGTTGCCGACGTGGCGCCACTGACGATCCGCAGCCTCTATCTGTTCGGCAAGGCGGCCGGCCGCACCACTGTCACCCTCTACGATCCCGACCGCATCCCACTCGGCGTGCTGCAGGTCGAGGTCGGCATCGACGTCAGCGACCTCAGCCAGGCCATCCGGGTGAACTTCCCCAGGGCCCAAGTGAACGCAAACACGGTGAACGGGCGCCTGCGGCTGGGGGGCACCGTCGACAACGGCCAGACGCTGGCCGGCATCCTCGATCTGGCGCGTCAGTACGTCGGCAGCGACGACCTGATCAACGCCATCAAGGTCGAGGACAGCCAGCAGGTTCTGCTGAAGGTCCGGTTCGTGGAGGTGAATCGCAATGCCGGGCGGGAGCTCGGCGTCAATCTCGCCGTGACGGACTCCGGCTCGACGGGCCGTGGGCTGCTCACCGGCGACCTCGGCTTCGGATCAGCCGGGGTGACCTCCCCAGACGCGGGCTCTTCGGACGGTTCGTTCTTCTTCCCTCTCACCGGCAACAGCGCCTTCGCGACGCTGGTCGCCCGCGTCATCTCCGGCGGCATCAACGTCGACCTGTTCATTCGGGCTCTGGAACAGAACGGGCTGGGCCGGAGCCTCGCCGAACCAAACCTCGTCGCGATGTCGGGCGCCAAGGCGAGCTTCCTCGCCGGCGGTGAGTTTCCGATCCCGGTCCGCGGCACCGATGGAGAGGTGACGGTGCAGTTCCGCGAGTTCGGCGTGCGGCTGACGTTCACTCCCATCGTACTGGGCGACGGATTGATCAATCTCGAGCTTGAGCCCGAAGTCAGCCAGATCGACCGAACGGTCTCGGTCGACGGCGTGCCCGGCCTCACCACCCGCCGGACCCAGACGACGGTGGAACTGCGGGACGGTCAGAGCTTCGCGATATCGGGGCTCCTGCAGGAGATCTCCGAGAAGGACCAGCGGGCGATCCCGTGGATCGGAAAGGTGCCGGTTCTGGGCGCGCTCTTCCGCTCGCAGTCCTTCGCCAAGAAGCAGACGGACCTGGTGGTCATCGTGACGCCGTCGATCGTTCAGCCGGCAGCCCCGGGCACGCCGCTCCACGATCCGCTGACCTCGTCGGTCCCCTCCAACGATCCGGAGTTTTTCCTCACGGGCGAACTCGAGACCCCGGCCGAGCCGATCGCGGCCATGGCCCGGCGCAAGGGGATCACCGGTCCCGTCGGCTATATCCTCTATCCGCCAGCGCGTTGAAGCCATGCCATTTGCCCTTCAGCTGAGCCGCTTCGCACGGACCCTGGCCCACCGATTTCGAGCCATCACCGGGGTCTGGCTCGTTCTGGCAGCCGCCGCATGCAGCCCCTATCTCGACCATCAGGACAGCGTCGTGTCCTGGGCAGGCGATGCACAGAACGCCAACGCCGCGATCATGGCGGTTCACCCGATGCATCCGGGCGCGGATCGGGTGCGTTTCACCTCGGACGGCGCCCGGACAGCACGCGTCATGGGGAGGTACAGATCGGGTCGTCCGTCGGCGGACAGTGTCGAGACGGCTGACCTGGTCACCACCGTCGACGGCCTTACCGAGCCCGTGCTCAACGCCCCGTTGAGGCGCTGATGTTCGGCAGGCGCGGCAAACGGGAAGACGCAGCGGCCGTGCCGACCGCCGGGCCCTGCCTCGTCGTGAGCGACGACACCGATACGATTGCCGTCCTGGAGGCGGAGCTTGCGGCAGCCGGGCACGGCAACCACGCATCCCACGACATCACCGGTTTCCTTTCCCTGCCGAAGGGAGCGGACGCCAGCGTGATCCTGCTCGATCTGCCGGACCTCGCGGACACGCACGAACAGGTGTTGAGGCGCCTCGCCCACGCCGGCCCGGCACCACGGGTGATCGTCATCTCCTCCGGATCGAATGCCCTGGCCGCCCGGTTCGCCGTGCGGGCGGGAGCGGCGGACCTTCTGGAAAGGCCCCTTGCTCCCGGCGCCGTGGCAGATGCGCTGGATCGGGCGGCCCTCGCACCCGCTGGACCCGGCTGTCGCATCACCATCGTTCATGGCGTGGCGGGAGGTGTGGGCGCAACCGTGCTTGCCCTGATGATGGCCGGAGAGCTGGCCGGCCGGGCGACCACGGTTCCCGGCAAGGTGGCGCTGGTCGACCTCGACGTGCAGACGGGGGCGGCCGGGCTCTATCTCGATGCGCCAGGCGGTCATGCGTTGGCAGAGCTTCTGGATGCGGCAGAGCGCTTCGACGCCGAGTACCTGGCGTCGGTGCTTCTCGTCACCCAGGGGCTGCGGCTGTTCTCCTTCGGCGATGCCGCCCACGCCGACGATCCCCGCGTTCCCTATCTCTTCGTGCGCGTGATGGAACTGCTGGAACCCGGTCACGCCCACATCGTGGTGGATCTCCCGGCCCACGCCCGGCCATGGACCATGCCCATCCTCGCCGCGGCCGATGACATCGTCCTCGTGACGCGGCCCACCGTGCCGTCCCTGCGGCTGGCCCGAGCGCGCTATGACAACCTCCTGGCGGGAGGCCGGGATCCGGGGCAGATGCAGCTGATCGTCAACCGCGTCCGATCCGGCTGGCAGGGCGGCACGCTCGACCGGAAGGACATCGCGCGCGCCCTCGGCAGCGATGCGTTCGCGACCGTTCGCGACCAGCCCGCCGGCTTCGAGGAGGCCGCCAATCTGGGTGTTCTCCCCCAGTCGGTGGGGAGTGGCAAAGCCATCGCCGATCTCCGCAGGATCCTGCAGGAACTGCGGCTATGAGCAGCCGCTTCACCTTCACCCGTCAGGCGATGGCCGATGCGCTGACGCCCGCGGACGCCGCGGCCGGGGATACGGCAGCGGCGAAGGTCACTCGAGGCCGGGCGGTCCTGCACCGTCGCCCCGCAGGCTTCGATGGACAGGCGACAAGCTCACCGTCCGCAGACGCCGGCAAGGCCATGCGTGTCGCGGCCCACCACTTCCTGGTGAACCGGATCCCGTTGAGCCTGGTCCAGAGCGGCGACCGGCCGAAGATCCTGCGTGAGGCTGCGCCTCTCGTCCGCGAATTCGTCCGGATCAACGGATACGCCCTCACCAGTGCCGAGCTCGACGCGCTGGCCGTCGCCGCAACGGACGAACTTGTCGGCTTCGGTCCGCTGGAACCCCTGCTCAAGGACGAGAGCGTGTCGGACATCCTCGTCAACGGCCCGCACCGCGTCTTCGTCGAGCGCAACGGCCTCCTGGAACGCAGCACCGTCAGCTTCGACAGCGATGCCCATCTCCTGCAGATCATCCAGAAGATCGTCGCGCGCGTCGGCCGTCGGATCGACGAGGCCAACCCGATGGCCGATGCCAGGCTGCCGGACGGCTCGCGCTTCAATGCCGCAATCCCGCCGCTGGCAATCGACGGGCCGCTGGTCTCGATTCGCAAGTTCTCGCGCCGCTTGCTTCTTCTTGACGACCTCGTCGCATCCGGAACCCTCGACCCGGCAATGGCCACGCTGCTCGCGGTTGCCGTCCGATCGCGGGTTTCGATCGTCATCGCCGGAGGCACCGGATCGGGAAAGACGACGCTTCTCAACGCGCTTTCCTCGGAGATCCAAGATGGCGAGCGCCTGATCACCATCGAGGACGCCGCCGAACTGCAGCTGCAGCAGTCGCATGTGGTGCGCCTGGAAACCCGCGCACCGAACGTCGAGGGCACGGGCGAGGTGCGTCAGCGGGAACTGCTGCGCAACGCCCTGCGCATGCGCCCAGACCGGATCATCATCGGCGAGGTGCGTGGCGAAGAGGCCTTCGACATGATGCAGGCGATGAACACCGGCCACGAAGGCTCGATGACCACCGTGCACGCCAACAATCCGCGCGACACGCTGGCGAGGATCGAGCAGATGATCGGCATGGCCGGATTGCCGATGTCGGCGGAGAGCATCCGCGCACAGGTGGCCGCCGCCGTCCGGCTGGTCGTGCACATCGCGCGCCTGTCCGACGGCAGCCGCCGCATCACCTCCATCTCCGAATTGCTCGGCCTGACCGGCGATACGTTCAAGATGCAGGAGATCTTCCGCTTTCGCGAAAGCAAGCGGGACGAGACCGGGCGTATCCACGGCCGCTACGTCTACAGCGGCGTCCGGCCGAACTTCGCGAGCCGGGTCCACGGCGCCGATGCCGCGGCGCTCGATGCCCATCTGACGGGAGCGCGCTGAGCCATGGGCATCAGTCTCGCCACCCTCGTTCAACTGGCAAGCGTGACTGTGGCCGCAGTGCTCGCGCTGATCCTCTGGGACATGCTCCAGGGCGTGCAGTCGCGCAACGCCGCGATCCGCAGACGTCTGGAGGACACCGCGGGAGGCCGGCCGGCGTCGACGCTTCCCACACCGGACGGCGGGGAGCGGGCGCCTGGGTCTGCCGCGACGATCTCGTTCAGCCGGGATTTCGGCGTGCGCCGGCTCCACCGCGACAGCGGGCTGACGACCCCGCTTCTGACGGTGTGCGCGCTGGCCGCCGCGGCAGCGCTGGTCTTCGCCCTCGTCCTTGGCAGGTTCGGCGTTCCCCTTCCGGTCCAGCTCGCCGCAGCGCCGATCGCAACGGTCGGGTTCGTCGTCGCAGCGCTTCGCCACGCCCGGAAGCGCAGGCGCACCCGCTTCGTCGAACAACTGCCGAACGCGCTCGGCGTCGTCGTGCGCACATTGCGCGCCGGCCACCCGGTGAGTGCCGGCCTGGCGCGGGTGGCAGACGAGATCGGAGAGCCGGCAGCTCGGGAGTTCCGCGAGTTGTCGAGCGAGGTGCAGATGGGGCTTCCCCTGCCGCTCGCCATGCAGCGGCTCCACGACCGGCTGCCCTGTCCGGAGCTGCGGTATCTCAGCATTGCCATTGCGGTCCAGACGGAAGCGGGCGGCAACATCATCGACACCCTGGGCACGCTGGCCCAGAGCATTCGCGAGAGCACGTGGTTCCGCAAGCGGCTGCGGTCGCTGACCGCCGAGGGACGGCTGACATCGCGGTTCCTGCTGTCGCTGCCGGCCCTGCTGATCCTGATGCTCCAGGTCCTGTCGCCGACCTACTTCTCGACGATCCTCGCCTCGTCGATCTGGCTTCCGTTGCTGGTCGGCTGCTGCGTGTCGATGACTTGCGGCTATCTCGTCGTCCAGCATCTCATCGACATCGATTGCTGACGGAGGGACCCGGTGCGCGACATCAGCCTCTCCATCGGGCTGCCGATGCTGATCGCGCTCCTGGTGGTCGTCATCGTCGAGATCCGCCGCGGCGATCTCCGACTGGCGCACCGGCTGCTGCCGAAGGCCGCCCCTCGCACCCAAGGGGAGGCCCAGCACGCGTTGCAGCAGGCGCGCACCGCAGGGGTCGATGCGTTCCGGCTGGCGTGGCAGACGGCTGCGGACGACACGCTCTCGCTGCATCTTCTGGAGGTGGGCTGGCCCTGGTCGCCGGCGAAGCCCACGTTCTGGCTGGTCAGCGCGGGCGCCGCAGCAACGACTGGGGCCCTCCTGTTCGGCGCGCTGCTGATGCTGGGGGCCACAGCAACGGACACGCCGAGCCTGGTCGCGGTCGTCGTTTCGGCGGCGGTCGGCGGCGGTACCCCCGGCCTCCTCGTCAACCGCCGGGTCAGCGCCAACCGGCGCGCCTACAAACGGCTGTTGCCCGACCTCATCGAGATGGTGGTGGTGTGCGTCGACGCGGGCCAGAACGTCGACGCCGCGTTCGAGCGACTGAGCCGGGAGTTCACCGCCTCTCACCCCCGGTTCGGCCTGCACCTCGAAGCCATGGTGCTGGAGATGCAGGCCGGCGTACCCATGCATCGCGCGCTTCACGCCCTGGCGGAGCGGACGCGGCTGGACGAGGTGTACTCGCTGGTCGCGCTGTTTCGCCAGTCCCAGGCGTGGGGGTCGAGCGTGGTCACAACGCTCAGGACGTTCGCCAGCGGCTTGCGAAAGGACCGACTGCTTGCCGCGGAGGAACGGGCAAACGCCTTGCCGGTGAAGATCGTGTTCCCCATCGGCCTGTTCATCTTCCCGGTTCTGCTGGTGGTCCTGCTTGCGCCCGTCGTGGTGAGTATCCTGCAGACCCTGTCCGCCACCTAGATGAGCGCTTTCGCCCGATGATGCGTCGCCACACCGCAAGCGCCAGCCGGATGGACGCCATCGCGGGGCCCTCGCCTGCCGGATGGCGCGCCGGGAGGTTGCTGCTGGTGACCGGTCTGCTCGCGGCCATGGCCGGCTGCCAGTCGCCGTCCAGCCCGAGCACGCCGGCAGCTCCGGCGACGGTTCCAGCGGTCTCGTCGGCGACCGGTTTCGAAGCCAGTCTCGAACGCGGGCGCCGGGACATGGAAGCGGGAAACTATGGAAACGCCCAGGTGGCGCTGCAGCGCGCCGTGGACCTGCGCCCGGCCGACGTGGGCGCCCGGCTGGCGCTGGCTGCCGCCTATGATTGTCTCCGGCGCTTCGACCAGTCCGACATCCTCTACCGGAGCCTTTCGGCCGAGATCGGCAGCACCGCGACCTACCTCAACAACCTGGGAATGTCCTATTTCCTGCGCGGCGACCTGAAGCGGGCCGAGGAGATGACGCGCCGGGCGCTGTTCGCCGAGCCGGGCAACGAGACCGCCCGAAACAATCTGACCCTCATGGGCGCCGACTGACGGGCCGTGGCGCCGGGTCCCCCGACGGATCTGCCGCGCCGGCGCGTCCCTGACTCCGCCGATACATCGCGTTCCGGGTCAACATCCACGTCTCATCGCCCCGCCTCTGATGATTCCGCGCAGCCTCTTGAAATTATTTGATTTCCAGACAGGGTTCGAATCTGCGGCCTCTGCCTGCGGAAATCTGCTGGTATACGATTTTACCGCCGGGGCACCGCAGATCGGGCAATGGTCGACTTCGCCATCCGGACCGATTTCGCCGGCCGCGCCAGCCTTGTCACCATAGCGCGTCGTGCATTAAGACCTATACCAGACGACCCGGCGGGGGCCGACGAATTACAAACATCTGGCGGTCGACAGGAGACGCTGTTCAGGCCGAGTTTGGGGGAGTTGCAGATGGGTCGTTTCGGGCGTCGCGGCTTCGGCCGTGGCGGAAGGTCGTGTTTCGCCTGCCTTCTTGCCGCTTTGGCGCTCATCGTCCCGTCACCAGCCCTGGCGCAGACGCAAACCGGAACCTGCGTGGCAACATCTGACGGTGCCGGCGGCTTCACCTTCGCCACTTCCTGCCAAGCGAGTTCACCCAGCCTGATCGGGCTTTCCGGCACTGGGGCGACCGGCCCAGCTGGATCAGCCGCCGACCTGTTCGACAGCGCCGATCCTGGCGGCCCAGGCGCCACCGGCCCGGCCGCAACATTCCACCTGCTGTCCGCATCACAACTGCTTCAATCGGCTGATCAGGGCACCGGCCTCTCTTTCAGCAGCAGCGGCGGCACGGGCGGCCAGGGTGGCCGAGGTGCTGTGGCCCGCCATGCCGCCAACGGTGGCCCCGGCGGCGATGGCGGCGTCATCACCATTACGATCGAAGCCGGCAGCACGGTGACCACAACCGGTTACAACGCGGACGCCGTCTACGCCATCAGCAGCGGGGGAACGGGCGGTGCAGGCGGCGACGATGCCGATGGCGGCCTGGGCGGCGGGAATGGTGCGGCGGGCGGCAACGGCGGCGATATCGACATCACCAACAGCGGTACGCTGCAGACCACGGGAACCTACAGTTCCGCCATCTTCGCCCATAGCGACGGCGGGGCCGGCGGGGCCGGACAGCCGGCCGAGACCTTCTTCGGCAATGGCGGCTCGGGCGGGGCCGGCGGGAATTCCGGCGCCGACATCACGGCCACCAATTCGGGAACGATTTCCACCGGTGCCGGCAATTCCGCGGCGATCGTGCTGCAAAGCGTCGGCGGCAACGGCGGCGCCGGCGGCGGCGGTCAAGGGGCGTTCTTCTCCCAGGGCGGCAACGGCGGAAGCGGCGGAAATGGCCGTGAGATCCAGTTCACCAACAGCGGCACCATTCAGACCCGTGGCGACTATGCCGATGCGGTGATGGCCTACTCGATCGGCGGCGGCGGCGGGCACGGCGGGTCGGCCCTGACCGCGGGCGCGTTCATCGGGGTCGCCATTGGCGGCTCCGGCGGCGGCGGCGGCGATGCCGGGCCGGTCGCGGTCACCAATGCGGGCAGCATCGTCGCGGCGGGGACCAGTGCCAAGGGGATCGTCGCGTCCTCGATCGGCGGCGGCGGCGGCGACGCCAACGCCGTCACCAACGTCACCTACGGGCTCAGCCTTGCCTGGAACGTCTCCCTGGGTGGCAGCGGTGGCATGGGCGGCACGGGTGGCGACGTTACCGTTGCCAATCAGTCCAGCGGCAGCATCGTCACCGGTGCGCCAGCCGATGACACACCACAGGATGCAGGCAACAGTCCCATTCCCGGCGACCATGCCAGCGGCATCCTTGCGCAATCGCTGGGCGGGGGTGGCGGGCATGGCGCGCAGACGATCAGCGTCGCAGCTTCGGGCGGAGTTGCCAGCCTGTCGCTTGGCGTGTCGCTCGGCGGGTCCGGGGGATCCGGCGGCAATGGCGGCATGGTCAGCGTGACATCCGACGGCTCGATCGTCACCCATGCGCGCCTCGCCGACGGCATCCTCGCACAATCGATCGGCGGCGGCGGCGGCAAGGGCGGCTCTTCCGTCAACGTCGATGCTTCGATCGGCGAATACAGCGGCAATCTGTCGGTGACGTTGGGCGGCACGGGCGGCAGCGGCGGCACGGGCGGTTCCGTCTCGGCCGAACTCGGGGGCTCGATCGAGACGTTCTCGAGCCAGTCCCGGGGCATCCTTGCCCAGTCGCTGGGCGGCGGCGGAGGCAGCGGCGGGAACATCATCGACGTCGACGCCGCGGTGGGCCGGAATGCGGCGAATATCGGTGTCTCCGTCGGCGGCTCGGGTGGCAGCGGGCAGTCGGGCGGACCGGTCTCGGTGACGACCGGCACCGGCAGCACGATCGCCACCCTTGGCCATCTCTCAGACGGCGTGCTTGCCCAGTCGGTCGGCGGGGGCGGGGGCGCCGGGGGAACCGTCAACAGTTACGCGATCTCCGCGATCATCGGCAGCGGCCTTGCCGCCGCCGCCGATGTCGGCGTCGGCGGCACGGGCGGAGCTGGCGGCGCGGGAGGCGACGTAGTGGTCTCGCATGGCGGGGCGATCACGACGGCGGGCGACCACGCAACAGGCCTGTTCGCCCAGTCGGTCGGCGGCGGCGGTGGCACCGGCGGGTCAGTGTTCGCATTGTCGGTGGCAGCCTCCCTCGATGCCAAGGATGCAAAAGGCGACACGCTGGGCGGCCGTGACGTTTCGGCGGCTGTCTCGGTTGGCAGCAGTGGCGGTAGCGGCAATCAGGGCGGCGCGGTCGCCGTCGATCTTCAGTCCGGCGCGTCGATCTCCACATCGGGCGCACATGCCGCTGGCATCGTCGCCCAGTCGATCGGCGGCGGCGGTGGCGCCGGCGGCATCGCCCACAGCTTCGCCGTTTCCACGCCGGTGCCGACGAGCCCTCAGCGGGTGACCGACCAGATCGGCAGTTGGATGGAGTACGCGCAGAGAATCTTCGACAACAGGAGCACATCCGGAAAGCCCGATGGCCACTACAAGAGCGGTCTGGGCGTCTCCGTCAGTGTCGGCGGCTCCGGCGGGACGGCTGGATTGGGGGGCGATGTCAAAGTCAGTCTCGCCTCCGGCACGTCCGTGCGCACGAGTGGCGGGCACTCCCCCGGCGTGCACGCCCAGTCGGTGGGCGGCGGCGGCGGTATCGGCGCCACCGCCACCAGCAATGGCTTTGCCGGCTTCGGCGCATATGCGGTGGACCTCAGCATCGGCGGCAAAGGCGGAAGCGGCAGCGACGGCGGCGCGGCCACCGTCGTCGGTCAGGGGCCTGACGGCACGACAGTCGGCATCGCGACGAGCGGCAAGCAATCGGCGGGTATCCTCGCCCAGTCGGTCGGCGGCGGCGGCGGTTTCGGCGCCAGCGCGGACAGCGCGAACTACAGCGTCCCCGGTCTCAGCAGGCAGTCCATCAAGATCGCCCTTGGCGGCTCCGGGGGCGCCCAGGGGCACGGCGGTGACGTCACCGTCCGGGATGCTCCGAACATCGTCACGTCAGGTGGCGGTTCGGCCGCGATCCTCGCGCAGTCGATCGGCGGCGGTGGCGGTCTGGGCGGGGGCAGTTCGACCAGCGGCCTTATCGGCTTCGCTCTGGGCGGGTCCGGCGGTGGCAACGGCGACGGCGGCACGGTCCTGGTCGAAGGAAGCTCGGTCCTTGCGACCTCCGGTGCGACGAGTGCCGGAATCGTTGCCCAGTCCGTCGGCGCCGGCGGCGGGGTCGGGGGCATCTCCGACACGACCTTGTTCGGAACGGAGGCCGGCCTGCATGTCAGCATCGGTGGGGAAGCCGGAACCTCCGGACAGGGCGGCGACGTCACGGCGCAGTGGTCGGGGACCATCAACACCTCCGGTGCCGTCTCGATGGGCATTTTCGCCCAGTCGGTCGGTGGCGGCGGCGGTCTGATCCTGGCCGACAACGTGAAGGTCAGCGGCGTTTCAGGCGCATCCTTGGTGTCGACGCTCAGCAGCGCAGCCGGGAATGGCGGGTCGGTGACGGTCTCCGACAAGGGCGGGACGCTCGCTCTCTCGACGTCCGGAGCCGGATCGCACGGCATCGTGGCGCAATCCATCGGCGGCGGCGGTGGCGCACAGATCGCCGATCAGCCCACGGCACAATTCCAGGTCAACCGAACCGGCGGAGCGGCGCCGGGCGGAGAGGGCGGCGACGTTCAGGTCACGCTGGACGGCAGCATCACGACGTCCGGCTCCAACGCCTACGGGATCGTCGCCCAAAGCCTGACGAACGCCATCGTCTTGTTCGGCACCGACGGCCCCCAGGTCGTGCAGGAGCCGGCACCGTCGCGGCAGGGATCGATCCAGGTGGCGCTGAACGGCTCGGTCGTCACGAGCGGCAGCGGGGCCCATGGCATTGCCACCTACATGAACAGCGATCGGGACACCGGCGGAACGCCTGTCGTCGACATCGCGGGTCATGTCTCGGTTTCCGGCCCCCAGACCTGGGGCGTCCAGACCACCAACGGACAATCGGCCACCGCCACGCCCTTCACCAACGCAACGACCACCTACGTGCGGATTCTCGCTGGTGGTACGGTCGACGCGACGGGCAGCGCTTCCGGCGCGGTCAACATCGACGACTGGAATGGCAGTGCCCTCGTCGAGGTGATGGGAACGCTCAATGCGCCCAATGCCGTGGCGCTGCAGAGCAATGCGGCCGGCGGGTTGCTGGTCGGCAGCGGGGGCGTGGCGGTGGGCGACATCGTGGCCACCGGCGGCATCTTCAACATTCAGAATCTGGGGTTGATGGTCGGCTCGGTCACCGGGGCAGATGACTACACCATCGCTGGCGGCGCGCATGTGCTGCGTTTCGATCCGACGGCGACCCTCGGCAGCGACGCTCTCTCGGTGCAGAGCCTGGAAGTCCCCGCGAACAGCATTTCTCCGACGCTGAAGGCGCTGCCGAACGGCAATGTGACGGCAACGCGCATCATAACCGTGGCCGGAGGTACCAACACCGGCGCCATGCCGGCCGGCGGGGAGATCTATTTCGGTCTTTCGGGCGGCACCGTCGCAACGCAGTACAGCTACGACTACACCAAATCCACGGCCGCCATTTCCGATGTCTCGATCGACTACACGCGCGGCGGATTCTCGGGAAATACCCAGCAGCTGGCGGTGCTGGCCAACAGCCACCTCACCGGTTGGCCGGCGTCTGCGCCCGGGTCGCAGACCGAGCTCTATACCCTGCTCGTCAATGCGGCCAACGCCACGACCTCCCCCGACCTTTCGCAGTATCTGCAGAATCTCGATGCGACGGCCAACTTCGCCTCGGTTCAGCAGAGTGCGAACGCGGCGGGAGGGGCCCACAACAACATGCAGAGCTGCGGTGATCCGGCGGGGGCGTATTCGCTGATCGACCAGGGGCAGTGCAACTGGGGCAAGGCGACCTACAGCGTGACCCGACTGCGGGACGGGGACCAGCGCGACACCTCCGTCGGCATCAGCCTCGGCCGGCAGGACCAGATCACCGACACCCTCTACGGCGGCGCCAGCTTCGCCTACGAGACGACCAGCTTCGACGGGGTTGGCAGCTCCAGCGATGGCGACCGGGTCAGTCTCGGTGGCATCGTGAAGTATATCGACGGGCCCCTCTACGCATCGGCCTCGATGGTGGGCAGCTATGGCTGGGCGAATGGGACGCGCTCTTCGTCGCTTCCCTGGGTCGACGGCATTGCCTCCTCCGATCCGGAAACATGGGGCCTGACCGGACGCCTGCGGACCGGCTACGCGTTCAAGGCCGGCGGACTGCAGCTGATGCCGCTGGTCGATCTCGACATGCTTGGCATTTTCGACAGCGGCTACACGGAACAGGGCTTGGGCGACCTTGCGCTGCGCGTTGCGCCATCCACCAACGTGCTGTTCGATCTGCGGCCGGCGCTGCGAATTGGCGGCACGATGCAGGTCGGCGAGGCCTCTGTCACCAGCTACATCGAGGCTGGCGCGCTGTTCAGGCTGAACGAGGGCTCGATAGATGTGTCGCTGCCGAATGGTCCGAACCCGTCAGCGAGCGTCCCGCTGGCGCTCGATCAGGACGAGGTGATGGGCACCCTGGCAATCGGCACCGCCATCGACTGGGGCGGCTACGAAGCCCGTCTGGTCTACGAGGGCGCCTTGGGAAGCGACACGATGAGCCAAGCCGGCAGCATCAAGTTCGCAATCAAGTTCTGATCGCGTATCGTCGGCCCTGCCACGGGTATCTACAGAATATCCAGCGCGACACTTTCTCGGAATGATTTCCTGCCGGGCAGCTGGCAGGCGACAATAGCGGCCTTGGTGACGTTCCCGCGTAGGGGAGAACCGCCGGCGTTCGGTGTGCCGTCAAGTCGAGGGCAACCGCCCATTGCCAGCTGGCCGCATCATGAGGCGGCTCGGATTGTCTGCCTTGATCCGGCGTATCATTTCCCATTCATCGGTAGGAAAACAGAGAAGCACGCACCTCCATCCGCCAGGGTCGCGCCATGGACACGGCCGCCATGCGCCTGTGCTATGGCCCTTACGACGGAGAGGCCGAGGCCACTGCCCCCCTGGTCGCGCGCCCGCGATTCCTCGGCGCGCCAGAACGGTTCGAAGGCGTGCAGCAGCGCCTCGGGCGAAAGTCCTGGCCCATGATCGCGGCAGCGGATGATCGCGGTCGCGCCCTCCACCGCCGTCTCGATGACAAGTGCGCCCTCTGGCGCGTAGCGCATGGCGTTGTCGACGAGCACGAGCAGAAGCTGTCGAATGCGGTCCGGATCGGCACGCACCCAGGCGGGGCTCAGTCTCAACGACACCGGCATGGACCGCTTGTCGAGATCTTCGGCGGAGAGAGCGATGACGTCGCGCGCCATATCGGCCAGATCGATTGTCATTGTGCTGAGCTGGAGGGAGCCAGCATTGAACAGCCCCAGGGTGCGAAGATCGTCGACGATGCGGGTCAAACCGTCCACTTGCCGCAGGAGCAACGTCACCAACTCCGGCGTGAGCGTGAACACACCGTCTGAGACACCCTGCAGCCGCCCTTTGAGGATGGTGAGTGGCGTGCGCAATTCATGGGCTGCGGCGGAATTGGAGTAGCGCAGTTCGGCCTCCGCTCGCTCCAGGCGCGCGGCCATAAAGTTGAAGTCCTCCACCAGCCGCGCCGATTCGCCGAAGCCACGGATGCTCGGATTGGCCCGGGCCTTCAGATCACCCGAGGCAATGGCGCGGATTGCTGCGGCGACTTCAAGCAGCGGCACAACGATACGCTGGGACAGCCACCAGCCCCCCAAGACCGCAAGTGGGATGCTGATAATCAGGGTGAGGAGCAGAAAGCCCCAGTCTACCCAGGTCCAGAGTGCGTCGTTCTCTGGCACGGTCGGCCAGATGCGGACCGCCAGATCGTAATAGGCGGGAAAGCCGAAATAGGCGATTACAGCAACGGCCGCGGCGAGCGCGACCGCCACGAGGACGATCTGCAACGCCGTGCCGGCCTCTCTAGCCATGCGGCACATCCAGACGGTAGCCCACCCCGCGCACACCGACGAGCAAGTCTGGCAACCCCGCCGTCGTCAGCTTGCGCCGAAGATTGCTCATGTGGCTGTCGACCGTCCGGTTCATCGCTTCACCCTCTGGCAGGCAGGTGTCGATCAACTCTCCCCTTTCAAATACCCGATTGGGTGACCTGACCATATGGACCAGGAGGCGGAATTCCGTGCGCGTCACCGCCAGAGGCTCTTTGTCGACGAGGACCACATACGCCTCGGTATCAATGCTCAGACGCCCTGCTCGCAAGACCGAACTCTGTTGGCCGCCGTGCACCCGTCGGAGTATGGCGCGCGCGCGCGCCACGACCTCAAGCGGGTTGAAAGGCTTGACGACATAATCGTCCGCGCCCAGGCGCAACGCCTGGAGCTTGTCGAGATCTTCCGCCAACGCGGTCACCATGATCACCGGCGTGTCATCTGTCCTTCGCAGAGTGGCGAGCGTCTCGTACCCGTCCATCTTGGGCATCTTGACGTCGAGCACGACGAGGTCCGGCTTGAGGCTCTGATGATGCGCAAGGCCCGTCAGCGGATCGGTCGCGGCGACGACGCGATAACCTTCCCGCTCAAAATAGGCTTGGAGAATGCGCACGATTTCGATGTCGTCTTCGATGATCAGAATGAGTTGATTGGTCATATTCGCTGCACGCTTTGGATCTGAAAATCATCAACGCCGGCTTGATACGTCAATAAAGCCCTTATCCGATCGGGGATCACACATGGTCGGGATTCGTTGGTGTGGCGATGACGTCGCCGGTTGGCGCAGCTCTGCTCGGGCCGAAGATCGACATCACGACATGGTAGAAAATCGGCACGAAGAGCAGAGCGAAGAGCGTTGCGGCGATCACCCCGCCCAAGACACCGGTGCCCAGGGCCTTTTGCGTTTCCGCGCTGGCCCCCTGAGCATAGACGAGCGGCATGACGCCCAGCGCGAAGGCCAACGAGGTCATGACGATCGGGCGGATACGCAACCGTCCGGCTTCGATGATGGCGTCGCGCAAGGCCCAACCTTCGTGGAGCTTCGCCTTGGCAAATTCGACGATCAGGATGGCGTTCTTGGCGGAGAGTCCGATAACCGTAATCAAGCCGACCTTGAAGAAGACGTCGTTGGACTGTCCGCCGAGCGATACGGCGGCGACAGATCCGATGATAGCGAGCGGCGCCACCAGCAAGACGGCGATGGGCACGGTCCAGCTCTCATAGAGTGCGGCGAGCACCAGAAAGACGACCAGCATGGACAGCGCGAGGAGCTTCGGCATCTGCGCGCCGGCCTGGCGCTCCTGGAGCGATTCGCCGGTCCACTCCAAACCGAAACCATCCGGCAATTGCTGCACCAGCCGCTCGACCTCGGCCATGGCGTCGCCACTGGCCACACCCTTTGCCGCCTCACCACCCAGGTTCTCGGCGAGATAGCCGTTGTGGCGGAAGATCTGACGTGGCGCACTGTTCCACTTGGCCGTCACCACTTCACCCAGGGCGACCATGCCGCCCTGGTCATTGCGCACGAAGAGCTTGAGCACGTCATCGACCTGCATGCGGTAGCGTGCCTCGGCCTGTACGATCACCTGCTGCAATTTACCGGCGTTGGGGAAATCCCCGATATAGCTCGAGCTGATCGCCGTGCTCAGCGTGTCGCTGATCGCCTGCAACGAGACACCAAGCGCCTGCGCCTTGTTGCGATCGACCTCAAGTTCCACATTGGGACCGTTCGGCAGACTGTTCCGGTAGAGATTGGAGAGCTTGGGACTGCGCGCGGCGGCTTCGAGCAACTGCTTCTGAGCCGCCATCAGTGCATCCAGCCCCTTGCCGCCGCGGTCCTGCAGCACGAAGCTGAAGCCCGACCCGCCGCCGAGTTCCTCGATCGCGGCCGGTAGTGAGACCATGATCGAGCCTTCCGGCACATCGGCCATCGCCTCGGTCATCGCGGCAACTTCCTCATTCGCGGGAAGCTCCGCCCGGTCTTTCCAGTTTTTGAGGGTTACGAAGGCCATGGCTGCATTGGCGCCCGAACCCATCGCGCTGAAGCCATTGACGAGAAGGTTGTCCTCGGTCGCCGGCCGCTTGGCCACCGCGGTGTTGAACACATCCGTAATCTTGGCCGTGCGTTCCTCGGTGGCGTCCGCCGGCAGGGTGAAGGACACCGTGTAATTCCCCTGGTCTTCGTCCGGCATGAAGGCGGTGGGAATGAGCGGAAACCAGTAGGTCAGAGCGCCAACGAGCACGACATAAAGCGCCATCATGCGGCCGCCACGCCGCAGCAGTGCTCCGACTATCTTGCCATAGCCATGCGTTATCTTGTCGACGGCCTCGTCGAAGAGGGCAAACGGTGCCCATTTCTTCTTTCCGTGCTGGATAGGTTTGAGCAGGCTGGCGCAGAGCGCCGGCGTCAATGAGAGAGCCAGGAAGGCCGAAAACAGGATCGAAACAGCCATGGAGAGGGTGAACTGCCGATAGATCGCCCCCACCGAGCCACTGGCCAGGCCCATCGGAATGAACACCGCCACCAGCACGGCCGTGATGCCGATCACCGCACCGGTGATCTCCTTCATGGCCTTGCGCGTCGCTTCCTTGGGCGAGAGCCCTTCGGTCGCCATCAGGCGCTCAACATTCTCGACGACCACGATAGCATCGTCGACGATGATACCAATGGCGAGCACCATGCCGAACATTGTGAGCACGTTGATGGAATAGCCCGCCAGGTACATCACCGCGAAAGTGCCGAGCAGGGCGACCGGCGCCACGACCGCGGGAATGATGGTGTAGCGAATATTCTGCAGGAAGATGAACATCACCAGGAAGACGAGAGCCATGGCCTCGAGGAGGGTCTGGATGACTTTTTCGATGGATACCTTGACGAACGGTGAGGTGTCGAAGGGCAGCGAATAGGACATGCTCTCGGGCATGGAGAGTTTGAGTTCGGCAAGGCGCGCCTTGATCGCGTCCGCAGTTGCCACGGCATTTGCTCCGGGCGACAGCTGGATTGCCGCCCCCGTCGCCGGATTGCCGTTCTGCAGCATCGCGAATGCGCTGGTCTGCGCGCCGATTTCAACCCGCGCCACATCGCTCAGCAGCACCATGGCGCCGTTGCGGTCGCCCTTGACCACGATCTTGCCGAATTGCTCTGGCGTCGAAAGCGCACCGCTTACCGACAGAGGCACGGTGATTGCCTGACCGGGCACGGTGGGGCCCGCCCCCAATTGTCCCGGCGCAATTTGCAGGTTCTGCCCCTGGATGGCTGCGGTCACGTCGGCAATGCTGAGATTGAGCATTTCGAGCTTCAGCGGATCGACCCATATCCGCATCGCCTTCTCGGTGCCGAAGGACTGCAGGCGCCCCACGCCTTTGATGCGCTTCAGCTCGGGCACGATGTACTTGGAGAGATAGTCCTCGAGATCGAGCGCCGAAAACCGGTTTCCCTCGGCGGTCAGCGTCACGATGGCGAGAAATCCCGCCGAAGCCGATTCAACCGACAGACCACCCTGGCGAACGAGTGCAGGCAGCCGCGGTTCGACGCTCTTGAGGCGGTTTTGAACATCCACCATGGCCAACTCCGGATTGGTGCCCGGGGCGAAGGTCAGGGTGACGTTGGCACTGCCCGTGCTGTCGGCGCTCGAGCTGAAGTAGAGCAGATTTTTGACGCCGGTCAGTTCGCGCTCGATCGGAATGACGACGCTCTCACTGACCGTCGCGGCCGAAGCGCCGGGATAGCTGGCAAAGACGCTGACGCTCGGCGGCGCGATGGAGGGAAAGCGCGCAACCGGCAGCTGCGGGATGGCGATAACGCCGAAAAGCGTGATGAACGCCGCGACAACCCACGCGAAAACGGGGCGATCTATGAAAAACTGGGGCATGCCCTGTCGCTCCGATTAGGTTTTTTGCGCGGCGGAAGACGGTTCGGCGGGATTGGTGCCGAATTCCACGGTGCGCACCGGTCCGGGCGCGACCAGTCTCTCCTGCCCCTCGACGACGATGCGATCACCGGCCGCCAAGCCCTCGCGGATGATGTATTTCCCCTCCACCAGTTCGCCCAGTTGCACGGACTTGGCGGCCGCGTT
Source organism: Amorphus sp. MBR-141 (assembly GCF_053628695.1). Taxonomy (NCBI): domain Bacteria; kingdom Pseudomonadati; phylum Pseudomonadota; class Alphaproteobacteria; order Hyphomicrobiales; family Amorphaceae; genus Amorphus; species Amorphus sp. MBR-141. The sequence goes on from NZ_JBRJGW010000018.1 coordinate 94,420, forward strand.
GCCCTCAGCATCCACGAGATACAGGCTGGGGGCGCCGAGCGCGTCGCGCACCACGGCCTGTTGCGGCACGCTGATGGCATCGGGATAGGTGCCGCGCGGCACCCGCGCGCGCACATACATGCCGGGCAGCAGACGGCGATCGGGGTTGTCGGCCAGGGCCCGCAAACGCACATTGCCCGTGCCTTCATCCACGCTGATGTCGGAGAACAACGCCCTGGCGGCGAGAACATCATCGTCGCCGTCACCGAGAACCACCTCGATCGGGATGGTGCCCGCCTGCTGGAGCCCCCCGGTGCGAGCCAGGGCCCGCAGGTGGTCGAGCCGGGACGCCGGCTGCCGGATATCGATATGGACCTTGTCGATCTGTTGGACGGTGGCAAGGCTGGTGGTGCTGGTGGCGTCCGCCAGCGCGCCTTCTCCAACCTTGGCAGCCCCGATTTTCCCATCGATCGGCGCCCTGACGGTGGCGAAATCGAGCGACAGGCGCGCCTTTTTCATCCCCGCTTTTGCTTGCGCGACGTCGGCCTCCGCCTGGGCCCTCTGCGAGGCGATCTGATCGTAGGTCTGGTCGCTGATGTTGTTGCTCTTCCGCAGGCCCTTTGCGCGTTCTAATTCGGCAACAGCCTGTGCCAGCGCGGCCTCGGATTTCTGCAGCATCGCCTCGGCGCTGGCCACATCGGCGGCAAAGGACGCCGTGTCGATCTGGAACAGGGCCTGTCCCCGAGTGACGTTGCTGCCCTCCTCGAACAACCGTTCAATGATGAGGCCGCTGACCTGGGGCCGGATTTCGGCGGTACGAAATGCCGATACGCGGCCGGGGAGTTCGTCCCAGACCGTCACAGATTTGGCCTCGACGATCATGACCGACACGAGGGGGGGTTGGGTCACGGCCTCAGCACTTTCCGTGGCGGCAGGCTCAGAAGTATCGGAGCAACCGGCGAGCAGTGCCGCGACGAGGACGACCGAAAGGACGGGAGGAATACGAAAACACATCGGGTGATCCTGAGAGCCAACGCTGGAAGGCAGGCGGTTAAGGCGCTTTGGAAGGGCTCGGCGCGCCGCCGAGTACGCGGAAGATCTGCACCTCGGTCAGCAATTGCTGCAGCCGGTTGGCGACCAGTGTCCGCTCGGCGAGGCGACTCCGCTCCTTGGTGTCGAGCCAGACGCGTAGGGCCACGGTCCCGGCGCGATACCGTTCTTCCGTCAGCCGATCGGCAGCCCGCGCCGCTTCGAGCGCAGCGCGCAGCCGACGGGACTTTTCATTGAGCGTGCTCCGTGCGCTCAGCGCGCTGCTGGTGTCGCTGAAGGCGGTCAGCAGCGACGCGCGGAACTCTGAGACTGCAATCTGATAGTCGGCCTGGGACACTTTCACGCGGAGCTGGCCTTCCTTGAAATTGAGGAAGTTCAGCACCAGCCCGACGCCCAAGGTGGCGGCGGGATTGGCCAGGATGCTCAACAGATCCGCGCTGCTTGCGCCGAGATTGCCGGTGAGACTGATCTGCGGGTAGAGGCTGGCGCGCGTGTTGTCGATCTTGCGCAGACTGGCGCGCAGGCGCTGTTCAGCGGCCCGAAGGTCCGGACGACGGGCCAGGAGTTCGGCGGGCAGCCCGGCGGTGATCTCAACTGGAGTACGCCGCGGCAGACGCTGCGGTTCGGGAACGGGGTTCGGTAATCCATTGAGCAGCACAGCCAGCGCATTGCGCAGGACCACACGGTTTTGCTCGAAGTCTGACAGTTGCGCCGCCTGGCTTTCCACCGACTGACGCACCTCCGCCAGCTCGAGATCCGTTGCGGCGCCGACCGCTGCCTGGCTCTTGACCAGCCTCTCAATCTCCCGAGCCGCATCGAGGCCGGCCTGCGCGATCGCCCGGTCCTCACTCGTAAAGGCAAGGCGCCAGTAAGCTTCGATGGTCGAAGCTATGATCGTGGTTCGCGCACTTTCCACCTCCTCGGCAGTCGCCTCCGCTTCGAGCACTGCGATGTCGTGTGCGCTGGCCAGCCGCCCCCAGAGATCGAGCTCATAGGCGGCACCCAAGCCCGGAGTGAAGCTGTTGCTCGATGTGCCCTCGCCCAGAGCCACGCCTGTCTGGGCGTTGCTGTCGCCGCTGAGGACCGGGATTCTGGCTACGCCGGCCAGATCCGCCTGCAACAGGGCTCTCCTGGCTCGCAAGGTTGCGGCCAGGATGTCGTTGTTGTTCTGCAGCACGGCTTCAACCAGCTAATCGAGCTTGGTATCGCCGAAGCTTTGCCACCACTTGGCCGCAGCGGCCGGCGTGCTCGTCGCCCTGTCTTCCTGCCAGGCCGGCGCGTTGGGAAGGGGGGCCCGCACATATTGCGTGGTGAGGCTTGAACAGCTCGCCAGAAGGACAGCAACGGCGGGAAGAAGGATACCAACGCGGAACAAGGTCATGCATCGCTATGCGGGGTGAGGGCGCGGAACCGATCTCAGGTCCAAGCGCTACCCACCCGGCACGAGTGCAGCCAGCGTCGATGAAGCGTGCAGATTGCGTGCAGAAAGCCGAAAAGCGGGCCAGTCCGGTTGGGGCACGCCCTGCATTTGAACCTAAGTTCAGATGCTCGCGCTCTGGCGACGGGAGCCAACTCTTGCCAGTCCGCCACCGGTCTTTGCCACCTGAGCCCGCAAAGAAGGCCGGGGTAAACTGGCATGGAGCCCCCTTCGGCTACCTTCGGCACCGCCACCGATGCCGATATCCGGGCTGATCCGCTGGAGCGGGTGCATCCCGTCGTCCGGACCGCGCCCTCAAGACCTGCTTCGGCCAGAAGGCCTATGCCGCCGAGCAGCTCATCGCCGAGCTCGGAGCCGACGGGGGCGATCTCCGGTCGGCCAGCATCATTTCCGCGGCCTTCTCGGCGATCATGATGGTGGGGGAGTTGGTGTTGCCGGAGGGGATCGTCGGCATCACCGAGGCGTCCGCGACCCGGAGGCCCTCGACCCCGAAGACGCGCAGGCGCGCATCGACCACCGCCATCGGATCGGAGGCGAGGCCCATCTTCGCCGTCCCGACGGGATGGAAGATGGTCGTGCCGATGTCGCCGGCGGCACGGGCCAGCGCCGCGTCGTCGTCGCCGACCTCCGGGCCGGGCAGCATTTCCTCCGGCCGGTAGCGCGCCAGCGCGTTGGCGGCGACGAGCCGCCGCGTCAGCCGGATCGCGTTGGCGGCGGTCACCCGGTCGTCGTCGGTGGAAAGATAGTTCGGCGCGATGTCGGGTGCCGCGCCCGGCTCCGGCGACGTGATGCGCACGTGACCCCGGCTGGAGGGCCGCAGGTTGCAGACGCTGGCGGTGACGGCCGGGAAGGCGTGCAGCGGCTCGCCGAACTTGTCCAGCGAGAGCGGCTGGACGTGATACTCCAGGTCGGCGCGCTCCACGCCGGGAGCGGACTTCGCGAAGATGCCGAGCTGGGAGGGCGCCATGGTCAGCGGGCCCCGGCGGAACAGGGCGTAGTCGACCCCCATCCAGGCCCGCTTGAAGAGGTTGGCGTAGTCCTGGTTCAGCGTGCGTGCGCCGTGCACCCGGTAGATGGTCCTGAGCTGCAGATGGTCCTGCAGGTTCTCGCCGACCCCTGGCCGGTCCGCCAGCACGGGCAGACCAAGCACCTGCAGCGTTTCGCCCGGACCGATCCCCGAGCGCATCAGCACCTGGACCGATCCGATCGACCCGGACGCGAGGACGATCTCAGCCTTGGCGCTGGCGCGGCGGCGGACGCCGTCCTGCAGCCATTCGACCGCCGTGGCGCGGCCCTCCGCGACGACCAGCCGCTCGACCGTGCAGCCGGTTGCAAGCGTCAGGTTCTTGCGGTTCAGCACCGGCTTCAGGAAGCCCCGCGCCGCCGACCAGCGTACCCCGCGCTTCTGGTTCACCTGGAAATAGGAGGACCCCTCGTTGTCCCCGCGGTTGAAGTCCGGGATCCTCGCGACCCCCAGCTCCTCGGCGGCCTCGCGGAAGGCGTCGAGGATCGGCCAGGAGATCCGCGGCTCCTCGACGCGCCATTCGCCGCCCGACCCGTGGAACGGCGAGGCGCCGGCGAAATGGTCCTCGTGGCGCTTGAAGACCGGCAGCACGTCGTCCCAGCCCCAGCCCTCGAGGCCAAGCTGGCGCCAGTGGTCGTAGTCGGCCGCCTGGCCGCGCATGTAGATCATGGCGTTGATGGCCGACGACCCGCCGATCACCTTGCCGCGCGGATAGGCGAGCGCGCGCCCGTTGAGGCCCTTTTCCTCCGCCGTGCGGAAGCACCAGTCGGAGCGCGGATTGCCGATGGCGTACAGGTAGCCGACGGGGATGTGGAACCAGATCCAGTCGTCCTTGCCGCCGGCCTCCAGCACCAGCACGCGGGTGTCCGGGTCCGCCGACAGCCGGTTGGCGAGCACGCAGCCGGCCGATCCTGCCCCGACGACGATGTAGTCGTAGGTCTCGCCCTGGTCGCTCATGACCCGGCCTCCGGTGCGTCGAGGAAGGCCGTCACCAGGGGCGCCACCGCCTGCGGCGACTGGACCGCCGGAAAATGGCCCGCCTCGGCGATTTCGAAGCGGCAGCCGGGGATCGTCGCGGCGATGGCGCGCAGCCGCTCCGTCGGATTGAACGGGTCCTGCGCTCCGGCGATCAGCAGCGTCGGCTGCGCAATGGCGTCGATCTCGTCCAGCACGCCGGTCTCGGCGATCGCGCGGTACATGGCGGCGTAGCCCTCCGGGTCGGCGCCGTACCAGCGGGCGATGGCCCGTGCCTTGGCCGTCTCGTCCGTCCAGAGCGCCTCGGGAAACGCCTTCGGCAGCACGGCACCGGCGATCGCCTTCATGCCGTCGCGGTCGAGGAGGTCGGCGGTCGCCATCGCCGCCTCACGGCGCTCCGCCGGAACGCCCAGCGCCGGCGCCAGCAGGACGAGGCGGCGGCAGCGCGCGGTATGGCGGGTCGCGAACCGCACCGCGACCGCAGCCCCGGCTGCCGCTCCCGTCACATCCACGGCATGGGCTTCGCCGACATGGTCCAGCAGGGCGGCGACGTCGTCGGCGAGAACGTCGAGGTCCAGGCGGCCCCGCACCTTCTGCGACAGGCCGGCCCCGCGCAGGTCGTGGCGCAGGATGCCGAGATCGGGCGCAAGCAGCGGCACGAGATCGTCCCAGCTTTCCAGGCAGCCGGCGAGCTCGTGGATCAGCACGAGCGTGCGCGGGCCGCGCCGGTCGACGGCATAGCGGCAGGCGGCCCCGTTGAGGACGGCGAAGGCGGGTTTCATCGTCGGGTCACTCCACGTAGATGCCGTTCATCACGTCGTCGAAGCCCGGAACGCCGATAGTGCAGGTGTGGACGGCGAGCGCAGCGGAGAGCTGGATCACCATGGCGATCTCGCGCGGCGTCGCGCCGGCGGCGCGGGCGCCGCGGACGTGGCGGCGCACGCCTTCCTCGAACAGGCAGGTGGGGGCGGCCGAGATCGCCAGCGCGATCAGCTCCTTGTGCTTGCGCGACAGCGGGCCCGCCTCCCAGGCAGCCCGGCCGTAGTCCATGTAGGCCGTGGCGATCTCCGGCGCGGTGCGGGCCATGAAGTCGCCGGCTTCCGGCCAGGCGCCGGTGAGGCCCCGGTAGTCCTCGATCGCCTCGCTCAACGCCGGCGGGAGTGGCGACCGGTCCGCCGCCTCGCCCAGTTCCTCCGCAAGGACCCGCATCCCCATGGCGAGCGGCTGCTGGGCGGCGACCGCCGTCGTCAGGAGGATGACCTGCAGCACCTCCTCCGGGCTGGCGCCGGCCTTGAGGGCGTACTCCATGTGCCGCCGCCCGCCGCGCTCGTACATGTGGTTCACCGAGATATCGATGGCGATGTAGACGAACTCGCAGAGCTTCTGGGGAAGCTCGCCCGACTGCGACGGCGCCGACTGGAACGCCAGATAGGCTTTCAGGAACGCGGGCGAGCGCTCCAGCAGCACCTCATGGAAGCGCGACCAGTAGCCCCGCGCCCGCAGGATCTCGGACTTCAGCTCCGCCTTCTCGTCCTCGGTCATCTCCGGTGCCTCCCTCCTCGCCTCATGCGTCCGCCGCCATCAACACGTCGGCCAGCGCCTCCCGGGCCGGATGCGGCGCGGCGAGCGTGGTCTGGCGATAGACGATGCGCTTGAGAGTGCGGTGCAGGCCGTAGTCCCAGGTGAAGGCGATCCCGCCGTGCATCTGGGTGCAGGCCTCTGCGACGCGTCTGGCGTGGTCGCCGACATGAGACCGGGCCGAAAGCAGCGCCAGGTGCGCCTCGCCCGCCGGCTCGTCCAGCCCCTCCGGCGCCGTGTCGATGCACCAGGCGGCATACTCGACGGCCGCCTTCATGGTCTCCAGCGAAACGGCGGCGTCGGCCGCCATGTGCTTGATCGCCTGGTTCTGGCCGATCGGCCGGCCGAACTGCCGGCGCTCCTTCGCATAGCCCACCGTGAGATCGAGGGCATGCGCCGCGGCGTCGGTCATCTCGGCGAGCGCCAGCAGCGCGAGCAGGTCGTCTAGGCGGGGGCCAGCGGACGTGGGAAGCCCGCCGGCCGGCACGGCGGAAGCCTCGACCCAGGCTGCCGTGCTGGCGACGTCGAAGATATCGGCGGGGGCAAGCGTGACGCCGGATCGCTCCACCACGTGCCAGGTGCGGCGTCCCTCCGATACCGCCGGCAGGGCGAACAGCCGTGCCTCGTCGGCGAACGGGACGAGGGCGCGTCCGCCGTTCGGCGCGAGCGCTCCGGCCACCGCCACGCCGACCGGCTCGCCGGTGGCAAGGGCGTCGGCGAGGGCCGGCGAGCCCGCCAGGGCGAGGCTTGCCGCCAGCATCTCCGTCAGCGGTGCGGCGGGCAGCGCACGGCCGATCTCCAGCGCCGCCGCCACGGCGTTCACGGCACTCAGCATTGGGGCGCCGCCCTCGCTGGCGAACAGGCCGAGATCCGCCGCCGCCCGGGTCGCCTCCGACGCCGGGTAGGGAAAAGGAGGCTCCTCGGCAACGGGAAAGGCAGCGAGCATCCGGCCGACGCTTTCGCCGAGAAGGCGCTGCTCGAAGGAGAAGTCGAAATCCACCGTGTCGCCCTCCGCTCAGCGTGGCAGGCCGAGCATCCGCTCGGCGATAATGCTACGCTGGATCTCCGAGGTGCCGGCGTAGAGCGTCTCCGCGCGCGCCTGCAGATAGAGGTAGCGGAAGCGTTCCACCCCCGGCGCACCGGCGGCGAAGTCCTCGCCCAGCACCTCCAGCGCGAACGCGGTGATGCGCTGATGCAGCTCGCTCCAGAACAGCTTCACGATGCTCGCCTCCGAGCCGATCTCCCTGCCGGTCGCGATGCGGCTCGCCGTCTTCAGGTTGAGGAGCCGCAGCATGCGAAGCTCCGCGGCGAGCGTGCCCACCGTCTGGCGGAACCAGCCGTCGCGGGCCTTCTCCGGCTGCACCGCCAGCAACCTCAGGAGCTCCGAGAACTCGGCCTGAAAGCGGGCCTGACGGTAGAGCCGCGCCGTGGCGCGCTCGAAGCCGAGCACGCCGACGGCGGCATGCCAGCCTTCGTTGATGCCGCCGAGATGCATGCCGGCCGGAATGCGGACATTGTCCAGGAAAACCTCGTTGAACTCCCGGCGATCCGTCATCTGCCGCACCGGCCGCACGGTGATGCCGGGGGTCTGCATGTCGAGGACGAAGAGGGTCAGCCCCTTGTGCCTCGGCGCATCGGGGTCGGTGCGGGCCAGCAGGATGCACTTGTTGGCGAAGCGCGCGAAGCTGGTCCACAGCTTCTGGCCGTTGACGACCCAATGGTCGCCCTCAAGCACGGCGCGGGTGCGCAGCCCGGCGAGATCGGAGCCCGCCTCGGGCTCGGAAAAGCCCTGGCACCAGATGTCGTCGAGGCGCAGGAGGCGCGGGATCAGCTCGCGCTTCTGCTTCTCAGAGCCGACCGCGAGCACGATCGGCCCGACCAGCTCCTTGCCGATGGTGTTGATGCCTTCCGGCGCCGAGGCGCGGCCGAACTCCTCCGCGGCAATCAGCTGCTCGACGATGCCGAGACCCTGGCCGCCATAGGCGGTCGGCCAATGGATGCCCTGGTAGCCCGCGTCGTAGAGCCTGCGCTCCCACCACGTCTGGAAGCGCGCGTTCTCGTCCTCGTCGGCGGGGCCGGTGAAGCGCGGGCCCGCCCAGTCGGCCGGCAGCTCCCGGCCGATCCAGTCGCGCAGGCGGAGCCGGAAGGCCTCCTGCTCGGCGGTGAAGGAAACGTCCATGGCGTGCCCTCTCCCCGGTGGTCCGGGTGGTTCAAGTCGCCCCGCGCGCGCGCCGGGTCTGCGCACCAGGCGGCGCGTGCGCGGACCAAAGTGCGCATTTTGGGTGCGCATCTGCGCTTATTGCGGCGTTTTGCGCGCCTTGCCGAACGCACCGCGCGCGCGCAGGTCCGAGACTTCATCCTCTGCGAACCCGGAGTCGCGCAGCACCGCGTCGGTGTGGGCGCCGAGCGCCGGCGGCGGCGTGCGCATCTCGCCCGGCGTGTCGGAGAGGTGGAACGGCGTGGCGACGTAGCGCGCCGGGCCTTCGTCGCCGTCGAACGCGAAGATGCCGCCGATCGCCGCAAGCTGGGGATCTTCGGCCGCTTCGCCGACATCCTGGACGATCGACACGTTCACCTTCACCGCGCTCAGGCGCGCGTGGATCTCGTGCTTGGAGAGCGACCGGGTGACGTCGGAGATCGCGGCGACCACGTCGTGGCGCAGGCGCAGGCGTTCCGAGGCGGTCCTGAACTCCGGCCGGTCGAGCGCCTCAGGGTCGAGTGCATGGGTCAAGCGCTGCCACATCTCGTCGCTCGGCGCGATGATGACCACGTGGCCGTCGCTCGCCGGAAAGGCCTGGTTGGGCACGCTCAGATGGTTCGCCGTGCCCATCGGGCGGTGCTTGTGTCCGGTCAGCCAGTAGTCCTGGTAGAAGTAGCTCATCAGATGGGCCGAACTCATCAGCAGCGAGGTCTCGACCTTCTGGCCTTTGCCGGTGCGCTCGCGGTGATAGAGCGCCGCCAGCACGCCGCTGACGATGGCGAGGCTGGCGTGCAGGTCGATGATCGCCGAGCCGGCGCGCACCGGTTCGCCGCCTTCCTCGCCGGTGATGCTCATCAAGCCCGAATGGGCCTGCAGCGCCAGATCGTTGGCGCCGACGCCGGCGAGCGGGCCCTTGCCCCCGTAGGCGTGGAAATCACAGTAGATCAGGCGCGGGTGGGTCTCGCGCAGGTCCTCGTAGCCGAGGCCCCAGCGCGCCATCGTCCCGGGCCGGAAGTTGTTCACCAGGATGTCGGTGGAGGCGATCAGCCGCCGCGCCACGTCGCGGCCCGCCTCGCTGGCGAGGTCGAGCTCCATCGAGCGCTTGTTGCGGTTGAAGGCGCGGAAGGACGGGCTCGGCCCGCCGAGGGCCTGCAGTTCCTGGGTGGTGGCGCCCAGATAGCGGCAGTCGTCGCCCTTGACCGGGTTCTCGATCTTCACGACGTCGGCGCCGAGATCCCCGAAGAGCTGGGCGGAATCCGGCGCGGCGAAGACGCGGGAGAAGTCGAGGACCTTGATGCCTTCCAGTACGGCGGTCATTTCCTACCCGTCGGTTTGCGTCCGTCGATGAGCCGGCTCAGGACTCGGAAACGAAGACGGTGGCTTCGCCGATCGTCAGCCGGGTGCCGCCGTCGTCCTCGCACCACACGTCCAGCGTGATCTCGGTCCGCTGGCCGGCCACCGGCGCGACATGGGCGATCCGCGCGCAGGTGATGACCACCTGGTCCTCGTAGATCGGAGCGACATATTTCGTGCGCAGCCTGCAGCGTTCCGCGACGCTGCGCCCGAACAGGTCGATCAGCAGCGACAGGATCCAGTTGGTGGACACCATGCCGTCGGCGATGATGCCGGGCAGCCCCTGCGAGCGGGCATAGGCGTCGTCGTCGTGGATGGTCGGTTCCTGGGTGTGGATGCGCCCGTCGTCAGCCGCGATGGTCGGCTGGGCATCGACGTACCAGCGCATGCGCTCGCGGGTCATCGGGCGGGGCGGAAGGCGGAACTCGGTGCCAACGGACGGCTGGAAAGGGGTCATGGTCGCGCCCTCGCTCACGATGCTTCGCTGTCGTCGGACTGCGCGTAGGAGAGGATCACCCGATCGAAATAGCGCACCAGCAGCTCGTCCGTGTCGGTCCGGCGCAGCTCCATCTTCAGCACCACGTAGTCGCGGCCGTTCTTCTGGTAGCGCTCGGTGATGAGCCCGGAGACGGTCAGCCGGTCGCCGACGCGGACCGGGGCGAAGACCTCCGCGTCGTACTCGAAATGGATGCGGGCGGAGGGGCCGGTGCCCTTCGGGCAGGCGTGGCGGTAGAGCCGCAGCTTGTCGAGGTGGATCAGCGTTGGGGGCATCACCTGCCCCTCGCTTCCCTGGAAGCAGGGATGGTGCATCTCGACTGCGTGGCTGTACTCGCGGACGACGAAGGAGCTCAGCGTGTAATCCACCGGTCCGAGCACGTCGCCGGTGTCGAGATCGGATACGTAGCCGCCGACCGCCATGAACCGTTTACTCCCTGGGGGCCGGTCGGCGCCTGAACCGTCCGCGCCGCGCACCCCGCGTTTTGTCTTGACAGTCGAGTTAGCACGGGGCGCGGGGCGCCTGAACGGCGATGAGGCAAGGGCCTTCTTTGCAGAATTTGTAAAGGTGGCGGCTTTGAGCTACCAAAGTCCTCAGAATCAGGCGGTTCCCGGGAGGGTGAGTTGGAGTGGGTCCAGACGCTGCGGTCCTTCACCACGGCCGTGCAGGAGGGCAGCCTGTCCGGCGCCGGACGCCTGCTCGGCCTGTCCCCCGCCTCCATCTCGCGGCACATCTCGTCGCTTGAGGACCGTCTGGAGACGCAGCTCCTCAAGCGCTCGAGCCGTCACCTGGCGCTGACGGAAGCCGGCGAGATCTACTACTCCCGCGTCGAGCAGATCCTGGCGCAGCTGGAAGAGGCCAACCGCTCTGTCAGCCAGTTGCAGGCCAAGCCCCAGGGGGTGCTGCGCGTGCATTCGCGCATGCTGGTCGGGCAGCTGATGATCCTGCCCTACCTCCCGGAATTCCTGTCGATCTATCCCGACATCACCGTCGATCTGATGATGTCCAACTCCATCGCCCCGGTGATGGACCAGGGAACCGACGTGGACATCCGCATCGGCCGGCTGGAGGACTCCGCGCTGATCGCCCGCAAGCTGACCTCCAGCGAGCGGGTCGTCTGCGCCAGTCCCGGCTATCTCGCGGAGCGGCCGGCGATCGCCGAACCGGCGGATCTCAGGCACCACAACTGCCTGACCTACCGGATCAATCTCGGAACGCCGGTCTGGCGGTTCCTGGACGCGGCCGACCGGATCGAGGAGGTGCCGATCCGCGGCAACGTGCGCACGGATTTCGGCTTCGCGCTGGTGACCATGGTGCGCGACGGGGTCGGCATCGGCCTGCTGCCGGACTGGTCGGTCCACGAGGACCTGAAGCGCGGCCGGCTGGTCCGGCTGCTGCCGGACTACAAGGTGAGCCACATCGACTTCGACAACGGGGTCTACGCCGTGTTTCCCGCGGCGCGGCAGACGTCGGTGAAGCTGCGCCTGTTCATCGATTTCATCGCCGGGGTCTTCAAGCGCGAGCTGGAATCCACCGGTTGATCGAGACCGGGTCCTAGGACCCGGTCGCGGCCATGAAGCGTCGCAGTTCGGCCACGAACCGCTCCGGCGCCTGATAGGGCACGAAGTGGGCTGCCTCGGGCACCGGCACGATCTCGGCCTGCGGCACGAGTTCGACAATCTCCCGCGCCCCGTCCGGGGGCATCAGGACGTCCTTGCCGCCCGGCATCAGGATCACGGGACACGTCAGCTGCGGCAGGATCGGCCGGATGTCGATGTCGAGAAAGCCGAGGACGGACAGGGCGTAGCCTTCCGCCGACTGGGCGGCGTAGCGTTCGGCGAACCGCGCGTAGCGCGCGTCGCGCGGCATCTCGTGGAACGAGGTCTCCGGTGCCTTGGGCATCAGGACCGCCATGCCGTGCCTGCGCACCTCCTCGGTGCGCGCCCGGAGCATCTCCTTCACGTGCGACAGGTTGCGCAGCCCGGGGTTGGTCATCACCAGGCCCGAGCAGAGCGTCGGCTCCCTTGCCGCGAGGATGGCCGCGACCATGCCGCCGATTGCGCACCCGGCGAGCGTGACCGGTCCGAGGTCGAGGTTTTCGATCATCGCCGCCAGATCGGCGGCATGACCTTCCGCGTCGACCGGCTCGGCCGGCAGCGGCGTTTCGCCGGCGCCCTGAAGGTCCGGCGTGACGCAGAAGAAGTCCCGCGACAGGTCCGCCACCGCCTCGTCCCAGAAGCGATGATCGGTTCCGAGCGCATGGACGAACACGATCGCCGGAGCCGACCGGTCGCCGTGCGTGACGACGTGAAGACGGGCCATGGTCGGGGCCTCGCCTATGGCGTTTCCGAGGGACGCTCGAAGACGTAGCCGTTCGGGCCGCTGCGCACGTAGCCGCAATAGGGCGCGACGAAGTGCGCCGGCAGGATCAGCGCGCCCTCGTCGGCGGCGTGCTTCAGCATCTTCGCCCGGGTCTCGTTGGCGAGGTCCGGATTCTCGCAGTATTTGCTGCTCCATTCCGGGTGGGAGATCTGGATCGGCTGGTGCATCGCGTCGGCGATGAACAGGGCTTCCTTGCCGCCGCTGCGCACGCGGATCCCGACCATGCCGGGCGCGTGCCCGGGAAGCGGAACGAGATCGACGCCCGGCACGATCGTCTCGGTGCCCTCCACGACGCGCATCTGGCCGGCATCGACGATGGGCTGCACGCTGTCCAGGTAGGTGGTCCAGGCCTGGGGCGGCTTCTCCGCAGCGCCCCGCTTGGGGTCGCGCACCTCGAGCTCGGTCGCCGTCGCGACATATTCGGCGTTGGGGAAGGTCGGCACCCAGGCGCCGTCCTGCAGGCAGGTGTTCCAGCCCACATGGTCCACGTGGAGATGAGTCAGCAGCACCATGTCGACGTCGTCGGGTTCGACGCCGGCCGCCGCAAGCCGCTCCAGGAAGCCCGTCTTGTTGTGATGGAAGCGCGGGGACAGCGGCCGATCCTTGTCGTCGCCGCCGGCCGTATCGATGACGATCGTCTTGTCCGGCGTGCGCAGGATCCAGCTGTGGATCATCGAGTAGAAGCAGTTGCGCTCGGGGTTGTAGAAATCCGGGATCAGCCAGTCGCCGTGTTCGGCGACCGTCGCCTCCCCGAAGTGCTTCAGCAGGCTCACGTCCTCGTCGAGGACGAGCTCCTCGACGCGCGAAATCCTGAAGTCACCGATCTCGATCAAGTGCTTCCTCCATTGTTTCGTTTCGAGGGAGTATATCGCCCAAAGGAGGGGGGATCATTGCAAATCCCGCAACGAAGGTTTGCAGTCGGGACGCTTATCCGGCCTCCCGCGCTTGGCTAGTGTTGCCGCAACGACAACAAGATCAGCCATAGGGAGATGCCTTTCGACGATCCGGCCTTTCCGGCCGCCGACCGTTCGCTCCGCGAACCGGGACGTGGCTTTGGGCGAGACCGGGATCCGGCGAGGCTGTCATCTGAAACGCCGCATGAGCACGAGCCTTCTGGACATCTCAGGGGTGGGTATCACGTTCGGGGGCATTCGCGCGCTCAGCGAGGTGTCCCTGTCCGCCGCCGCGAACGCTGTGACGGCCGTGATCGGGCCGAACGGCGCGGGCAAGACCACGCTCTTCAACGTGATATCCGGCTTCTATCCCGCCCGGGAAGGCTCGGTGGCGTTTGACGGCCACGACCTTCTGAGGCTCTCCGCGCACAAGCGCTGCGACGTGGGCATCGCCCGCACGTTTCAGAACATCGCCCTCTTTCCCGGCATGACGGTCGCGGAGAACATCAAGCTCGGCGCCCATCACCAGCTCAGGACCGGGCTTGCCTCCGCCGCCCTCTATCTGGGGCGGGCCCGGCGCGAGGAGCGGGCGCTGGACCGGCGCATCGACGAGGAGATCCTGCCGCTTCTCGACCTCCAGGACGTGCGGGACCGCTCGGTCTCGGGCCTGCCCTACGGCGTCCAGAAGCGGATCGAGCTCGCGCGGGCCCTGGTGAGCAAGCCGAAGCTGTTGATGCTCGACGAGCCGTTCGCCGGCATGAACACCGGCGAGAAGGCACGGATGTCCAAGTACATCGCCCAGATCGTCACCCAGACCGACCTGACGGTGATCCTGATCGACCACGACATGGAATCGATCATGACGATGTCGAACCACGTGGTGGTCCTGAACTTCGGCCGCGTCATCGCCGCGTGTACGCCGGCCGAGGTCCAGGCCGATCCGGCGGTCATCGAAGCCTATCTCGGCAAGGAGGAATGAGCCGGTGAGCCTGTTCCTCGAATTCAGCCTCGTCGGGCTGGCCTCCGGCGGCATCTACGTCCTGGCGGCGCTCAGCTTCGTCATCGTCTTCAAGGCGACCAACGTCTTCAACTTCGCCACCGGCGAAATGATGATGCTCGGCGCCTATCTCTTCTTCCTCTTCGACCGCCAGCTCGGGCTCGGCTGGGCCGGCGGGCTGGTGCTGGCGCTGATCGCCTCCGCGCTGGTGGCGATGCTGACGGAACGCATCGTGCTCCGGCCGCTGGTCGGACGGCCGCACATCGTGCTGGTCATGGTGACCTTCGGCGTGGCGAGCGTCTTCCGGGGGATCGCGGGCCTGATCTGGGGTCCGAACAACCAGCTGCTCACCGAACTGCTGCCACGCACGCCCCTGTTCCTCGGCGACGTGCTGATCCCCGGCAAGCTCGCCTGGGGCTTCGTCGCGGCGGGCGTCGTGGCCGCCCTGTTCATTGCCTACTACCGCTTCTCCCGGGCCGGCACCGCCATCCGGGCGACGTCCACCGACCAGGTGACCGCCGAAAGCCTCGGCATCAACATCGGCTTCGTGTTCCTGCTGTCGTGGGGCCTGGCGGGCGTGCTCGCCGCGACGTCCGGCATCCTCGCCGGCTCGGTCAACGGGGTGACGCCGCAGCTCGGTCTGGTCGCCCTCAACGTGCTGGCCGTGGTCATGCTCGGCGGTCTCACCAGCGTCGGCGGGGTGGTGATCGGCGGGCTCTTCATCGGCTGGCTGGAGACCATCGTCGGCGCCTATCTGGGCGCGGCCTGGCAGAGCTTCATTCCCTACCTGATCGTCCTTCTCGTCATGTTCGTGCGGCCCACCGGCCTGTTCGGCGAAAATCGGGTGCAGCGCATATGAGCGAGCACGCCACCACGATCGATCGTGCCCCGGCGCCGCGCGCCGCCCTTGCGGGCAAGGTGGAGGCCGTCAGCTGGGTCCTGCTGGCGCTGGCGATCGTCGGCCTGCCGTTCTTCGGCTCGGTCTACACGCTCTACATGGCCTGCCTGATCGGCATCAACGTCATCGCCACCGTGGGGCTCAACATCACGGTCGGCTATACCGGGCTCCTGTCGGTCGGCCATTCCGCCTTCCTGGGCGTCGGCGCCTATGTCAGCGCGCTCATGTGGCTCCACCTCGGGACCCCGCTCGCCCTCAACATCGTCGGCGGGGCCGTGGCGGCCTTCCTGGTCGGGCTCGTCTTCGGCATCCCGGCGCTGCGCATCAAGGGCGTCTATCTCGCCATCGCGACGCTCGCCGCCCAGTACATGCTCTATTTCGTGTTCCAGCAGTGGACGCCGGTCACGGGTGGCGACCGCGGCCTGTCGCTGCCGAAGATCGACGTCTTCGGCATGGGCGACGACGGCTTCTACTACGTGGTCGCGGGCGTCGCCCTGCTGACCACGCTGGCGGCGCGCAACCTGTTCCGCACCCGGGTCGGCCGGTCGTTCATCGCGGTGCGCGAGAAGGACTACGCCTCCGAGGTGCTGGGCATCAACGTCGTCGCCACCAAGCTCGTGGCGTTCGGCCTTGGCGCCGCCTATGCCGGGGCGGCCGGCGCGCTGCTCGCCGTCTTCCTGCGGATCGTCAATCCCGACCAGTTCACCCTGCAGGTGTCGATCTTCTTCCTCGCCGCGGTGGTCGTGGGCGGGCGGGCCTCCATGCTGGGCTCGATCCTCGGCGCGCTGTTCATGACGCTGATGCCGGAGTTCCTGCGCTTCGGCCTGGAGACCGCCGCGGGCCCCGGCGCGGACCTCGCCGGGCTCCTGTCGCCGCTGCGCGAGATCATTTTCGGCGCCCTCATCATCGGCTTCCTGATCTTCGAGCCGCGCGGGCTGGTGGGGCTGTTCCGCCGGGCTCTCGGTCAGGTCGAAGAGGTCGACGCCAAGACGGAACACTGACGACAACGACAAATCACGACTGAAGCGGGAGGAAACGCTCATGTTCGACTTGAATCGGAGAAGCTTCATCGCCGGTGCGGCCGGTCTCGCGTTCGCGATGGCCGCCGGCGCCGGACCAGCCGCGGCCCAGGGCAGCGAGGCGCTCAAGTTCTGGGTGCCGCTGCCCCTGACCGGACCGCTCGCGGTCACCGGCCAGGCCCAGCAGGTCGGCTGGGAGCACGCGGTCGACTGGATCAACAAGGAAGGCGGCATCGAGGGCCGGCCGATCGACATCGAGTTCTACGATGACGAGTACAAGGTCGAGCTCGGCGTGGCCGGCTTCAAGAAGGCGGTCTCCGGCGGCGACGTCGTTTTCTCCGGCGGCGACGGCACCCCGTTCGTCCGCGCGATCTCGCCGGAGAACAACGAGTCCTTCAAGACGCTGATGTCGAACACCGGGGCCGCGTCGGACCTCGTCGACACCGACAAGTACAAGTATCACTTCCTCGTCGGGCCGACCTACACCGACCAGGTCCACATGCTGTTCAACTACATCAAGGACCACCAGAAGGGCGACGCCAAGCCGAAGGTGGCGCTGGTCTACTCGGCGTCGGAGTTCGGCCGCGATCCGCTGGAGAACGCCCGCAAGCTCGCCGACGAGATGGGTATCGAGATCGTCCTCGAGCAGGAGACCAAGTGGGTGGAGGTCGACGTGACCTCGCACGCCATCCGCATCCGCCAGGCCAAGCCCGACTACGTGATCTTTCACGGCTACGCCGCCAACGTCTGGCCGGAAATCGTCAAGCTGGTGCGCGACTACGGGGTCGAGACCCAGTTCATGGGCACCCTGTTCGGGTCGCATCCGGACGTGGTCGGCACCATCGGCGACGCGGCCAACGACTACCTCGGCACCGTGTCGGTCAACTTGCTGGTCGGCGAGGCGGATACGCCGATGATGAAGACCATCGACGGGTATCTGAAGACGTGGACCGACAAGCCGTACACCGGCTACGCCAACATCGGCTACATGCAGAGCTGGGCCACGGCGATGGTGCTGCGCGAGGCGATCGGCGCGGCGATCCGCAACGGCGAGGAGCTGAACGGCGACACCCTGATCAAGGAGATTTCCGCGATCAAGGACTTCGACGCCGGCGGCATCTTCGGCATGCCGATCAGCTTCGTCGACAACCGCATCCCCTACGGCGTGATCTACCGCTACACCATCAAGGACGGCAAGCTGACGGTGTCGGAGGCGGCGCCCTGGATGAAGGTCGACTGAGATGACCGCAGCCCTGGAGCTCGCTGATCTGAGCGTCGTCTACGGCGGGTCCAACGAAGCGCTGGACGGCGTCAGCCTCAGTGTGCCCCAGGGCGGCTTCGTCGCGCTGCTCGGCACCAACGGCGCCGGCAAGTCCACGACGCTGAAGGCGATCTCCGGGCTGCTCCGCTTCGAGAACGGCTCGGTGCGGCGGGGCACCATCCGCTACATGGGGGAGGACATCGGCGCGATGCCCTCCTACCGCCGCGCCCGTCGGGGCATCCTGCACGTGCGCGAAGGGCGGTGCGTGTTTCCCACCATGACGGTGGAGGAGAATCTCGAGGCGGCGCTGTTCGCCCGCGGCAAGCGCGGCCCGGCGGTGGCGCGGCGCACCTACGACGAGATCTTCCACTACTTCCCGGCGCTGAAAGAGCGCCGGCACTCCGCCGCCGGCTATCTCTCCGGCGGCGAGCAGCAGATGCTGGCGATCGGCCGCGCGCTGTTCGCCCAGCCCGAACTCCTGATGGTCGACGAGGCCTCGCTCGGCCTGGCGCCGAAGATCGCGGCGGACATCTTCACGATCCTGCGGCAGATCAACGAAGAGCGGGGCCTGTCGATCCTGGTGGTGGAGCAGAACGTCGCGTTGGCGCTGCGCCGCGCCGACTACGGCTACGTGCTGGAGGCTGGCCGGATCGTCGAGGAAGGCAGCGCCGAAGCCCTCACCAACCGGGAAAGCCTCTCCAAGCGCTATCTGGGCGGCGGCGACCGCACGCACTGAGGAACCGGGCGGCACGGATGGCTTGCGGCACCTGACCGGCGGTCCGTCGTCGGCCGCGGTTGATCGGTCTGCGCCCGTCCCCAAGCCACATGGAAGGAAACGAGACATGGATCTGGAGACCTGCCGCCTGGAGGTGTCGGACGGCATTGCCACCGTCACGCTGGCGCGCCCACCGGTCAACGCGCAGAACCGGCAGATGCGCGACGAGATCATCCGCGTGTTCGATGCCCTGAGCGACCGCGACGACGTCCGCGTCGTCATCCTGACGGCCGAAGGCAAGGTCTTCTCCGCCGGCGCCGACATCAAAGAACGGCGGACCCTGGTCCAGGAGCCCGGCGACTACGTCAGCCACAACCGGGTGACTCGGGAGTTCTTCTACGCCGTCGCCGACTGCACCAAGCCGGTCATCGCCGCCGTCCACGGCGCGGCGATCGGCGCCGGATGCGCCCTGATGCTCTACTGCGACATCATGATCTGCAGCGACGACGCCTACATCCGCATGCCGGAGATCGACGTGGGGCTGGCGGGCGGCGGGCGCCTTATCATGGACCATTTCGGCCGCTCCAACGCGCGCTACATCTATTTCACCGGCCGCGACGTGCCGGCCGCCGAGCTCCATCGGCTCGGCATCATCACCGCCTGCGTGCCGCGCGAGCAGCTGATGGACGAGGCGATGCAGATCGCCCGCGGGATCGCCGCGAAGAACCCGCAGGCGGTGCGCTGGATCAAGCGCTCGCTGGAGGTGGTGTCGAACCTGCCGGCCCGCGAGGCCTATCGCTACGAGCAGACCATCACCCACGACCTGTCCACCACGCGCGAGGCCCAGGACGCGCAGACGGCGTTCGTGGAGAGCCGCAACCGATAGACCGCCGAGACGGAGGGAGACAGATGGCCGTGCACCGCTGCGCCGTCCTGGACGACTATCAGAACGCCGCCGCCGACGCGGCGAACTGGTCGACGCTGTCGCCGGAGGTGGCCGTCGACTTCGTCGACCGCCCGATCCCTGCCGGGGAGCGCGCCGAGGCGCTGGCGCCCTATTCCATCGTCGTGGCCATGCGCGAGCGCACCCCGTTCGACGCGGATCTTCTCTCCCGGCTGCCCAACCTGAAGCTTCTGGTGACGACCGGCATGGGCAACGCCGCGATCGACATGGACGCCGTGCGGGAGCGGGGCATCGTCGTGTCGGGAACGCGCGGCTCGGTCGGCCCCGCCGCCGAGCTCGCCTGGGGTCTGCTGCTCGCGCTGATGCGGCACATCCCCGAGGAGCAGGCGAACTTCCGCGCCGGCGGCGACCGGTGGCAGCTCACCCTCGGCAGCGACCTCAAGGGCAAGACGCTGGGCGTCGTCGGGCTGGGCAAGCTCGGCAGCCGGGTCGCCGGCTACGGCCGCGCCTTCGACATGCGGGTGCTCGGCTGGTCGCGCAGCAACACGCCGGAGCGCTCCGCCGAGCTCGGCGTGGAGTACCGCGCGACGCTCGCCGACATGCTGCCCGAGTGCGACGTGGTCAGCCTCCACCTGACGCTGACGCCCGAGACGCGCGGCATCATCGACGCCAATGCACTGTCGCTGATGAAGCGCGACGCGGTGATCATCAACACCTCGCGCGGTCCGCTGGTCGACGAGGCGGCCCTGATCGCCGCACTGACGGACGGCAGGATCGGCGGGGCGGGGCTCGACGTCTTCGACGCCGAACCGCTCGATGCGGACCATCCGTTCCGCACGCTCCCGACCGTCGTCTGCACGCCGCACCTCGGCTACGTCACCCGCGAGACCTACGCGATCTACTATTCCGACGCCGTCGACGACATCCGAGCATTTCTCGCTGGCGAGCCGAAGCGGATACTCAAGGGACGGGAATAACTCAACGAGATCCCGCGACACATCGGCCGCTCCGGGAAATGCGCGGCGGTGGGCAGGTCGAACGGCATGCGGCCCGCCTGCTCGAGGTGATCCGCATCGTCAAATGCCGGAATCAAATAAACGCGTCATCGGCTCAGCTCTTCTGCTGTCTCCGGGACTGCGGTGTCAGTCCTCCACTGGGACCGGCGGATTCCGTTTCAGCACCGCCCAGAGCAGGACGCCCAGCGTGATCAGCATGAGCGCCAGGGTGGCGGGACGCGAGAGCATCTCGAGATAGCTGCCGCGGTGAATCAGAAGCGCACGCCGCAGGTTCTCCTCAAGCATCGGCCCGAGAATGAAGCCGATCAGGAGAGGTGCCGGCGAATATCGAAACAGCCTCAACAGGAAACCCACGAAGCCGAAGCCCAGAACCATCCAGATCGCGAAAGCGCTGTTGGTGAGCGTATAGACGCCCGCACAGATAAGAGCCACGATCACCGGATACATCATCGAATACGGTATCCGAAGGAGCCAGAGCCAGATGCCGACCAGCGGCAGATTCAGGCCCAGCAGGATGATGTTGCCGAGCCAGAAGCTGGCGATCAGCCCCCAGAACATTTCCGGCTGCTCGAAGATGAACTTGGGCCCGGGCGAGATGCCGTGGATCATCAGGGCGCCGAGCATGATCGCCATGGTCGGGCTGCCCGGGATGCCGAGCGACAGGGTGGGAATGAAGGCGGTCTGCACGGCCGCGTTGTTGGCCGCCTCGGGTGACGATATGCCTTCGATCGCCCCCCTCCCGAACCGATGAGGCGTGCGGCTGATACGCTTTTCGATCGCATAGCCAATGAGCGAGGCGATCGTGGGTCCGGCCCCCGGCAGCGGACCCACCACGCTTCCGACCCCGGTGCCGCGCACCATCGGCAGCAGCGTCTTCAGGAATTCCGGTCTGCTCGGGATCATCGACCGCCAGCTGACCTTGGGCATAGGGCCCCGAGCCTTCTGAGCGCCGATCGCGAAGATGATTTCACCCACGCCGAACGTGCCCAACGCCAGAGCCACCAGGCTGATGCCGTCGAAGAGTTCGGGCACGCCGAAGGTAAAGCGAAAGTCGCCGCTGTTGACGTCGATGCCGACCGTGCCGAGCAGGGCGCCGAGGAGCACCATGGCGATGCCCTTCATCGGCGGGCCTTCGGAGATGGTGGCGGCCATGATGATGCTCAGCAGCAATATCGCCGCATATTCTGACGGGCCAACCGCTACCGCCAGTCGGCTGATGAGCGGGGAGAGGAAGGTCAGGAGCAGGATGCCGACGGTGCCCCCGAAGAAGGACACGTAGGTGGTGACGGTCAGCGCCACCCCGGCCTTCCCGTTCTGGGCCATCGGATAGCCGTCAAGACAGGTGATGGCGTTCGACGAGGTGCCCGGCAGGTTGAGCATGATGGAGGCTGTCGAGCCGCCATACTCGGCGCCGTAGTAGATCCCGGACAGGAACACCAGCGCCGTCGTCGGATCGAGATAGAAGGAGACCGGCATCAGCAGGGAGATGGCCGACAGCGCCCCGACGCCGGGCAACACCCCGATCAGCGTGCCGAGGAAGACCCCGGCGAAGCAGTAGACCACCGAGGTCAGCGTCAGCGACGCGAAGCCGAGCGTGAACAACTCCATCGGATCACACCTTGATCAGGGCCGCGGGGGAATTCAGCCCGACCACGAACACGAGCCAGACGAGCAGGCAGGAGAAGAGGACGATGCCGATCGTCCGGCGCAGCCCGCCGCCGCGGTCGGCCAGGCAGGCCAAAAGCACCGAGACGCCGAGCGCCGGAAAGAGGCCGAACCGGCCGATGATCAGCGCGAAGCTCGCGACGCTGAGCGCGATCAGCACCAGCTCGCGCCAGGGGATCTGAACCGACACCGCTGACGTGCGCAGCCCGCCGATCCCGATGACGGCGCCGAGCAGGACCAGCGCCCCGCCGATGAGCAGCGGGAAGTAGCCGGAGCCCATCCGCGCCGCGCTGCCGATGCCGTAGTCCAACGCGCGATAGGTGGCGGCGGCTCCGATCAAAATCAGCAGGAGGCCGCTGACGGCGTCCCGATTGAGCTTCGGCTGCATGGGGTGCTTCTGTGTCGTTGCGGGATTACGGAGCGGACGAGGCCGGCATCGCGGCCTTGGCCTGGACGCGGGCATTGCGAATGTGCGCGATCGCAGCCTTCTGAGCGCCCGAGACGTCCTCGTCGCGGATGCGCGACAGGATCTCGCGCATCTCCTTCAGGCTCTCTTTCGGACGGCCGGGCCGGGACATCGAGCGCGAACGCAGCAGGTTCACCCGCGCCAGGAGGCCGCGCAGGATGTCGGCGAGAATTTCGTTCCCGCAGCCCTCGAACATCACCTCGTAGAAGGCGGTGGTGGCGAGGATCAGCTGGACCGGGTGCAGCCCCTCGGACGAGGCCCGCTCGAATTCCCTGAGCGCGTCGTCCATCCGCTCCAGCCGCTCGCCGGTCGCGGTGAGGGCAAACAGGCGGACCACTTCCGGCTCGATCAACTCCCGCACGTCGTAGATGCGTTCAGCCTCTTTCCAGCCGAGCTTGACCACGATCGGACCGCGGTTCGGGCGGATCTCGACCAGCCGCTCCGCCTCGAGCTGGCGCAGCGCTTCGCGGACCGGCGTGCGCGAGGCGTCGAGATGGGAGCAGAGATCGGCCTCGGACAGGCGCTGACCGGGCACGAACACGCCCGTGATGATGTCGGCCCGCAGCGCATGCGTGACGCGATCCCGCACGCTCGCGCCCCGTGCGCGGGCAGTCTCGCTGGTCTTGGTATCCATGCTGTTCCTGCTCTGCTCCCTCACCCGACGATGCGGTCGAGAAATGCACCGACCGCCCGGTTGAAGCTAACCGGATTGTCGTCGTGGACGTAGTGCCCGGCCCCCTCGATCTCCTGCGCGGTGACGTGCGGATTGACCTCGCACATCCGCCCCACCCGTGCTGCATCGAGATAGTCGGAGGTTGCGCCGCGCAGCACCAGGATCGGACAGGACAGCCCGGCGAGCGCTGGCCAGAGGTCCGGATTCGGCCGCCCCTTCGCCTGTTCGATCCGGCATTCCCCGATCCCGACCTGGTCGTGGCGCCAGACGATCCTGCCACCCTCGGCCTTCATCGAATGGGCGACCCGGGATTCGATTGCGGCGTCGGTGACGTTGGGCCGGATCGACCGCCAGAAGGCCCGGGCTTCGGCCAGATCGCCGAAGGCAAGCGGTGTGGTCTGAAGCTCCTTCAGGATCCGCTCGATGCCGGCACTGCCGTCGGCCTCCGGCCCACTGTCTTCGAGAATGAGCGACGCGAAGCGGTCGGCATGGGTCAGTGCATAGGCCAGTGCATTGATGCCGCCCATCGAGTGACCAAGAACATGGACCTTCTCGACGCCGAGGTGATCGACGAGCGCCGCCAGGTCGGCGGCGTACCGATCGGCGAAGTAGTTCCGCGCCGGATCCCAGTCCGTCTCTCCCCGACCGCGCTGATCGGGCGCCACGACGTAGAAGCGGTCCGCG
Source organism: Amorphus sp. MBR-141 (assembly GCF_053628695.1). NCBI lineage: Bacteria > Pseudomonadati > Pseudomonadota > Alphaproteobacteria > Hyphomicrobiales > Amorphaceae > Amorphus > Amorphus sp. MBR-141. The sequence continues at coordinate 118,086 of NZ_JBRJGW010000018.1, forward strand.
AGGGTCTCCGCGAGCCCGGCGAAGGTTCGGCCGTAGCTACGCAGCCCGTGCAGACAGATCAGCATCGGACGCCCGGGATCGCCCCAGGTCAGATAGTGGAACCGCAATCCGTTCAGCTGAGCGAAATTGGAGCGTTCCCGATCCGTCATATCCGCCTCCGCGCTCTATTCGGCCGCGAGCGGCGCGACCTTAGGCCCGCCGAGGCGCGCGTGGATACGCCCACGCGTCGCGACGGCGAACGCCACCACGACCTCGTCGGCGTTCGGCGCATCGTCGAAATAGGTGCTCACCGTATCGTAGTAGTCGCGTGCATAAAGTTCGCCGATATGGGCGAGCGGGACGTCGATCAGGGCGCCTGGGCCGCTGCGCTTGCCGGTCGAGGGAATCCACTCCGTTGCGCCCGGAAGAACCGCCCGGATCGGGGTGGCGAACCGGGCGGTGATGAAGGCATTGCCGTGCTCGTATTCGCCGGCACTGCCGACGACGCAAGCCTTGCCATAGCTTTCGGCCCGCGCACCGGCGAGGCCGGCGAGGACGCGCCGGGCAAACTCCTCTCCCAGCCGGTCGCTGCCATCGACGATCTCACTCAGATCGTCGCTGAACCGGCCCGCATAGGGATTCCTGATCGCCGCAGCGATCAGGATTTTGCGCAAGGGAGCGCCTTCGTCCGACTGATAGATCTCGTTGGTCAGGACTTCCTGTTCCTGACTGTACCACCGACGGATCTGGTAGTCGGTAATGTTACCTAGACGCATCGTGCCGTAGACCTTTCAGCTTACTTGGAAATGTCGATATCGGTGGTGGCCAGGATATGCTTCACCAGCGCAACGGAGGCGTCGCGCTTCGTCTCCAGCTCTTCCGGCGTGGAGCCCTGCGCCGCAACGCCGAGCTTGGCGAATTCTTCCTGGGCCTTGGGCTCGTCGAGGACAGACCGGACCGCCTTGGAAATCTGGGCGCGGATATCCGCCGGAACGCCCGCGGGGGCGAAGATCGCGAACCAGCCGGCGTCGTCGAGCCCCTCGTAGCCAAGCTCTTCGAACGTCGGAATGTCGGGGAACTGCGCCAGGCGCGCGGGCGCGGCCACCGCCAGGCCGCGCATGGCCTCGTCCTCGAGCGCGGCGGTGAGGGCTGTCACCGTCAGGAAGGCGCTGTCGATATGGCCGCCGGTCACATCGGCGACGGCGGGGGCCGAGCCCTTGTAGGGGACATGGATCAGGTCCGCGCCCGATTCGGAGGCGAACAGCGTGCCCAGAAGGTGCGGCGTCGAGCCGACGCCGAAGGTGCCGTAGGTCAGCGGCCGCTCTTTCGAGGCCTCCACATAGCTCTTGAGGTCGGCAATCGGCGACGAGGACGGGACCGCGAGAATGAGTGCGCTGTTGGCGACCAGGCTGACGGGATCGAAGCCGGTGAGCATCCCGCCCATCTTGTCCTCGTGCAGGACAGGCGAGATCGCGTTGGTCGACGAGGTTCCGAACAGCAGCGTGTATCCGTCGGCGGGCTGCGTCTTCACGTAGGCGCCGGCAACGGCACCGCTCGCCCCGGGACGGTTGTCGACGACAACCGGCGCGCCGAGCGCGGCTTCCAGTTTGGTGGAGACCAGCCGAGCCAGCAGGTCCGTGCCTCCCCCTGGAGAGAACGGAACGACCAGCGTGACCGGGTGGTCGGGATATCCTTGGGCCAGGACTGGCGCGGCCAGCCCCAACGTTGCCGCGACATAGCTCGCAGCGACCAGAAAATGACGACGGTTCATGATCCCCTCCATATAATACAAGATTGTATTATGATTGCATCATACGTTTTGGGATTCAACAGTCGATTTGGCTGCCTGGGAGCGCAGGTCGGTGGAAGGCGGCCTCACCTCCGTGAGGGATATCGGCATCGGTGGCGGCGGCGAAGGTCTCGGCCTTTCAGAGGCCGCCGAAGCAGGTCTTCCACGGCAGTGCCATCAGCACGTCCGCCGAGACCTGCTATCCACGCTCAGCCACGAGCTGGTTCACTGGAGTGGAGTCCCACAGTGCCTGGACCGGGTCCTCAAGACCCGCTTCGGCAGCGAGGCCTTTGCCGCCGAGGAACTCGTCGCCGAGCTCGGGGCCGCCTTCCTCTGCGCAGACCTCGGCATCGGCCTGGAGTTCCGTCCCGACCACGCGCCTTACGCCGCGACCTGGCTCAAGATCCTGAAGAACGACACCCCCGCCATCTTCACCGCAGCCTCCAATGCCCAACAGGCCGTGCAATTCCTGCACGGCCTCGGCGAGGACGGCGCCGCTTCAGGCGAGGCGTATGCGGCCATCGAACAGGTCGCCGGGGAACCGAGCCGCCGGGCGGGCGGCGCCGGCTGCATCATCCGGCTGACGGCAGCCAACGCCCGCCGCGTGACCGGCGTGACGAGCTGAATTGCGTCATGCCCGATCAGTTCCGCCGGGGGAGCAGGTACGTGTCAGGCCGACGCCCTGCTAGCGAGACTGGAAGCGCACGCCGGGCTCGAGGAAGTTCTCCGGCGGCGGCGTGCCCCAGGTGTTGATCCAGCGTCCGCCCATGCCCTGGCTCATATCCCAGATCCGCGGCTCGTACGCCAGGTCGTGGTCGATGCGGTCCATCTCGACCGAGTTCTCCACGATGCAGCCGACCGGGTCGATGTAGTAGGTGAAGATGTTGCCGCCGGCCCCGTGACGCCCGGGCCCCCAGAACAGGGTCCGCTCCCTGGCGACGAGCGTGTCGGCGAGGCGCGCCAGCTCTTCCTGGCTCTTCAGATCGAAGGCGTAGTGGTGGAGCCGGCCTTCGCCGGGACCCAGCGCCAGCGAATGGTGATAGCCGTCCTCGGCGCGGAACCAGCGCAGCGCGCCGCCATCGGTCTGGTCGGAGAGCTTCATGCCGAGGATGTCGGTGATGCAATCGGCGGTCTCGGCCGTGTCGGGCACGAAGAGGTTCACGTGCTCCAGCCGGCGGGGCCGCGCGCCGGGCATCGCATGATAGGCCGACGCGCTGCGGGCCACGGGTGCGTGCACTTCCATCCGGGCGCCGCCGGGCATGACGAACGTCACCGCCCGCTCGATGCCGGGAAGGGTCGGCGTGTCGGACACGATCTCCAGGCCGTCGGAGAGGGCGCGGCGCTTCACCTCGTCGATCGCCTCCAGCGAGACGGCTTCCATGCCCATGGAGATCATGCAGGGCGCGTCGGTGCGCGAGTACACCATCTCGAACTGGCGGGTGTTCGACGACATGTAGACGGTGCCGTCGTCGGTTCCGGTGACGCGCAGCCCAACGATGTCGGTGAGATCGGCGGCGTTTTCGGCCGGGTCCGGAACGCCCAGGTGGACGTATCCGATTTGCTTGACGAGATAGGTCACGGCGGTTTCCTCCGTACGCGTTATTGCAGCATCGACGGCAACCAGAGCACCAGCCCCGGCCAGGCGATCATGAGAGCGATGAGAACCATCGGCGCGGCCAGGAACGGCAGCGAGCCGCGGTAGATGTCGGTGATCGAAAGCCCGGGCGAGACGGCCTTGATGACGAACAGGTTCATGCCCACCGGCGGGGTGATGAGGCCGATCTCGATCAGGATGACGAGCAGGATGCCGAACCAGATCGGGTCGTAACCGAACGACAGCACCAGAGGCAGCGTGATCGGCACGGTGATGAGGATCATCGCGATGCCTTCGAGAAAGCACCCCATCAGGATGTAGATCGCGCACAGCACGATGATCACCGCGGTGGCGCCGAGGCCCGCCTCGGACATGCCGTCGGCGATCGTGGTGGAAAGGCCGGTCTGGACGATGAAGTAGGAGAACATCGTCGACGCCATCACGATGAAGATGACGCTGGCGACGAGCCGCACGGTCTCCAGGAAGGATGTCGTCGCGCCGCCGATCGACAGGCGACCGGTCGATAAGCCCAGCACCAGCGCCCCGAGCGCTCCGACGGCGGCAGCCTCGGTGGGCGTGAAAAAGCCCGTGTAGATGCCGCCGAGCGTGATGGCGAAGAGGAGCACGACGTGCCAGATGCGCCCGAGCGTCCGGACCGCCGGTTCGCGCTCGCCGGCCGGTCCGCCGCCCATTTCGACGCCGGATGCCATGCGCCGGCTGAGGAAGAGGGCCACGCAGCAGTAGAGCCCGGTGAGGATCAGGCCGGGAACCAGCGCGGCGGCGAACAGCTCGGCGACCGACTGCTGGGCGATGATGGCGTAGATCATCAGGATGAGCGACGGCGGAATCAGGATGCCGAGGGTGCCGCCGGCGGCGACCGAGCCGGCCGCGAGAGAGGGCCTGTAGCCGGCCGCCAACATCTGCGGGATCGACACCTTGCTCATGGTGAGCGCGGTCGCGACCGACGATCCGCAGACCGCGCCGAACAGCGCCGAAGCAAAGATGGAGGCGATCGACAGCGAGCCGCGCGCGCCCCGCAGGGCCACGTGGCTGGCCCGGAAGAGATCCGCCGACAGCCCGGAGACGGCAGCGACGGCGCCCATCAGCGTGAAGAGCGGCACGACGGAGAAGGTGTAGGCCGAGGCCATCTCGATGGGCAGCGCCCCGAGCATGAGATTGGCGCGCATGAAGCCGTCGGTGGCGGCGTAGCCGAAGAAGCCGACGAGGCCCAGGGCGACAGCGACGGGCACGCGCGCCAGGATCAGCAGCACAAGGACGGCAATGCCGGCGCACGCGAGGACGAGCGGCGTCATGTCCGCGCCTCCGGATGCCCGCCGCCGGCGAGCCGGGCGATCGCGCCCGCGCAGGCGAGCACCGACGCCGCGAACGAGAACAGGATCAGCGCGTAGAGCGGCCACACGGGCATGCCGAGATCCGGCTTCATGTCGCCGAACGTGCGGGCATCCATCATCGGAGCCGTCACGTTGCGGCAGAGGAGCGCGAGAAACACGATCGTCAGCAGGAGGGCGATCACCTTCACCCCCCGCAGGATGCCGGCCGGCAGGACGGTGTCGAAGAGATCCACCTGGATCTGCTCGCTGCGGAGGAATGCCTCGGGCAGGCCGAGCATGGCGGTTGCCAGCACCATGATCTCGACGATCTCGACCACGCCGTGCAGCGGCCGGTTGGCAGCCCAACGGGCCACAATGTCGTAGTCGGTGGCCAGCATCATGACGAGCAGCGAGACCGCGCCCAGGCCGGTGCACAGCCGGGCGAGTCCGGCCAGGGCGCGATCAAGCATCGCTCAGAGCTCCGCCTTGAGTTGGTTCACCCGGGCGACGATCGCATCGACGTCGATGCCCTTGGCCTCCAGATCGGCGATCTGCCGGTCGGCCACCGGCTTCAGCTTCTCGGCGAACGGGGTCTTCCTGTCGCCGGTGAGCTCGATGATCTCGACGCCCTTTTCGACCATGAACTGCCGGCCGGCGGCCTCGGCCTTGTCATAGAGCGCGCCGACGCGGCGCCCGGCTTCCGGACCGGTGCTGTCGTGAATGACCTTGCGCATCTCGGCCGGCAGCCCGTCGAGGGCGTTCTGGTTCATCACCAGCGAGAAGAACCCGACCGAACTGGCGAGCTGGCTCACCTTGGTGACCGACTGCTGCAGCTGGAATGCCTTGCCGCCCTCGAAGTTGAAGACGGCGCCGTCGACGACGCCCTTGGCGATGGCGTCGGCCAGTTCGGCCGGCGCGATGGTGGCGGGAGATGCGCCGAGGGCCTCCAGCTGACTGGACACGATGGCGCTCGTCGGCCGGATCCGCAGGCCCTTCATGTCGGCCGGCGTCTCGATCAGCCGGTCCTTCATGAAGAAGCCGAGGGACGTCGACACCACGTCATAGAGGATCTCGGTGCCCGCATATTCAGGCTGGAGCATGTCCTTCATCGACGTGGCGATCCAGGAGGCATCGGCGGTGCTGACCGGAACGCCCGCGTCATCGGCGAACAGGAACGGCAGCGACAGCGCGTCCGTGCGCGGGAACCGGCCCGGCGACAGCGCGATGTAGACGAAGGCGAGATCGGCGACGCCGGTGCGGGCCAGATCGTACTGGCGCGGCGGCGGGCCCATCTGGCCGGCCGGAAACACCTGGATGTCCAGGCTGCCGCCTGTCGTCTCGCGCAGTTCGTCGGCCCAGCGGTTGAGCTCGGCGTTGATCTGGTGCTGCGGCGGCAGATAGTGCGACAGCTTCAGCTGATGGGTCGTCTGCGCCCGGGCGATCGCCGGCAGCGCCAGGCATGCGGATGCGGTGGCCAGAAAGGTCCGTCGGGACAGTGACATGGTGTTTCCTCCCCAGGTGATTTTCACGCCGAAAGGCGTGTCTTGTTGATTGCGACCGCGCCTCGGACGCGGTCGATCAGCTCTCGCGGATCCGGGATCTGGTCGCCGCGCCAGGCCACGTGCTGGTCCGGTCGGACGAGCGCGTAGGCGGCGCCGTAGAGGTCGCCAAGGCCTTCGTCGGAGAGGTCGGCGACGGTGAGCGGCAGCCCGGCCGCGGCGGCCTCGGCCGCAAGGGAGCGCTCGAGGGCCGCGTCGTGTCCGGCGAGCCGCAGCAGCGTGAAGCCGGCCCCGAACGCGTCGTAGATCGATCGGCCGTCGGCGAGCCAGGCGTGCAGCGCGAGCGCGCCCGGCCGGGCGGTCGGGAGATAGTCGGTGACGGAAAAGGGCGGCGCGGCGCCGGCCTCTTCGGCCACGACCGGCGAGCCCTCGTAGCGGTAGCCGAGCACGACGCCCAGCGACACGAACTCCGGTCGCTTGATCCTTTCCACGGCGGCCGCGGCGGAGCGGCGCGCTGCCTCGCCTTCGGGGCCCGCGTCGGCCAGGTTCGGCCCGCTGAAGTGATCGCTGAGCGCCGCGACATTCTCCGTGGAGGTTTCGAGAACCTTCTCGTGGACCGGCTTGCGCTCATGCTCGTAGCTGTCGAGAAGCGCGTCGGATCCCCAGCCTTCCAGTCTCGCGGCGAGCTTCCAGCCGAGGTCCACCGCGTCGCCGATGCCGAGATTCATCCCATGCCCTCCGAACGGCGAGTGGAGGTGGCAGGCGTCGCCGGCGAGGAAGACGCGGCCGTCGCGGTAGCGGTCGGCGATGAGCCGGTGAACGGTCCACTCGTCGCGCGCCAGGATCTCCAGCGGGAAGTCCTTCTGGATGGCCGCGCGCACGTGGCCCAGCAGCGTCGCGTCGTCGGTCGGCGCGCCGATCGGGATCGCCATCGCCCAGAACCAGGTGTCGTTGCGGTCCATCGGCCCGATGATGCACGGCGCGTCGGGGTTCACGACCCAATGAAACAGCGCGCCCTTCAGGCCGGGGTCGGCCTCCAGCCCCGGAATGCGCAGGATCAGCGTGATGAAGGAGACGAGGTTGCGCTGGCCCTGCATGGCGATGCCGAGGGCCTCGCGCACCGTGCTGCGTCCGCCGTCGGCGCCGACCAGATAGCGCGCCCGGATGGCCTGGCGGGTTCCGTCCGCGCCGGCGACCGAGGCCGTGACGCCGTGGGCGTCCTGCTCGAAGGAGGCGAGCCGGGCGCCGAACTCCACCTGCGCCAGCGATTGCGACTGCACGTGGTCGAGCAGGATGCCCTCGACCACGTACTGGGGGATGAACTCGGCGTTTTCCGGAAACCGGTCGTCGCGCTTCGGGGTGGCGCAGAAGGCGTTCTCGAAGGCGTGGATCTCGTGGCCGAACAGGCCGGTGGAGAAGGCGACGCGGCGGGGAAAATCGGCCGACAGCGGCGAGCGGCTGCGCACCTCCGGCGCGAGGCCCCAGCGCCGCATCTGCGTCATCGTGCGGACGTTGGTCGTCTTCGCCCTCGGCTGCACGCCGACGCGGGCGTTCTTCTCGACGACGCGCACGGTGTGGCCGCGGCCCGTCAGCTCGGTCGCGAGGGCGAGGCCGGCAGGCCCGGCACCGACGATCAGAACGTCGCAATCGTGGCGTTGCGCTTCGTGTGTCATCGCTCCCTCCCCAGACAGCGGTCCGACCGGTTCTAGTTCTCCGCGACGATGGGATTGCGCAGGACGCCGATGCCCTCGATCTCGATCTCGCAGACGTCGCCCGGCTGCATCAGCACCTTCGGATTGCGGGCAAAGCCGACGCCCGCCGGCGTTCCGGTGACGATGAGGTCACCCGGCTCGAGCGTCATGCCGATGCTGAGCAGCGACACCAGCCGGGCCACGTCGAAGATCAGGTCCGACGTCGATGCGCTCTGCATCACCTTGCCGTTGAGCCGGGTCTCGAGCTTCAGGCCCGTCGCGCCGGCGGGCAGGGCGTCGGCGGTGACGAAGGCCGGGCCGAAGCCGCCGGTGGCGTCGAAGTTCTTGCCGATGGTCCACTGGGTGGTGCGCAGCTGGTAGTCGCGGATGGAGCCGTCGTTGAAGATCGAATAGCCGGCGACGTGGCCGAGCGCCTGGTCTTCCGGAATGGCGCGACCGGCCTTGCCGATCACCGCGACCATCTCACCCTCGTAGTCGAACGCGTCGGAGGCCTTCGGCCGGACCATCGGCGCGCCGTGGGGCACGAGCCCGGTGTTGAAGCGCACGAACACGGTGGGGAAGTCGGGCGCGTCCATCCCGCTCTCGGCGGTGTGGTCGGCGTAGTTGAGGCCGACGCAGAGGATCTTGCCGGCGCGCGCGAACGGGACGGCGTGGCTCACCGCGTCCGGATCGACCGAGGCGCCGGCTTTCAATGCATCGGCGGCGGCGGCGAAGTCGCCGGTGCGGACGATGTCGTCCAGCGTCCCCGGAAACGCCGAATCGGTCGCGATCCGACCGCGGTAACCGTCCCCCGTCTCGATGGCCAGGCCCTGGATGCCCGCCTGCTCGAAGCTCACGAACCGCATGTCGGTGTTTCCCCCATCAAGGATCTTGTGTTTATGTGCACATATGCCCATAAAAAGAACAGGTCAACATAAAATACATTTTATTCCGACGCGGGCACCCGATAGAAACGGCACATGGACGACGAAGCGGAACAACCCAGGAGCCTGACGGCGCAGACCTATGAGCGGCTGCGCGCGGCAATCGTGTCGGCTCGCTTCCAGCCAGGTGAGAAGCTGCGGATCGATTTCCTCCGCAAGGAGTTCGCCGCCAGCTCCGGTGCCATTCGCGAGGCGCTGTCGCGCCTGACTTCGGAAGGGTTGGTCGTCGCGGAGCCGCAGCGCGGATTTCTGGTGGCGCCGGTGTCACGCCAGGATCTGACCGACCTCACCGACGTGCGCATCGACGTGGAATGTCGGTGCCTCGCTTCGGCAATCCGCGACGGCGATCTGGCCTGGGAGGGGCGCGTCCTGTCGGCAAGCCACCAGCTGTCGGCGCTGGGCCGCGCCTATCTCCAGACCGACACACCCGAGTCCCGCAGCTGGCATGCGCTCCATCAAGTCTTTCACGACGAGCTGACGTCGGCGTGCGAGAACTCGTGGTGGCTGCGCCTGCGCCGCCAGCTCTACATCCAGTCAGAACGATACCGGCGGCTGTCGGGGCCGTTCGCGGAAACCGATCGCGACATCCCGGCCGAGCACCGGGCGATTGCCGCGGCGGCGCTGGACCGTGATGCGGACGCCGCAACACAGGCCATGGCCGACCACCTACGCGCGACAACCGAGATCTTGCTCGGATCGAAGATCCTGTTCGCGGATGCGGAACGGACACGCAAAAGACAGGCCGGCGTGTTCGGTGGCTCCTGAGCAGACACCGGGCTGCTGCTCTCGGGATTGCCGGAACGCCTGTTGTCTGCCGCCGTCAGGTAGGCCGCATGTTCTTCCATATCCCGATGATGACCGTCATCGCATGCTCCGGTCCCCTGCGAGACCACGCCGGCATTGTCGAAGTCTCACCGGACGGTGAGGACGATTTTTCCCTGGATGTGTCCGTTTTCCGCGCGCTCATGCGCCTTTCGAGCGTCCGCAAGGGGATAGGTGCCATCCACCACAACGCGGATCGATCCATCGTCGAGCAAACGCCCGACTTCGGCTAGCTGAGTCCCACTTGACCGCACCTGAACGGTTGAAACCTTGAAGCCCTGCTTTTCGGCTTCCTCGGCGCCGTCGAAGCCGAGCGGATATACGGGAAACAACGCGCCGCCAGGTTTCAATGCGCGCAGGAAACGGCCGGTCGTTGGGCCTCCGACGGTGTCGATGACAAGGTCAATGTCCTTCCCGGCTTCCTCCGGAGAGGTCTTGGCGTAGTCGATGAACTCATCAGCGCCCAGGTCGCGCAGCAGTGACTCGTGCCTCCCGGAGGCCACCCCGATCACGCGAGCGCCCTTCACTTTGGCCACCTGAACGGCAAGATGGCCCACGCCGCCCGCAGCCCCATTGACGAGAACGGTCTTGCCCTCGAGCGGCACCGGCACGTGCTTGTGCGGCTGCAGCGGGTTCGGTTCTTCATGCCCCACCTCGACCATGAACTGCCATGCGGTGAGCAGCGACATCGGCGCTCCGGCGGCGTGCACGTGATCGATGTTCTTTGGTTTGAGGGCGAGATCCGCCGCTGGCACGCTGACGTATTCAGCATACCCCCTGCTCTCGCCGATGCTGAAGAAGCGAACCATGGAGTAAACCTCGTCACCGACCCTGAAATCCTTGACGTCGCCAGCCAACGCTTCGACGACTCCGGACACGTCCGTCCCCAGAATGAGAGGGAAATTGCCTTCCGGCCGCCATTCGGGCGGGAGCGACCTGTATCCGTCACGCAGGTACCAGTCGGGAGGATTGATGCCGATGGCGTGAACGCGAACGAGCACCTCGCCCGCTTTCAGCTCCGGCATCGGTGCATCCTCGTAAATGAGCACCTCGGGACCGCCGAACTCATGCTGGCGAACGGCCTTCATCACCATTTCTGGCATTGTTTATTCCCCTACCGGAGCTATGCTGCTGAAAGTCGAGCAGTGCTCCACATAAATGGAGCATCGCTCCGATTGTCAAGGGGAGAGCATGCGAGCCGACGCTAAAAAGAACTACGACCGGCTTCTTGCCGTTGCGCGCCGCGTTGTGGCGGAGGAAGGCGCCGACGCTTCGCTTCGCGATTTGGCGCGCCAGGCGGAGGTCGGGCTTGGCACTCTGTACCGCCATTTCCCGACGCGCGAGGCGCTTCTTGAAGCCTTGCTGCGCACCAATTTCGACGCGTTGGCGCAAAGAGCGAACGAGCTTGAACGACGGGATGACGCCGGTAGCGCCCTTGAGACATGGCTGAAAGAGGCCGTCGCGATGACGCACGACTATAGCGGCGCCATCGCCTTGATGGTGGCTGCGATTTCAGACGAAGAGTCCGCACTTCATGGCTCCTGCACCGGATTGCGGACCGCGGGGGAGCGGTTGCTTCGCCGCGCTCAAGCGGAAGGGGTCGCGCGAACCGACATGGACGGCAATGATCTGTTTGCGCTGATCAGCGCCCTGGCGTGGCTAGCCGACCAGCCTCCGCTTGTTCCGCGCGCGGACCACCTGTTCGATCTCGTGGTGAGCGCAATCCTCACCAGACAGCATGGGTAGCCGGCGAACCGATGCTCGAGATTGTCTCTGATGACGCGGATGTATCGGGGGATCGGCAGAAAATGGTGCACCCGACAGGATTCGAACCTGTGACCTCTGCCTTCGGAGCTGGTCTAAGGACCTATCCGAATTGCACGATAGGGCACGCCAGAGCACGCTAACTATCTGAAATTGATTGATTTTCAGAATCGGAGCTCCGAAGTCTCTATCCGTGAATACGCCTTGATTTCCGCCCGTGTGCTTGCGTGGTGCTTACTCGAAATCGGGGCTTCCGAGGGACGGGAGCATGACCAAACTGACCAAACGGTTTGTAGAGGCCGTCGAGCCGCAGAGCAAAGGTCACGTCGTCTGGGACGACGAATTGCCAGGCTTTGGTCTTCGCGTCTATCCCTCCGGCAAGCGCAGCTACATCGTCCAGTACCGATCCCGTGGCCGCTCGCGTCGCTACACGATCGGCCTTCATGGTGTCTGGACCCCGGAGACTGCGCGCCGCGAAGCGAAGGCCCTGCTCGGACAGGTCGCCCATGGCGGCGATCCCGCTGAAGAGCGAGAGGAAGACCGTAAGGCGCTGACCATCAAGCAACTGTGCGAGCAGTACATCGCCGACATGGAAGCCGGCCTCATCCTTGGCAAAGGCGGCAGACCGAAGAAGGACACCACCATCGCCACCGATGTCGGCCGTATCCGCAGGCACATCATTCCCCTTCTCGGGACGCGACGCGTGCGGGACATCACCAAGCCGGACATGAACAACCTGATGAAGGACATCATCGCCGGCAAGACACGCGTGACCATGAAGACCGAAAAGCTCCGCGGCAAGGCCATCGTCCGCGGCGGCCGCGGCACCGCGATCCGGACGATGGGCCTCCTGGGCGGCATCTTCTCATACGCAGTCGAGGCTGGGGTGATCGAGCACAATCCGACGCACGGTCTCCGCAAACCGAAATACCAGGTTCGCGACCGTCGCCTCAGCGAAGCTGAGTACCGTACTTTGGGAGACATCCTTCGTCAGGCTCAGCAAAGCGACCGCTACAGGATACACGCCGAGATCCTCAGGCTGATTACGCTGACCGGCTGCCGGCGCGGAGAAATCGTCAACCTCAAATGGAGTGAGGTCGATCTTGAAGGTAGCTGCCTGCGACTGGTCGATAGCAAGGAAGGCTCCTCGGTTCGCCCGGTCGGCCTTCCGGTCGTGGAATATCTGGAGAAGGAACGACCGCACAGAACCGGAACGTACGTCTTTCCCGGCCAGGGCATCGACAATGCGGTCGGCAACTTCCCGCAGAGTTGGAAGAAGCTGTTCAAGGACACGCCACTGTGGGACGTGACGCCTCACGTACTGCGGCACAGCTTCGCGAGCATTGCAAATGACCTGGGCTTCACCGAGATCACGATCGCCGCTCTGATCGGCCACGCGAAGGGATCGGTGACGAGCAAATATGTTCACACGCTCGACTCCACGCTTATTATGGCCGCGGACAACGTGTCTGGCTACGTGAAGGCCCTGCTCGAAGGCGCCGAGTTCAGGCGCAACACCTACATGCTGGATCGGCAATCCCGGAAAAGCGCCATCGATCAAATGCTCACGGAATCGAGGCCAACGCTTTAGATGGGCAGTACTCGAGCAGCCGCAACCGTCGGCCTAGCACTACTTTGGCAGAAGTGTGATTTTCGGGATTCCGTCGGCGTGTGATGCGTGATTCATAGGGAGCCAGCTTTGATGGAGGCTGGCGATGGA